>CAXIAD010000088.1:0-10216 GCA_964021645.1 uncultured Cognatishimia sp. | reverse complement strand
GGCGAAACCATCGCGCCATTTGTGGGTTTCGCGGCGAAACCACTGGCCGATACCAAGGTTTCGCGACGAAACCTTGGGCACCATTTTGGGCCATTGTGGAGCCATTTGCAGCGCGATCAGGCGGATTCTGCTGCCGCGAGCTGACTGTCTTGCATCGCCAGCCATGTGTGAAAATCGCGGATCGTACCCTCAAGATCGGAGCCCGCAAGGGGACCGGATACCGCATGATCAGAGCCTAAGGCGATTTGCATGCGCTCCAGCTTTTCACGATCCTCGCGATTGACCTCCTCCCAGAGGGCGATGCGCGCGGCGATGGTATCCTCGTCCAGATCATCACCATAGGTGGACATTGTCCATTTAACCCGGATCAGATTAACCGCCACGGGCACGATGGATAGCGACACCAAGAGGCTGGCTGCTTGGCTGGAGACCTGTGCCGGAAAAATCGCGTAAAGGGTGGAGCAATTTCGCTCTGCCTGTGTGAGCTCGGCGGCCCCCACCCCACGCGCGGCGATACCGTCGGGATAATTTGCAGCATAGCTGGTAAAGCCCGGCCCCGATGTTGATTTACGCACAAGGCCCGTGGGCGTGTAGCCATGCAGCGTTTGGGGGTGCACCACGGACAGGTGATAGCCCTCCATGAAATTCTCAACCAGACATTTCCAATTGGTGTGCCAGTTCTCCTCGGCAACATGCACCACGCGAAATTCATCCGCCCGGTAATTTTGCAAAAGCGTTGTAAGATCAGCAGCTTGGTCAGTGAATGGCACGGCATCTGCATCTAGATTGATGTAAATATAGCCGTTCCAAATAACGGTATTAAAACTGTGCAAGCGGCAGGATTTCGCGTCAAAACCGGCGTTATCCATACGGGCGGCACGCAGCAATCCACCATCCCGACCATAGGCCCATGCATGGTATGAGCAGACAAAGCGTTTGACGTTCCCGCGCCCCTCGGCAAGGGGCATGCCGCGGTGACGGCACACATTTGCCAATACGCGCACGGTGTCGTCATCGCCGCGCACCACGATCAGCGGTTCGTTGAAGAGTTGCACAGTGAAATAATCGCCCGGTTCGCGCACCTCATCGGTACGGCCAAGACAATGCCAGCCGTTGCGCAAAACATTTGCCATTTCCCAGTCAAAATAGGCGGGATCGGTGTAAAACCGGCCCGGCATTGTCATGGGGCGATCATTGGGCAATGACGCGACCCCGTGCAAAGCGGCGCGAAGGTTTGAAACGCTGTTCATATGCGGCCGTCCCCCAGCAACAATGGCAGGCAAAGGCGCGCCATCACGCAACCCCTGCTTGAACGCGGGCCATCAGGTATTGTGCAAAATCATAGTTTGGGCGTTCCAGATGCGACAAATGCCCCGGTTTCGCAGCTTCCGAGCAAAGCCCGTTATAGACCTTTTCGGTGCAGCCGCGATCTTCGACGTTGACGGCATCCAGCAGGGTTTTCAGGTCGGTGAAATTCTGCTGCGCATCCTCGTCATGTTTGAAATCATCAGACATGCCGCCGCCAAAGCGAATGTGAACCTGCCCCGGCCCTTTGGGATGCAAGCTGAGATACCAGAAATAGCCCGGTGTCAGCGTGATCAGCAGGCTGGGATAGATCGCAAGCAGAAAGGTTGTTTTGCGCTCTTCGCCTTGAAGGCGGTCATTGGTTGGGTGCGCCATGGCGATGCGCAGGGAATCGTCTTTGAGAATGGTGTGGTAGTTAAAGGCAGGCAGACCGGGGGGGCAGACCATTTCCTCTAGCTTGCTAAGGCCGCCAATGGTGCCTGCGTGACAGACGGGCAAGTGGTAGCTCTCCATGAAATTCTCGGCCAGCACTTTCCAATTGGTATCCCAGACGTGTTCCTCATAGAACGCCTCGGAGTAGTTGGTCATGTCATAGCCCGCGACCATCTTTTCCACGTCATGAAGTTGTGTGCTAACGGCGGGCGCGTCGAGATTCAGCGTGATGAATACCCAGCCAAGCCATTCCTCGCAGCGCACCTGTGGCAGCTTGTATTGGTCTTTGCAGAACCCCTCGTTCAGGGTCATGGCAGGGGCACCGCGCAGCGCGCCATCCAGGTTGTAGGTCCATGCGTGGTAGGGGCACACAATAGAGCGGGTGGTGCCGCGCCCTTCCAGCAATGTGGACATGCGGTGCAAACAGACGTTTGACATGGCGCGCAGGGTGCCCTCGCGGTCGCGGATCACGATCACGGGCTGACCTGCTAATTCGCAAGTGGTGTAATCACCGGGGCCTGCGAGGGAATCCGAGCGCCCAACGCAGTACCAATCCTTGGCAAAGATATTTTGCATTTCCTGGTCAACGAATTCCTGCGTCGTATAGACCGAGGGGGGCATGGCGCGCGCCTGCTCAAAGGGAACGGCGGTGTTGGCGCGCAAGGCGGCAACCGGATCAGTGATATCTTTGGCCATGGGGCATCCTATTTCTGTAACTGCGCGTATGTGTCGGGGCCGGTTTTGTGGCCCGAAATTGGGGTCTTGCGGAATTTCACGGAAACCGGGCGGGGGTTTTGCCCGGTCTGGTTATGGGTATGTCATGCCACCGCCAATGTGGGCCGTTCTGACCGCCAGATTGGCAAGTCATAGGGCACAGCATTGGACGTTTGCGCTGTCTGACAAATCAGACACCCAAATCGTGTTTTGGAAAAGAAGTATGTGCCGATAATTTGGCTAAGGAAAAACCTAAGCCGTCGGTGTGCAGGCCGCCATCAGGCGATAGGTGATCTGTGCAGCGGTGAAATCCCATGCGGCATTGCCATCCGGGGCCAGCTCTACAACATCAAGGCCAACGCATTTACGCCCCTTCAGGGCATGCTCAACCAGATGAATTGCCTGATAATAGCCCAAGCCGCCGGGCACGGGGGTTCCCGTTGCCGGCATTTGCGAGGGGTCCAAGCCGTCAACATCAAAACTGACGTAGATATGGTCGGGGAAATCATCAGGCAGGTCGATGGCATGCAGATTATGGGTGACCAATTCCTCGGCGTCTTTGAAAAAGACATTGTTGGTCGTGCGGCTGTCGACCTCTTGTTGGCACAGGGCACGCACGCCAAATTGGGCAAGGCGCACGCCCTCTTGCGCCAAGAGATTCATCACAGAAGCGTGGGAGTGTTTGTTACCCTGATAGGCGACGCGCAAATCGGCGTGGGCATCAATTTGCACAATGCCGACAGGTTTGCCCAGCGCGCGGGCAACGCCCATGACGGCCCCGTATGAAAGGGAGTGTTCGCCGCCCAAAGTGACGGGGATTTTGCCCGCATTCACAGCCGCAGCCGTGCGTTGCGCCAGACGTTCCATCACCTCGGGCAGATCGCCGGTGCAATCAAGGGCTGGTTCGGTATGGATGCCAGCCGCGCAGGGTTCGGCACCGTTGCAGATGCGCTCCAACTCATTGCTGGCCTCGATGATGGCGGCGGGGCCATTGGCGGTGCCTGAGCCATAGGAAACCGTGCGCTCCAGCGGGACAGGGATAACGCGGAACTGTGCCGTGTCGGCGCGTTCCTGTTGGGTTAGCTCGCTATCAAGAAAAACGCTCATGGAGAACCTCAGCTTAGGCGGGATTTGAAATCGGAGTAGTCAAACGAGCGGATGATATTGAGGGCATCCGTGTCGCTATTCCACAGGGCAATGGTGGGCAGGGCAACGCCGTTGAAGGTGTTGGTTTTCACCATCGAATAGTGTGCCTGATCCAGAAAGGCAAAACGATCGCCGATCTGCAAAGGTGTGCGCCATGTATAGTCGCCGATCACGTCGCCAGCGAGGCAGCTAGGCCCGCCCAGACGGTAGGTGTGGCCGGTGTCGGCCTCCTCCAGCAAGGCGGGTCTATAGGGGGCCTCGATCACATCGGGCATGTGGCAGGTCGCGGAAATATCAGTGATGGCAAGCGGCATGGTGTTTGTCGGCAGATCAAGCACCTCCCCCACCAAGATGCCCGCATCCAGCGCCACGGCCTCGCCCGGCTCTAGATAGACATCAATGTCGTAGTTGGTGCGGATATCTTTGAGGAACGCAATAAGCACCTCGCGCGAATAATCAGCGCGGGTGATGTGATGGCCGCCGCCAAAATTCAGCCATTTCAATTGTTTGATATAGGGAAGGAGTTTGAATTCGACCGCCCCCCATGTGCGCATCAGGGGTTCAACGCCCTGTTCACACAGCGTGTGCATATGCAGACCATCGACGCCATTCATCACCGCAGGGGTCAATTGGCTAACCGGGGTGCCAAGGCGTGAACATGGCGCGCAGGGGTCGTATTTTGGAATTTCGCCCTCGGAATGTTCGGGGTTGATGCGCAGGCCCACCTGCACGCCAGCGGCCTGACATTTCGCCAAATGGCGGTCTTTTTGCGCGGGGCTGTTAAAGATCATGTGATCCGACAGCGCGATTATCGCGTCGATTTCGCTGTCTTTGTAGCCTGCGCAATAGGTCACGACCTCGCCGCCGTATTCCTCACGCGCAAGGCGCGCCTCGTATAGGCCAGAGGCACAGGTGCCGCCCAGATACTGACGCACCAATGGGGCCAGTGAAAACATCGAAAACGCCTTGAGCGCGCTGAGGACATGCGCACCGGAACGATCAGCAACATCTGCCAAAATCTGTAGATTGCGCGTGATCGCGGCCTCATCCACCACGAAACAGGGGCTGGGAACGCGCGTCAGATCAAACTGGCGAAACATGCCGGCATCGCCCGCCTGCGTTTGCATTATGTCGGCCATTCATTTCCCTCATAAAAGCAAAGCGCGGCGTAGCATCCCAAAGGCACTACGCCGCGCATGTAATGTCATCAGAAGGAGACGGGACCGTCCAATTCGTGCACCTGCCACGGCAGGCCCTGCGTGTTCAGCATATCCATGAAGTCATCAGGATCGAGCTGCTCCATGTTCCACACGCCCGGCTCTTTCCAGTTGCCCTTTAGCAGTTGGGCCGCACCGATCATCGCGGGCACACCAGTGGTGTAGGACACCGCCTGTGAGCCAACCTCTGCAAAGCATTCTTCGTGGTCGCAGATGTTGTAGATGTAGTAGGTTTTTTCACCTTCGCCATCTTTGGCCTGTCCTGTCGCGATATCGCCGATGCAGGCCTTGCCCTTGGTCAGCGCACCCAGATCACCGGGATCGGGGAGGAGCGTTTTGAGGAACTGGATCGGGATGATTTCCTTGCCGTCATGCATCACCGGATCAATCCGGGTCATGCCGATGTTTTGCAGCACGGTGGCGTGCATGATGTAGGCATCGCCAAAGGTCATCCAGAAACGCGCGCGCTCAATCTCGGGGAAATGGGTGGAGAGGGATTCCAACTCCTCGTGATACATCTGGAACATGTTTTTCACGCCAACACCGGGGAAATCAAACACCTGTTTGGTGGTCAAGGCGGGGCTGTGATGCCATTCACCATTTTCCCAATGACGCACCTCGGCCAATACTTCGCGCAGGTTGATCTCGGGGTTGAAATTGGTGGCAAAAGCCTGCCCGTTATCGCCGCCATTGGCATCCAGAATGTCGATCTGGCGGATGGTGTCCAGTTTGTGTTTACGCAGCCACGTGGCAAATACCGATGTCACGCCCGGATCAAATCCAGAGCCAAGGATCGCCGTGAGGCCTGCCGCCTTGAATTTATCCTGATAGGCCCATTGCCAATGGTATTCGAACTTGGCCACGTCCTCGGGCTCATAGTTGGCGGTATCCAGATAGTGGCACCCAGCCTCAAGGCAGGCATCCATCAGTTTGAGATCCTGATAGGGCAGCGCGAGGTTGACCAGCAGTTCGGCGCCGGTTTGTTTGATCAGCGCCACGGTGGCCGCCACATCCATCGCGTCAATCGCAGCCGTTTTAATCACAACCCCAGTGCGGGATTTGACGGCGTCAGCGATGGCATCGCATTTGGATTTGGTGCGGCTGGCCAGTGTAATATCGGTAAAGATATCCGCGTTCATTGCCATTTTATGGACTGCTGCGTGTGATACGCCGCCTGCCCCGATAACCAGTGTCTTACCCATGCCCAATTCTCCTGTGTATGGGGTTATTCGTAATAGGTGTAACCGTTGATGCTGTCGCGATAGGCAGCCATCAGAGTTTTACGATCTTTCGCTTGTAACGTGCCGGTGGAAATCGCCTCATCCACCATTTTGCGGAAGGCGGCGACGCAATCGGTCGGATCAAATTCCACATAGGACATCACCTGACTGATGGTATCACCCTCTTGTTCGTGCAGCAGATCAAAGCCCCCGTCGGCGCGCAGATCAATTGTCACCACATTGGTATCCCCAAAGAGATTATGCAAGTCACCAAGGGTTTCCTGATAGGCACCAACAAAGAACACGCCCATGTAATAAGGGCTATCCTCGGGTAAGGAATGCACTGGCAAGGAGGGGGAGACGCCATCCGCAAGAATGAATTTATCAATCTTACCGTCGCTGTCACAAGTGATGTCAGACAGGATCGCACGGCGGTCGGGGTGTTTATCCAACATCTGCAAAGGCACCATCGGATGCAGTTGATCAATCGCCCAAACATCTGGCAACGACTGAAACAGTGAAAAGTTGCAGTGATAGATATCGGCCAGTTTCTCCATCTGATCATCAATATCGGTGGGGCCGTCTGCTGCGGCCACATGGGCCTTAATCTGGCCCATCAGATGCAGATAGACACGTTCCGCGCGTGCCATTTGGCGCAGGTCAATATAGCCGCGCCGGAATAGCGCCCGCAGCTCGTTGCGGTAAAAGATGGCGTCGTTCCAACATTCTTGCAGACGCTCTTGTGTCAGGTATCCGTTGATGGCGATTAGATCGCTAACCATGTGGTGGTCGTCAGGTTGCGCATCAGGGGCAGAAGGCGCGTCATATAGCGTCGCCTCAAGCACGTTGAAAATCAACATCGAGGAGGTCGCAACAACCGCGCGCCCGCTTTCGGTAACAAGGGTTGGGTGGGTAACTCCCGCTTCGTCCATGGCGTATTGCACGGTTTCCACGACATTGGCGCAGTATTCCTCGACCGTGTAGTTGATCGAGTTTTCGATGGCTTTCTTCTCGCCCGTATAATCGACACCCATCCCGCCCCCAAGATCGAGGTGGGTCAGAGGCACGCCCTCATTGGTGAGTTCGGTGTAATAGCGGCAGGCCTCGCCCACGGCGCGGCGCACGTCGTTCACATCGGGCACCTGACTGCCAAGGTGTGAATGTTGCAGCTTTAGACAATGCATCAGACCTGCGTTTTTCAGCTTATCCAGCACGGCGACCAATTGGTCTGTATTCATGCCAAAGGTCGAGCGGTCGCCGGAGCTTTCCTCCCACTTACCCGTGATCTGATTGGTCAGTTTCACCCGCACACCTAGCAGCGGTTCGATCCCCAGCTCGTTATATACGTCGATCACTGTGTCGGCCTCTTTGGGGCTTTCGAGAACGATCACGGTGTTAAAGCCGATCTTGCGGGACAAAATAGCGAGGCGCAGGAATTCGGCGTCTTTTACACCGTTGCAGACAATCAGCGCCTTTTTTGCAAGGCGATGCGCAAGGGCGATCACCAATTCGGGTTTTGACCCGGCCTCAAGCCCATAATCAAATTCTTGGCCAAACTCGACAATGCGCTCAACAACCTGTGCCTGCTGGTTGACCTTGATCGGAAAGACACCGCGATAGTCGCCCTTATACCCCACACGGTTGATGGCCTCGCGAAAGCTTGTGTTGATGTGGCGTATTTCGTTTTCCAGATAGGAGCTGACCCGCAGGACCATAGGTACGCTGACACCGCGATCCTCAAGATCTCGCAGAATTGCGGGCAGGCTGATGGGGGGGCGTTCGGGGGCCAGTGGATTTTTCAATCCCACCTCGCCATTCTCCATCGCCACAATCAAATCCTTGCCCCATTTTTCGAGACCATAAACAGCGTGCGGTGCAGAGAAGGGTTGTTTCAATCAGGTATTCCCGGTTTTGAAGGTGGTGGCCATGATGGCAATGGATCTGGTGGTGCGCCCTGCATGAAGTTCAAGGGCCAAGGTGAAACGCGGATTTTCAGTCTATCTTATGGGCGGCGGGCAATCAATGTGCATCGCAGATTGACGGCGTTGGGTGGTATGGGACGGCATGCGAATGCACGAAGTATTTCGGAGCGGCATCTAAGAGAGTTTCGTGATTCGTCCAAGTGAATTTTACGTCGGTTGGTGCGAATTTTCCCGGCGCGGGTGGCTTTGCTGCAAGGGATGCAAATTGCTCCTATGCGTCAGGGTTTTTGCTTTGGTCTCTGGCCTGGGTAAACGCGGGGCGCTCGATCAGAATGAACGCAACACCCGCGATGACGATAGCCCCGCCAAGCAGCGCCCATGGCCCAAGGTTTTCACCCAGAAACACATAGCCCCCGGCAACACCAAACACCGGCAACAATAGCAGAAATGGCGCGACTTGGCTGACCGGATTGCGCCGCACCAATGAATACCACATGCCATAGCCGATCGCCGTCATCACCAGCCCCAGATAGGCAACAGCGATCCACACGATCGGCGCAGCAGCCCGGATCGCCTCAACATGACCACTTTCAAAGATCAGGGACATCACAAGGAGCTGCGGTGCCGCCATCACGGCAACCCAAGCGGTGGTTGTCACCCCGTTGATATCAGACAGTTGGCGTACCATTCCCTGGCCAATCGCCCAAGTGAAAGCCCCGCCAATGACCATCAAAACCGAAGGCCAGGCGCTCGCGACCTGAGGTTGCCCGGCGATCAAAGCCACACCCGCAAAGGCCGTGGCGATGCCGATCCATTTACGCAGGCCCGGCTGTTCCTTTAACGCAAGCGCGCCGATCAATACCAGAAACGGAACCTCAAGCTGGACAACCAATACCGTGATACTGGCATCCAATCCCTTTAGCCCGGTGAACGTCAGTGAGTATTGTACAGCCGCCGAAACAAAGGCGATCCAGAAAATGCGCCCAAGCTGGCCCCGCGGAATTGGCACAAACCACACCAGCGCAAGTGCGGTGACCATGAACCGAAATGACATCAGTAAAATGGGCGGAAACTGCCCAATGGCGGCTTTGGCAAACAAGATGCCCATGCCCCAGATCAACGCAACCGCTACCCCAAGACACATATCAACTAGACTGACCCGATGCCCCATGGCGCGCTCTTTCATTTGTCGAATGCTCTAGCGCTAGACTAGGGCAAGCACCCACGCCAGATAAATCTGAGCACCCGCAACACAGCGCCCTGCAACATCCGCCACATGCACCACGGTTTCAACGCGGCGGGCGTGGCCCATTTGCAGGATAATGCACCGGTTCCCCGCCGCTTCCTTGGCGCATATATGGCACAACGCGGGTCTCATACCTCCACCGCATCATCCCCTTTGATCAGGATTGCATCGGCCAAAGGTATCCGACCAAAGATAGTCTTCACCACGACGATTAAACCCACTAGAAGTAGGCAACACTCGACTGATCCAAGGAAACACCTGATGAAAATTGCCTATACAATGACCAAAGGTCGGGGAGAGCTGGACAAGGTTCTGGCAGATTTCGCAGCAACCTTGGCACAAAAAAACGTGCGCGTTTGCGGCATTGTGCAAATCAATACAGAACACCAAGATTGCGGACATCGCTGCGATATGGATGTGCAGGTTTTGCCTGATGGGCCGGTGATCCGCATTTCCCAATTTCTGGGCACGCAATCAACCGGTTGCCGGTTGGACCCCGGCGCGTTGGAGCAGGCCGTTGCCGAAACAGCCGCCCGTATGAGCGAACAATTCGATCTGTTCATCCTCAATAAATTTGGCAAGCAAGAAGCCGACGGGCGCGGTTTTCGGGACTTGATCGGCGAGGCATTGGCGCAGGACTCTGCGGTTCTGGCGGGCACTAATGAAATGAACCGCACCGCGTTTGAGGATTTCTCAGGCGGAATCGCTGAATTTATAGCGCCTGAAATTGACACCCTGCTTGCATGGTATGAGGCGCAGGCCTAGGGCACCGCGTCGTAATCTTGGCCAAACTCTTGGGCTGGTCTATATGCGCCGGATTGGGTTAAGCGCCTAAAAACATAGCGAAATACCGGATAATCACGTTTCCACAGGTGGCGGGTGCGGTCCTATCTAGCTGTATTCAAATTTGGCCTGCGGGAAAAAATTTGCCCACATGCGACATCAGCCTATCATTTTCCGCAAAGATGTTGATCTATTGGCAAAGGATCACGGAAAGACATCTTGATCCAGCGA
>CAXIAD010000087.1:0-10311 GCA_964021645.1 uncultured Cognatishimia sp. | reverse complement strand
GCGCTGCGTGCAGGCCGTGCACGTCGCTCGCCCGATCACCGGCACGCAGGCCCTTTTCATAGGCACGTGACGCCTCATCCACATCTTTGACGACAAGGCCAGTCGCGTCCTCTTTCAATCCAAGCTGCTCACGCAATTCAGGGCTAACCGGGGTGACACTTAGACCAAGGATATCCTTTTCAACGGGGTCTTCGCTTGGTGCAGGGGCGGCAACAGGCACAGCTGCCTCAGCTTCTTCACGACGGCCAAGTGTGACCTTTAGGGTTTGGGTTTTCCCATCCCGCAGCACCACAATACGCACCGCTTTACCTACATCGGTATTGCCAACTTGACGCACAAGACCACGCACGTTTTCAACAGATTTCCCGTCAAAGCTCATGATCACGTCACCAGACTCAATGCCTGCTTCCATTGCTGGGCCAGCAGGAACGTCGGTGACCATCGCACCGGCCGCGTCCTCCAGGCCATCCACGGCCTCGACCATATCTTCGGTCACGTCTTGAATGCGTACGCCTAGCCAACCACGACGGGTTTCGCCAAACTCACGCAGTTGGTCCACAACCTTGGTTACAACATTGGATGCCATAGAAAACCCGATACCAATAGAGCCACCATTAGGTGACAGGATCGCGGTATTCACTCCAACAACATCCCCATCCATATTGAACAACGGACCACCGGAATTGCCCCGATTGATCGCGGCATCTGTTTGGATAAAGTCATCATAGCTGCCCGAAAGGGCGCGGTTACGTGCTGACACGATGCCGGCAGTAACAGAAAAACCCTGCCCCAGCGGGTTACCCATCGCCATCACCCAATCACCAACACGCGCTGTATCACTGTCACCGAAACTGACGAATGGCAGCGGCACATCACTGACAACTTTTAGCAGGGCGATATCCGTATTGGGATCTGTGCCAACAACGACGGCTGGCAGTTCTTCGCCAGAGAAAAACTCAATCAAAATTTCATCTGCACCCTCAATCACGTGATTGTTGGTCACAACATAGCCATCCTCAGAGATGACAAACCCAGATCCTAACGCGGAGCTACGACGTTGACGTGGTGTTTCCCCTTCTGGGGTCTGACGATCGCGAAATAGCTCTTCGAATGGGCTGCCTTCTGGGAAGATTCCTTGCGGCCCAACACGTTCAGCAACCACCGTGGTTGTCGTGATATTCACCACTGAGGGGCTAATACGTTCGGCCAAATCAGCAAAGCTTTCGGGGCGGGCCTGCGCAGTAAGCGTTTGCGCCAGCAGCACCAGTATCGCCAGAGCGGTGAGCCACATCGCGCGCATCTGTAGGATGCTGTTGCGGGTCAATATGATGGCTTGTGGTTTCACTCGGGTCTCTCCTTTGTCCGAAATAGTTGCGGCACAGCGTCCCACAAGGGACCAAATGCAACTTTGTCTTCAATACATAAGACACATCTTGCTGATCACAACATGCATGGCAACGGCTCACATCTTTATGATCAGAGAGTGAACAGGTTAATTCCGCTTTAATACGCCGAACAGGGCATTTACCCGTTACAGATCGGCAGTTCCCCGCCGAGACCGCAACTATGCACCCAACGCCTTGGCCATCCAGACCACCGCAACTCCAATCGCAAGTGCGGCCAAGCCCAGAAACCGTCTGTGCTCTTCTGGTAGTTCGCGCAGCGCAGCAAGAAGGTCCTCAACAAGCGAAGGGGCCAGTGAATACACCAGCCCCTCCACGATCAACACAAGCCCAAGGGCCAGAAGTGCTGTTGCAATCATTCTCTACCCAGATCCGACTTCAGGTAATCGAAAAATTCGCTATCAGGTGACATCACCATGGTCGAATTATTCTCCTGAAGAGCGATACGATAGGCCGCCAATGTCCGGTAGAAGGCAAAGAATTCTTTGTCCGCACCATAAGCATCAGCAAAAATTGCGTTCCGTTCTGCATCGGCTTCACCGCGGATGATCTCGGACTGACGACGGGCGTCAGAGACGATTTCAACCTGCGTACGATCAGCCGTCGCACGAATCCGCTGGGCAGCTTCGTTACCACGGGCGATCTCGTCTGCGGCTTCACGTTCGCGTTCTGCTTCCATTCTTGCGAACGTCGCATCAAGGTTAGCAGCAGGCAAATCAGTACGTTTCAAACGCACGTCAATCACTTCAATGCCAAGGCCGGTTGCTTGTGCAATCGCGGCATTACGAATGCGCAACATTAGCGTTGCACGGTCCGAACTTAGGATTTCGTTAGACGATACAGACCCCAAAACCTCACGGGTTTCGGCCCGCAAAATGGAATCCAAGCGGTTTTCTGCGGTCCGCAGACCACCAGCACCGACAGCCTGACGGAATTGTTTAACATCAACAATCCGGAAGCGGGCAAAGGCATCGACTTCCAAACGGCGATCATCCGATGGGGTAATTTGCAGCGTGTCAATTTCACGGCTCAGGATGCGGTCATCATATGTGACCACTTCCTGAAGGAATGGAATTTTGAACGCCAAACCCGGATCTTCTTTGACGTCAATCACACGGCCAAACTGCAGAACCAGCGCTTTTTCACGCTCATCTACAATAAACACCGACGACAAAGCCAAATAGACGATACCGATCAGAACAGGCAGGATTAAAGTTGATCTACGCATCAGTTTTTCCCCTTGTTAAGTTCGGTCAATGGCAGATAGGGCACAACACCCTGGCCACCGGCCTGCTCGTCAATAATCACTTTTTGCACGCGACCCAGAACCTCTTCCATCGTTTCGAGGTAGAGACGTTTGCGCGTCACTTCGGGAGCTTTTTGGTACTCAGACAAAACCGCGCTAAAACGGCTTGCTTCACCGACAGCTTCGTTCACAACACGTGCGCGATAGCCTTCTGCCTCTTCCAGTACCTGCGCAGATTCACCACGCGCGGCTGCAAGTGCTTTGTTGGCATATGCATCCGCTTGTTTTTCCAGCCGGTCACGGTCTTGTTCAGCTGATTGTACAGCAAGAAAGGCTTGCTTAACCCGCTCAGGCGGATCCGCTTTGTCAAAGTTCACGCGGATCACATTCACGCCACTGTCGTAACTGTCCAAAGTTGATTGGATCAATTCCTGCAAACGGCTGGCGATGATGCCACGATCCCGGTTCAAAATCGGGGCCAGTTCAGATTGCGCGATAATCTCGCGCATTGCGGATTCACTTACGGCACGAATGGTGTCGCGCGGTTGTGCAAGGTTGAACAAGAATTGCGCCGGATCATTGATATTCCAAACCACTTGGAAATCAATATCGACGATATTTTCGTCCCCCGTCAGCATCAAACCAGATTCAGAGCGGCTTGCGCCAACGCCGATGTCTTCGGTTTGCTCACGTGTGACTGGCAGAACCTCTGCGGTGACAAGCGGCCATGGTGCAAAGTTCAAACCAGGGAAGCCAGTATCCGAATACTTACCCAGAAACAGCTCAACAGATTGCTCTTCGGGTTTCACGGTATAGGCACTTGCGAGTACCCACAAAATGCCAGCAGCCACGACGCCAAGGGCGACTGTGCCTTTGCCAAACGATGGGCCTTGGCCACCGCCACCAGCACCGTTGTTACCGGAGCCACCTTTGCCAGATCCGCCGCCCATTAAGACGCGCAGTTGATCCTGACCTTTTTTCATCAGCTCATCAATGTCGGGTATTTGCGGGCCATCCTCTTCGGGCCTGCGTCCGCCACCATTGTTGCCGCGATCACCATTACCTTGGCCACCGCCTTGATTTCCGCCTTGGTCTCCGCCGCCGCCCCAGGGGCCACCACTATTTCCAGCCATCGAAGGTCTGTCCCTTTCCAAATACATCACGCACCCCCTTAACTTTGGGGGGCACATGACGAAAATCAACCCGTGCGTACGGGCGTCTTCATAGTTACGATTTCTTCGGACATGGTCGGATGCACCGCCACTGTCCGGTCAAAGTCTTCTTTCGTCGCGCCCATCTTGACGGCAATGCCGGCCAGTTGGATCATTTCACCAGCGCCCGGTGCCACGATGTGGCAGCCTAGCACTTTGCGTGTGGCTTGGCTGACGATCAATTTCATCATCACCCTTTCACTGCGCCCGGCAAAGCTTTGCTGCATCGGTTTAAACGAAGTTGCATAAACCTCAATCGGTTCTTGTGCGCGCGCTTCTTCTTCACCAAGCCCAACCGTGCCCATTTCCGGCTGCGTAAAGATCGCCGTCGGGATCAACTCGTGATCAGGTTTGGTAGGGTTGCCTTTGAACACGGTCTCTACAAAGGCCATCCCCTCGCGAATAGCAACCGGTGTTAGGTTAACCCGATCCGTCACATCGCCAACGGCATAGATAGAGGGCACGGCCGTTTGGCTATACTCATCCACCATGACCTCGCCTTTGTGGCCACGAACAACGCCCAGCGCCTCAAGACCCAGATCACCCGCATTTGGCGTGCGCCCTGTGGCAAACATGACCTGATCAAACAGCGTTTCAACACCATCCGTATCAATCACGCGAACTTGCTCGCCCTCTTTGCGCAGTTCAACTGCGTTGGTGCCCAGACGCAAATCAACGCCCCGTGCAATCATTTCCTCAGCAACAAACGTGCGGGCCTCATTGTCAAATCCGCGCAAAATCTGCTCGCCACGATAAAACTGCGTCGTCGCAACGCCTAGCCCGTTCATGATGCCCGCAAATTCACTAGCGATATATCCGCCACCAACGATCAACATGGTTTTAGGCAATGTTTCTAGATGAAAAATCTCGTTTGAGGTGATCGCAAACTCTGCACCGGGCATGTCGGGTTTAATCGGGCGACCGCCGCTGGCCAGCAAAATGTGCTTTGCGGTCTTCAATGATCCGTCAGCCAATTCAACCGTATGGGCATCCGCCACCTTGGCGCGCTGATCAAACGTCTCAACGCCGTTGTTCTTAAGAATACCGCGATACACCGTTTCCAGACGATCCAGCTCTGCATAAAGCTTGCCGCGAAATACGTTCCAGTCAAAGTTGCCCGGTTTCACGTCCCAGCCATAGGCCTGCGCGTCCTCGACCATACCAGCATATTCACTGGCAAAAACCATCAGCTTTTTGGGCACGCAGCCACGAATGACACAGGTGCCGCCGTAACGGTCCTCTTCTGCGAGTGCTACTTTGACACCCTCTTGTGCCGCAACACGCGCGGCCCGCACTCCACCGGAGCCACCGCCGATGACAAACAAGTCATAGTCAAATTTCATGACAGTCCCTTAGTCAGTAAGATCAGTAAAAAGATTATCGGTCTCGACGAAATCCAACCGGCTCTCTTCTACTGTGCCTGCATTAATGTCGCGTACCTCGACTTTGCCATCGCCATAGCCGATCACGACTGCATCACAGATATCTATGAATAGCCCGTTTTCAACCACGCCCGGCATTTGATTCAGCAACATCGCCAATTGGCGTGGGTTGCCGATGCGGTTTAGATGCAGATCCAGAATGTGGTTACCCTCATCGGTGACAAACGGCCTGTCGCTGTTCATCCGCAATGTCGAGGTGCGTCCCAGCACATCCATTGAAACCAGCGTTTCCTCGATCAAGGCCTGCGTCGTCTGCCAGCCAAATGGAATAACCTCCACAGGCAAGGGGAATGATCCCAGCGTTTCCACCTCTTTACCGATGTCCGCAATCACGATCATCTGATCCGACGCAGTCGCCACGATCTTTTCCTGCAACAAGGCACCGCCGCCGCCCTTGATAAGGTTCAAATCCCCATCAAACTCATCCGCGCCATCAATGGTCACATCCAGCCATTTGGCGGCATCCAGACTGACAACCTCGATCCCAACTTCACGCGCCAATTGCGCGGTACGTGTCGATGTTGGCACGCCTTTAATTCGCAAACCGTCGTCGCGCACCATCTCTCCTAGACAGCGTACCAACCATGCCGCGGTTGATCCAGTGCCCAAACCGACACGCATCCCATCCTCGACATAATCAGCAGCGCGCTTGGCGGCGACAAATTTAGCCTTATCAATGGGGGACAGTTCTCCGGTCATGGCAGCGACTCCGTTTGTCTGATTTGCCATGGCTTATAGGAAAGATGCCTGCGGGGTGCGAGCAAAGATTTGCCGACCCGTCAGCTTTCGGAGGCAAATCACACTTTTTTGTTGCTAGCACCCTTCAAACCAATCTGATGTTCAACAAACGAAGTTAGTTGTGTAGCTTGCGCGAAGGCCACAAAAACTTTGAACGCAAGCATTGCTTGACAGGTAATAGGAGCTACGGTGCCCGCTAACAACGCGAGAAGCCATTCAATGAGAACTTCGTCAGAATACGGCTGTTATGCTTACTTTAAGGTAACGTCGAAACAACCTTTGGCTCAGATCGCCGAACACTTTGGTGTGGAGGGCGAAGATCGTTCCTGGAGTATCGGTGATATTCGAGAACGAGTTCCTAGCACTCAGTATGATTTCTCAAATTGGAAAATGAGTAGTGGCCTGAAAGTTGGAATGCCATTGGATAGCCATCTTAAGGCGTTGTGGACAAAAATGGAGGTAATACGGTCTGCCGTGTGTGAAATACCGGATGAAATGTTTGGACTAATCCAATGCGTTGGGCATTTCAAAGGTAATCGGGAACCTTTCACATTATCAGCCGGACACTTTTCGACCGCCGCATATTACCGATTGCAGATAGATTTTGATTTCTACTTCGATAATAACTTCGGCCACGAAGATCTCGGAAAGCCATATTGGGATTGGAACTAATGGCGGTCTCAAGCCATCAACTGGTTGACATGGCCGCTTTGGATTTATGTCAAAGACGCTGGGGTGAAGTTACCAACAAAGCTGCTTTTAGATTTAGCACACTGCCCACGACAGGGCGATGATGTGCAGTATCCCCACCCGTGGGCAGTGCAACCCTGATATTATTGAATGAATAATATGCGTGTTTCGTATAGGAAACGTCGCATTGAGGCTGCCACCCAGCGCGCGCCTTCGCTACAATCCTGCTATGGAATCGCGCCTCACCCTGCACTACGCCCCTGATAACGCCTCGCTGATTGTGCGACTGGCGCTCGAAGAGCTTGACTTGCCCTATCAAACGGCACTGGTTGATCGCGCGACACAGGCGCAAAAGTCGCCGCAATATCTGCAAATCAATCCTGCGGGACTAATCCCAGCGCTGGAAACCCCCGATGGTGTGATTTTTGAAACTGCCGCGATCCTGTTGTGGCTGGCAGATCGCGCAGCCAAATTGGCCCCTTCTCCTTTAAGCGCGGACCGTGCCCCTTTTCTCAAGTGGTTATTTTACACGTCCAACACGCTGCACACAAATCTGCGCATGTCGTTTTATCCTGATCAATATGTGGGCGATGCGCCCGATGCGCAAAAGGCACTTCGGCAGGGCGCTCGGGGTAATATCCTGCACGCGCTGCGCTTGCTTGATGATGTTGCGGCCCAATCACCTGCGTGGTTCAACGGTGAAACGATCTCTGTTCTCGATATCTATGTCATTACAACCATACGCTGGATGGCACTATATCCAGTGAATGACACCGCATGGTTTGATCTTTCCGCCTTCCCAGCGCTTTGCGCCCTTTGTCAGCGCATCGAAACCCGCAACAGTGTCAAAGCGGCCCAAACTGCCGAAGGCCTCGGCCCCACGCCATTCACCTCCCCGCGCCTCCCCAATCCCCCAGAAGGGTCTGCTCTCTGATGTTTCTCTCTGTTTTTGATATGTTCAAGGTCGGCATCGGCCCCTCTTCATCCCATACGATGGGGCCAATGGTCGCCGCCGCGCGCTTTCTTGATCTCATGCGTGCCAGCCCGTTTGTGTTTCACGGCCTAAAAGGCTCCCTGCACGGCTCCCTTGCCTTTACCGGCGTGGGCCACGCAACCGACCGCGCGACCATCCTCGGCCTTGCCGGGTTTTCGCCCGATACCTATGATGCAGAGCTGGCCCAGACCGCACTGGACACGATTCACGAAACGCATCTTGTCACCCCGGATGATCTGCCCCCGCTGAAATTCAATCCAAAAGAAGACCTGCTGTTTGATTTTGGCCCCGCCTTGCCCGGCCACGCCAATGGCATGATCCTGATGGCCACTGATTCCCAAGGCGACGTGATCCTGCAACAGACTTATTACTCTGTCGGCGGCGGTTTTGTCGTGACTGATGACGAGCTGGCCGATGGGAAAACCACCGATTCTGGTCCAGCGGTGCCCTACCCTTTCCATACTGCGCTTGAAATGTTGGAAATGTCCGAGCGTTCCGGCAAATCCATCGCCGAGATGAAACGTGACAATGAAATCTCTCGCGGCGGCGCGGAAAACCTAGCCAAAGGCAGTGCACGTATTTGGCAGGTGATGAGTGATTGCATCGACCGTGGTCTGAATATTGATGGCATCTTGCCTGGGGGCCTGAATGTGCGCCGTCGTGCCCGTGGCATCCATGACGCCCTACAGGCCGAACGTGGCATGAATCAAAAAGCGCCCCACACAATCAACGATTGGATGAGTGCCTATGCCATGGCCGTCAACGAAGAGAACGCCGCCGGTGGACAAGTTGTCACCGCGCCAACGAATGGTGCTGCGGGCGTGCTGCCAGCGGTCATTCGCTATTGGCTAGATCACGTGCCCGGTGCCAGCACCTCGCGGATCGAAGAATTCCTGCTCACCGCCGCCGCTATCGGCGGTCTGGTAAAATTCAACGCCTCCATTTCCGGGGCCGAGGCAGGCTGTCAGGCTGAGGTCGGTTCTGCCGCCGCCATGGCTGCCGCTGGCTTTTGTGCCGTAATGGGTGGCACCACCGAGCAAATCGAAAATGCCGCCGAGATTGCGCTAGAGCATCACCTAGGCATGACATGCGATCCAGTCAAAGGGTTGGTTCAGGTGCCTTGTATCGAACGTAATGGATTGGGTGCGATCAAGGCGATTTCAGCGGCCAGCCTTGCGTTGCGGGGTGATGGCACCCACTTGGTCCCACTGGATGCGGTCATCGAAACCATGCGCCAAACCGGGCTTGATATGCATGAGAAGTATAAAGAGACCTCATTGGGTGGCCTTGCGGTCAATGTCCCCAACTGTTGACCTATTAAGTCTGCTTCTATTGACCCAGCGGAATAAACACACAGCCGTCGCTTACCAATAGCGGCGGCGTCTTGCACATCGCGCGCGCGAGACGATAAGCTGCCAGTACCTTGGGTACATAGTCGCGGGTTTCCGCATAGGGCGGCACACCGGCATGTTCACGTACAGCCCCCTCACCCGCATTATACCCTGCCAAGACTAGCACCGGATCTTGCTCAAAGCTTTTCATCAAGTGATCAAGAAACGCGACGCCTCCTTTGATGTTGTCAGGCGCATTTAGCGCATCCGTAACCCCAAACCGCTCCACCGTAGCGGGCATCAGTTGCATTAACCCCTGCGCCCCCATTGTGCTGACAGCATCCACACGCCCCGAGGATTCAACAGCAATCACCGCCAATATCAATGCAGGCGATACATCCGTCCCTATACTGGCAATCAGAATGTCGGTGCCATGCGCAGCCACGATTTCCGTCATACCCTGCATAGAAAACTCTGGGGCTGCCTTTCCTGAGGGGGGGACTTTTAGAATGTGCATTGCATCGAACAACCGCGCCGGGCTGGCGCCGGCGATATCTGACGCAACTGCCTCCCAAAACCACGGATAAGAAGTTGTGCGCTCGATCTGAGGTTGCACACTAGATGTAGCTTGGGGAACCGATCCCTCGGTTTGCCAGCCACTTTGATCAACTCTTTGACCCAGCGCCTCTGCCTGCGCCTGGGGATCAACCTGAATGGTGATCCGCTTTTGCGCCCCAGATACGGGCGGCTTAATTCGTTTTGCTTTGAAATCCGGAAAGGGTTTGGGTGTATCCGCCAGCACCCCGCCCCCCTGTACCAACAGGAAAATCGCGCAAAGACTCCCAAATCGACCCATCTAACTACTCTGCCCGTATTATTATCTGGTTAAAGCATCGCAGAATCCGTGCCTGAACTCCAGAAAACAGGGCGATTTTCATGATTTTCACGGTGAAATAACTCCCCTAAACAAACAAAACGCAACAAATATAACATTTTATTCATATAATTATCCTTTGTTTTCAGTAACTAACCACAAATATCCATAAAAAACTCCGTAGTACCAAAATCGATCCATTCCTGCCCAATTCGTGCCCCATTGTGGGGGCTATATATGTTCATACCAAGTCGGGAGGGCCAATGAGACAGCGGCCCAGAGAGACCCGGTAAGGTGAGACACTGACTTAATATGATCCTTTGGAGGGACAAAACCATGATCAAATTTTTCAAAAACTTCCGCAAAGACGAAAACGGTGCTG
>CAXIAD010000086.1:0-10421 GCA_964021645.1 uncultured Cognatishimia sp. | reverse complement strand
CTCGCGCAGGGTCTCGTTGCCGTCTTCGTCCTTTTCGACGTATTCATAGGTGGCGCCATTTGCGAGCGGGTATTTGAAGTGCCACATGTGGCCGGGGGTCTCAACGTTCTCGACCTCAAGATCCGAAATCGCGGTTTCGAAGTGGGGATCCCAGTTGATGAGGCGTTTGCCGCGATAGATCAGCCCCTTGTTATACATCTCAACGAAAACCTTGATCACGGCATCGTGGAAATTGGGGGAGTTTTCGTGGCCTGTGCGCGTGTCACCGGGGGCACCGGACATGGTGAAGGCCGTGCGCGAATAATCGCAGGAGGCCCCAAGGCGTTTGAGCTGATTGATGATGGTGCCGCCGGATTGCTCTTTCCATTCCCAGATTTTGGCAAGGAAATCAGGGCGGTCAAAATCGGTGCGCTTTTTGCCCTCTTTTGCCAGTTCACGTTCGACAACCATTTGTGTGGCGATGCCTGCGTGATCGGTGCCGGGCTGCCAAAGGGTATCAAAGCCTTGCATGCGTTTCCAGCGGATCAGGATATCCTGTAGCGTATTGTTGAACGCGTGACCCATGTGCAAAACGCCTGTGACGTTGGGCGGGGGGATCATAATGGCGTAGCTGGAGGCACCGGGTTTGGCGTTTGCGCCTGCGGTAAAGCAGCCGGCCTTTTCCCAGGCCTCAAAGAGGCGGTTTTCGGCTTCGGCTGCGTTAAATGTTTTTTCCATCGGCATTGGGGCGATCCTGCATGAAATCCATGGTTTGGAGGTCTTTACCGGATGGCTGGCGGAAGGGGAAGGTCATGCGGCAAATTGCGGGTCTGATTGTTGAGGTTTCGCGGCTGATGTGGGCCTGTGGTCGCGAAACGCGTTAGCGGCGGCGATCCAGTTTGGTGGTCAGGTGGATCAGGCTTTCGGAGCTTTTGACGCCCTTGGCCTCGCCGATACGATCAAGGGTGGCGTCCAGTTCTTCGGTTGTGGCGGCGGCGAGTTGTACGATCAGATCGACACGCCCTGACACGGTGTGCACAGTTTCGACCGCTGGCAAGGATTTGAGGCGTTGCAACACGGCGGGGCCTGCGCGCAGTTCAATGGATACAAGGGCGGTGGCGCGGATGGGGGGCTGTGCCGCTGCCCCTAGGCGCACGGCATAGCCTGCGATGGTGCCTGACGTCTCAAGCCGCTCAAGGCGCGCCTGCACGGTGGTGCGCGCCAAGGACAAACGCCGCGCCAAAGCGGCGACGGGCATGCGGGCGTTTTCCGCCAAAAGCGCAAGCAGCGCGTGATCTATCTCGTCAAGTTGTGCCATGTGTTCGTCAGTATGCCGAAAGTTTGTGTCGTTTCCACCAAAATCACACATCAAAGTGACATTTATCGCCCGTATTCTAGGTAAAACGAAAACCGAGGTATGAAATGCGCAACCACCCCGCCATATGGCCCAGCAGTGAATGGCACCTAAGCAGGTTTAAACCTGATGAGCCGGTGCTGTATTTTGCGCCGGATGTTTTGCAGCAGACTGCGCAGCGGTTTTTGCAAGGATTTGACGGGCTGGTGACCTATGCGGTGAAGGCCAATGACGGCGCGGTTGTCTTGGAAAACCTTGTGCGGGCCGGGTTGCGGGCGTTTGATGTGGCCTCGCCTGCCGAAATGGCGCAGGTGCGGGCAGTTTTGCCCCAAGCCGTGCTGCATTATCATAATCCGGTGCGGTCGCGGGCCGAGATTGATTGTGCTGTCGGGCATGGGATCGCAAGTTGGTCGGTGGATAGTCTGTCGGAGCTGGAAAAGCTGAATGGTGTGCCGCGGGCGGATACAGAGATTTCGGTGCGCTTGCGGTTGCCAGTTGCGGGGGCTGCCTATGATTTTGGCGAGAAATTCGGGGCCGATGCGGATTTGGCTGTTCAATTGCTGAAACGCGCGGCTGAGATGGGGTTTGTGACGTCGATGACGTTTCATCCGGGCACGCAATGCGCTGATCCCGAGGCATGGGCGGTGTATATCGGTGAGGTGGCGCAGGTAGCTAATGCTGCCGGAGTGACACTGGCGCGGTTGAATGTCGGGGGCGGGTTTGCGGCACACCGTACGGGTGCTGCACCTGATCTGGAGGCGATTTTCACGCGGATCAGCGCAGAGGTTCAGCGGGTTTTTGGCGTGGCAGCACCTGCATTGGTATGTGAGCCGGGGCGCGCGATGGTTGCCGAGGCCTTTACATTGGCGTTGCGGGTGAAGGCGGTGCGCGATGATGGGTCGTTGTTTCTGAATGACGGGGTCTATGGGTCGCTAACCGAATTGCGCGACATTGGGCTGACGGATCGGGTGATTGCACTGCGCGAAGATGGCAGTGCTGTTGGCGGCGCGGCAATGGAGCGCGTTATATTTGGCCCGACGTGCGACAGTATTGACCGGTTGCCTGATCCATTGCCGTTGCCTGCGGAAATTGGCGAGGGGGATTATGTATTGTTCCGCGCCATGGGGGCCTATTCTGCGTCAATCTCAACCCGGTTTAACGGGTATGGCGTGCAGGATGTGGTGACTGTCGGCGCATTGTAACGCCGCGTGAGGGGCGTGCGGCTGCTGGATGTGACGTAACACGCTTGAAACCTTGGCCGGATTGCGCCACCTCTTGTGCAGGAATGCGCAAGGGTGCGGCATAGATCAGGGCGGGTCAGTTTCATGGAAAAATTTGGCAAAAGTCAGCCGGTTAAGCGGGTTGAGGATGTACGGTTTTTATCCGGCACGGGCCGCTATGTGGATGATATTACGCCGGAGGGTGCGCTGCATGCCTTTGTGTTTCGTTCCTCTGTTGCGCATGCGGTCATAACCGAGCTGGATGTGGATGACGCACGGGATGCCGAGGGTGTGCATCTGGTATTGACGCTAAAAGATTTAGAGGCGGCGGGCATGAATGTCGGCATGCGCGCTGCTGTGGTTGGCAATCGCGATGGCAGTAAAGGGGCCGCACCAGAGCGCCCGATGTTGGCGCGGGATCATGTGCGGTTTGTTGGCGAAGCGATTGCTGTAGTGGTTGCTGACACGCTGGAGCAAGCGCGTGATGCGGCCGAAATGATTGCGTTTGAGTATGATGAGTTACCTGTGCATCTGGGTGTGAAACCGGGCGGCGAAGCGATCCACCCTGAGGCACCTGACAATCGGGCGTTTGATTGGAGCTTGGGGGATGAGGCGGCCACAGAGGCACGGTTTGCCGAGGCGGCGCATGTGGTGTCATTGGAGGTTGGTGACAACCGGGTGATCATAAACTCACTGGAACCGCGCGGATGTTTTGCCGAATGGGATGGGGCGCGGTTGCATCTGTCGGTGAACGGGCAGGGCGTTTGGGGCATGAAGGATCAGCTGATCGCGGCCTTTGGTCTAGGGGCCGAAGATGTGCGGGTGACGAACCCCGATGTCGGAGGCGGTTTTGGCATGAAGGCCATGGCCTATCCCGAGAGTTTCATTGTGAGTGCTGCTGCCAAAACACTGGGGAAGCCTGTGCGTTGGATGAGTGAGCGCACCGAGGCCATGCTAAGTGATAATGCGGGCCGTGATCTGGTGTCGGTTGCCGAAATGGCGTTTGACGAAAACCTAAAGGCGACCGGCTACCGCGTGCGGAGTTGGGCCAATATGGGGGCTTATAACTCTGGCATGGGGCAGGCGATTCAGACGCAGCTGTTTAGCCGGGTTTTGATGGGGGTGTATGACGTGCAGGACACGTGGTTGCATGTCGAGGGCACCTATACCAACACCACACAAGTAGATGCCTATCGCGGCGCTGGGCGCCCTGAAGCGATCTATGTGTTGGAGCGGTTGATGGACCGGGCAGCGCGGGAATTAAATGTCGATCCGTGGGAACTGCGGCGGCGCAGCTTTATCCCGGTGGCGGCATTCCCGTATAAGACAGCGACGGATGAAACCTATGATGTGGGTGATTTTGCACGGGTTTTGGACCATGCAGAGGTGACTGCGGATAAGGCGGGCTTTGCCGCGCGTAAGGCCGAAAGTGCAGCGCGGGGTCAACTGCGCGGTATTGGGCTGTGTTATTATGTCGAGAGCATTCTGGGTGATCCAAGCGAAGGCGCGAAGGTTGGTTTTAACGCCGATGGCACGGTGTCGATCTATGTGGGCACGCAATCGGGCGGGCAGGGGCATGAAACGGTCTATGCGCAGTTTTTAGCGGATCAAACGGGCATTCCGGCAGAGCGGATATTTGTTGTTCAAGGCGACAGTGATCTGATTGCCAAGGGCGGCGGCACGGGCGGTTCACGCTCTGTTACGGTGCAGAATAACGCGACCTTGGCCACTGTGGCAAAGATGATTTCGGTCTTTACGCCCTATCTGGCGGAGAAAATGGGCGTGGAAGAGGCCGACGTGATATTTGATGATGAGCGGTTCCGTGCGGAGGGGTCTAACCTATCGCCGACGTTTCTAGAGGCGGCAGAAATGGCCCGTAACGATTCTCGCGCGGAATTGTTAGTGCATCAGGAGCGCGCCACATTGCCTGCCCGTTCCTACCCAAATGGGGCGCATATTGCTGAGGTGGAAGTGGACCCTGAGACAGGTGTCGTAACCCTTGATAAATATACGATTGTAGATGATTTTGGCAATCTTATTAACCCGATGCTGGTAGAAGGTCAGATACACGGAGGTGTGGCCCAAGGTGTGGGTCAGGCGCTCACGGAGCGGGTGGTTTATGATGACGAGGGGCAGCTGCTCACGGCATCGTTCATGGATTATACGATGCCAAGAGCCGATGATCTGCCTATGTTGGTATTTGAGACCGAACCCGTGCCTTCGACCAATAATGTGATGGGGATGAAGGGGTGTGGTGAGGCAGGAACGGTTGGTGCGATGGCTGCGACGGCAAATGCTGTGCAGGACGCATTATGGGAGCGTGGGGTGCGGCAGGCGGATATGCCGTTCACGCCACATAGAGTTTGGGAAATGCTAAGGGATGCGTCTGTCACGGCTTAAATCACTACTTCTTGGATGGGTGGGGCGCGGGACGGCGTCTGATCATTCAAAGCCGCGCCCAAACAGGGGCCCGCAGACCCATGTGATTATTCTGGATGGCACCATGTCTTCGCTGGACGAGGGGATGGAGACCAACGCCGGACGCACCTATAGATTGTTGCAGGATATGGGCAGCGAGGTATCGCTGTATTATGAGGCGGGGGTGCAGTGGAGTGATTGGCGCAGTACGCTGAATGTGATGATGGGGCGGGGTATCAATCGCCAAATCAGGCGCGCCTATGGGTATTTGGCCTCCAGGTATCATCCGGGGGATCGTATTTTCCTGATGGGATATTCGCGCGGTGCCGTTGCGGTGCGGTCCTTGGCCGGGGTTATTGACCGGGTTGGATTGCTAAGCCGCGAACATGCAACAGAGCGCAATATTGTGCAGGCCTACAGGCATTACGAATGCGCGCCGGCATCCCAGGCGGCCAAGGATTTCGCCCGTGCCTATTGCCATCCCAAGGTTGAGATCGAGATGGTTGGCGTGTGGGATACGGTCAAGGCGTTGGGGATGAGATTGCCCATATTCTGGCGCTGGGCCGAGGAAAAACACGCGTTCCACAATCATCAGTTAGGGCACACAATTCGGCATGGGTTTCACGCCTTGGCGATGGATGAAACCCGTGAGGCATTTGCGCCGGTTCTGTGGGAATGCCCCGGTGACAGTTGGAGTGGGCGTGCCGAGCAGGTTTGGTTTCGCGGCGCACATGGGGACATCGGCGGGCAGCTTGGCGATTTTGAAGAAGCGCGGGGCCTGGCAAATATTCCGCTGGTTTGGATGCTGGGCTGTGCGCAATTATGCGGGCTTCCGATGCCGGAAAACTGGCGCGAGCGGTTTCCAACCGATCCAACCGCGCCTTCGGTTGGAACATGGAGCGGGTGGGGCAAGTTGTTTTTGATGCGCAAAAGCCGCGTTGTTGGATTGGATCGCTCGGAGCGGGTGCACGAAAGTGCGCCGCAAGACACAACACCTGTGACCACGTTTTTCAGGGTCTTTGGGTCAAAGGTGTGACTGATGTGTAGGTCTTAGGGTTTGGGCGGGGGCGTGCCCTTCATGATGATACAGGTTGTGGAGCCTGTCGCGTAAAGCCGATTATCTGAAATGCCGCGAATTTCACCCGTGGCGATACCAGTAGAGCGGCCAGCATGATTGATGGTTCCGACAGCTTGAACCGGAGTGCCAAGCGGAATAGAGCGAATGATATTGATTTTGAATTCTAGCGTTGTGTAGACCGACCCTTGGGGCACTTTGGTCATCACCGCACAGGCCATGCAGCTGTCCAGAATCGCGCCATACCACCCGCCATGTACCGTACGCATCGGATTGGTGACGGAAATATCTGGCGTGCCCTCAAAAACGGCTTTGCCATCTGCGACATGCACCGGGTGAAAGCCCATAGTATGACCGATGGGCGGCCCGGCAAATTTGCCGTCGATCATCGCCTGCATGAATTCTAGCCCGGACATCGACAAGACCTGCTCTGGGCTTGGCAGATCCTCAAGTGTTTCGGCTTTGCGGTGATGTGACATGCGCCCTCCTAGTTTGTACGTAAAAAGGCGCAGAAATGGCGGAGAAATCAACCGTTTGTGCGTGAAATTACGCGACGTTTTGCAGGGTGACGTCAGGGGCCACGCCAAGCGCGAAACAGACATCACGGGTGAGTTCGGGGCGGTTTAGGGTATAAAAATGCAGCGCATCGACGCCTTCGTCGAGCAGGTCACTGCAAAGTTCTGTGCAATGGGCGGTGGCGAGCAGGTCTTCGCGTCCGTCACGGGCGGCTTTGGAAAAGGCATCATTCAACCAATCCGGGACGGAAGTGCCGCAGCGCTGGGCAAAGGTACGCACGCCTTTCCAGTTCTCAATCGGTAGAATGCCGGGGATGATCGGCGCGGTGATACCTGCCTTAACGCAGGCATCACGGAACCGCAGAAATGTTTCGGGCTCAAAGAAAAATTGCGTCAGGGCCTCTTGTGCGCCTGCGTCGATCTTGGCCTTGAGCCAGTCGATGTCGGCGGCGGCATTTTGTGCCTCGGGGTGTTTTTCAGGATAGGCACCGACGCGGATGGTGAAATCGCCGGTATCTGCGAGCGCAGAGATTAGCTCGCATGAATTTGCAAATCCGTCAGGGTGAGGGGTGAAGTGAGGTGCATCCTTGGGGGGATCGCCGCGCAGGGCGACGATTTCGCTGACGCCTGCCTTGGCAAAATCACGGGCGATTTGCAGGGTTTCGGCACGGCTGGCATTCACGCAGGTCAGATGGGCAGCAACATTTAGGCCGCTGGATTTATGCAAGGTGGTCACGGCATCCTGCGTCAGATCACGAGTGGTGCCGCCCGCGCCGTAAGTGACGGAGACAAATCGCGGGGCAAGAGGGGCAAGAACCTGCACCGTGTCCCACAGGCGAAAGGAGGCTTGGAGATTTTGGGGAGGGAAGAATTCGAAACTAAGCGCGGGAGTGGTCATTTGGGCCTACCTTTTTGAGTTGGCCCCTTGTTGCACGCGCCTCAATGTGAGACAATTTCATAATATTCAAGAAAAACATGAGGTCGACATGAGGATGCACATCGAATTTCGCCACCTGCGCACGGTGAAAGCCATCCATGAGGCCGGAGGGTTGGCCAAGGCGGCGGATCAGTTGAACATCACGCAATCCGCATTAAGCCACCAAATCAAAGGGTTAGAAACGCAGGCGGGGGTCGAGCTGTTTGTGCGACGGTCTAAACCGATGAAATTGTCGGCGGCTGGAATGCGGTTGTTGCGATTGGCGAACAAGATTTTGCCAGAGCTGGAAGCACTGGAAGGGGAGTTTAACGGGCTGCGAGACGGGAAATCGGGGCGTTTGCACATCGCGATTGAATGTCATGCGTGTTTTGAGTGGTTATTCCCGGTGCTCGAGCAATTTCGCAAAAGCTGGCCCGATGTGGATGTGGATATCCGGCCCGGGCTGGCGTTTGATGCGTTGCCTGCCTTGCAAAAAGAGGAGGTGGATCTTGTCGTTTCTTCTGATCCTGAAAATCTGGCAGGGATCGAATTTGCGCCGCTGTTTGATTATGCTCCGGTTTTTGTGGCGTCCAGCCAGCATCCGCTTGCACAGAAAGAATGGATAGCAGCGGAGGATTTTCGCGGTGAAACCCTGATCACCTATCCGGTGGAACGGTCGCGGTTGGATGTGTTTTCCCAGCTATTAACGCCTGCGAAAGTGGAACCAGGTAGTGTGAGGCAAGCAGAGTTGACGGCGGTGATCCTGTTGCTGGTCGCCTCAAATCGCGGGGTTGCGGTATTGCCCGATTGGGTGGTGCGTGAGGTGCGGTATAATTCCGACTATGTGACCCGCCCCCTGACGCAGACGGGCATGACGCGCAGGTTGTATGCCGCCGTGCGGGGGGACGATATGGCAAAGCCGTTTATGTCTGATTTGATTGATCTGGCAGGAAAGGAAGCGCGGCGGTTGCAGGGAATTCAGCGTGATGCGCGCTGATTGAGCAGCCTTGCGTCGGATGGGACGCAGAATTGCGCAAAAGACAACAGTTTGGGGCCTTGGCAAGCCGCTAAGTGCAGCGTATACGCGCGGCTTGTCACCTAAGGAGTCAGTCCCATGCAGGGCAGCGCAAATCTAAACATCATGATGAAGGCCGCCCGTAAGGCAGGCCGCTCACTGGTTAAGGACTTTCGCGAAGTCGAGAACCTTCAGGTCTCGATGAAAGGTGCAGGGGATTTTGTCAGCCGGGCTGATATCGCCGCTGAGAAGATCCTAAAAGAAGAATTGATGACCGCGCGTCCGACCTATGGTTGGATCGGCGAAGAAGGCGGGGCCGATGATGGCCAAGACCCAACACGTCGTTGGATCGTTGACCCGCTGGATGGCACAACAAATTTCCTTCACGGTCTGCCGCATTGGGCGATTTCCATCGCGCTGGAGCACAAGGGCAAGATCGTGGCCGGGGTCGTTTTTGACGCCGCCAAGGATGAGATGTTTTATGCGGAAAAAGGCGGCGGCGCGTGGTTGAACGACAACCAGCGTTTGCGCGTTTCCGGACGTAGCCGCATGATCGAAGCCATTTTCGCGACAGGCGTGCCGTTTGGCGGACGTTCTGATTTACCGCACACATTGCAGGATCTGGCGCGACTTATGCCGACATGTGCTGGTGTGCGTCGGTGGGGCGCTGCCTCGTTGGATTTGGCCTATGTTGCTGCCGGGCGTTATGATGGATTTTGGGAGCGGGGCCTGCATGTTTGGGACGTCGCCGCAGGGTCATTGATCGTGCAGGAAGCCGGTGGGTTTGCGCAGGCAATCAATCCGGAACGCAACATGCTGGAAGATAAGCAGATCATTTGCGGCAACGAAAAGATCTTTGATCAATTCGCCAAGGTTCTGCGTAGCCGATAAACCGGATTTGCAGGCTGACGGCATGTGTTTGCGTGCCGTCGAGTGAGGTGTTGTTTCTATTCAGCGATCACTTGGGTGGTTTACGCCGTCTGCGCAGGGGACATTGGCCCATTCTTGAGCATCGATACCCTCAATCGCGCCAGCGTTCACACCGTATTCATTGGGATTTGAGCGCCTTTGATGGTGGGTGTAGATGCCGCACACCGAGCAAAAGTAATGTTTCGCGGTGTTGGTGTTGAACTGATAGAGCGACAATTTGTCGGCCCCTTGCAGAATTTCCAACCCGTCTAACGGCACCGTTGCCATGACCGCGCCCTTGCGTCGGCAAAGTGAACAGTCACACCGATTGCCAACCCCGACGGCCTGCGCAAGAGACAGCTGAAGCCGGACGGCACCGCAATGGCAGGATAGAATATGGGTCATTTTGTGTTTCTTTCGGCAACGCGATTGACGACAATTTTGATGGGTTTACTGATCGTAACCTATGATTATTGGGCTGAATAGGACCTGCTGGTCAATGAGGTCTGCGGTAATTTGAATGGGTGTGTTTCACAAGACGCTGCCATATGTTTTATCTATTTGATTTTTAATAATTTTCCCGCCAAGAATTCGCTATTGCGGGCGCGCGATACGACCCGGATGTTCGTTTTTTCCCCAACTCGTTTGTTTAAACATTAGTTTTTTTCTTACCTTGGCCCGAGCTGAAATCATTCGCACGTTTGGCAGCGGTGACAATGTTTCATTGGGTGAGGACACCGACACCGATGTTCCACAAGGTACAGGCGATGATTTTGACGGGGACACTGTTGCGGATTTCGGGATCGAGGACAGGCTAGAATTTCTAACGCAGCACAGAGATATTTCTAGTGAGATGAGCCACCTTTCATCGACGGAATCCACGGTCTTTACGCTGCAAAGCGGGGAAGGGACCGGCGAAGAAAGCCCTGAGTATAGGTTTATGTTAACCGGCAGTTATCCCCTGGGTGCCTTTTTGACACGCATGATGGCGAGGGCGGTTGTGTATCTTCAGGCGTTGCC
>CAXIAD010000085.1:0-10983 GCA_964021645.1 uncultured Cognatishimia sp. | reverse complement strand
TGACGGCGGATTTGTTGTGACCAATGGATCGAAAAGTTTCACCATTACGGTGATTGAGGTGGCGGGCTCGCCCCCTCTTTTGATGTTCCTTGATGAAATACCCCCTAAAAATACAGACCTTTGGGTTGTTAATCACACGCTGGATGCGATTGACAAAAATCCACTTGGTCCGGCGACGGGGGGGGTGATTTGTTTTACACCGGGGACAATGATCCAAACGGCCAATGGACCAAGGGCAGTTGAAACCTTGGGCGAGGGTGATCGAGTCCTTACTAAGGATAACGGCGAAGAGGATATCCTCTGGAAGGGTCAGCGGCGCATGACGGGCGCGCGCTTGTTTGCGATGCCAAAACTGCGGCCCATTCGCATCCGGGCAGGGGCGCTGGGGATTGAGCGGCCGGATCAGGAATTGATCGTGTCACCAGAGCATCGCATGCTGATTGAGGGCGATGTCGCACAAGCGCTGTTTAACACATCCGAAGTGCTGGTCTCGGCCAAGGAATTGGTGAACGGGGCGACCATTGCGGTGGATTATAATCTGCGTGAGGTGACCTATATTCACCTGCTATTACCGCGTCACCAAATCCTATGGGCAAACGGCGTCGAAACCGAAAGCTTCCATCCAGCGAATGCAACCATGTCCACCTTGACGGATGATGACCGTGCACGCTTGTTTGAACGGCTCCCAGAGCTTGAATATGACGCCCATAGCTACGGCGATTTTGCGCGCCGCAATCTCAGTTCATCAGAAGCAGCGATTCTACGTCACGAGGCGGCCTGATACAGGGCGCAACCGCCCGCGTATTGCGGGCCGTGTCGTCTGGCCCCTCCGCGGGGGCAGGCGATGCGCCCCTTTTGGCAATGAATCCGCCAAATTCATGCGGCGATTGCATATCAGCGTTGACACCACCAGACACAGTCCTATAAGCGCCACTTCATTGGTGTTGGTGGGCCCCGCAAGGGGATTCCTGTCATGTCGCAAGGCAAGAGGACAACGCCCTTCATAGTGGCCAGTAATGGCTTCGAATATAACGAAGGAGATCAGTCGTGACTAAACGTACGTCTGCCAAGTATAAAATTGACCGTCGGATGGGTGAAAACATCTGGGGTCGTCCAAAATCACCAGTAAATCGTCGTGAATATGGCCCCGGTCAGCACGGTCAGCGCCGTAAAGGTAAATTGTCTGACTTTGGTCTACAGCTGCGCGCCAAGCAAAAGCTTAAAGGCTATTACGGCGATCTGACCGAGAAGCAATTCCGTCGCATTTACGGCGAAGCCGAGCGTGTAAAAGGCGATACAGGTGAAAACCTGATTGGTTTGCTCGAACGCCGCCTGGACGCAGTTGTGTACCGTGCGAAATTCGTTCCAACAGTCTTTGCTGCGCGTCAGTTCGTGAACCACGGCCACGTCACTGTAAACGGTCGTCGGGTCAACATCCCGTCTTACCGTGTTAAAGAAGGTGACGTCATCGAAGTGCGTGACAAATCCAAGCAATTGGCTGTCATCATCGAGGCAGTAGCCTTGGCTGAGCGCGACGTCCCTGATTACATCGACGTAGATCACTCCAAACTGACAGCGACATTCGTTCGCGCACCTGGCCTGGGCGATGTGCCTTATCCAGTGGTTATGGAACCAAACCTCGTCGTGGAATTCTACGCGAAGAACTAATCTTCGCCTCCCCTTATTCCAAAGCCGCGACGGGAAACCGCCGCGGCTTTTTTCGTTTGGTCTGGTGTTGCCTGAGGGGCGGCGTTAGAACTACCTCAAATGGAGATTTCGATGAATAGCATTACACCACAGCCCGGTATTATGGACATTGCCCTTTATGAAAGTGGCGCAGCGCATATCGATGGATTGAGCGATGTCGTAAAGCTATCTTCCAACGAAAACCCCTATGGGCCAAGTGATGCAGCCGTTGAGGCATTTCGCCGGGCGGCATATAATTTACACCGCTATCCGTCATCGGATCATGTCGCCTTGCGCGCTGCGATCGCAGAGGTGCATGAGCTTGACGCCGAGCGTATCATCTTAGGGGCGGGTTCAGATGAAATCATCGCCTTTTTGTGTCAGGCCTATGCGGGCGTTGGCGACGAGGTGATCCATACTGCACATGGGTTTGCGATGTACCGGATTTCGACCTTGGCGGCGGGTGCAACCCCGGTTGAGGTCAAAGAACGTGACCGCGTTACCGATGTGGATGCCATTCTTGCGGCCTGTACTGATGCCACGAAACTGGTATTTATTGCCAACCCGAACAACCCAACCGGCACAATGATTGGTGGCAATGAGGTTGCGCGCCTGGCGGATGGGCTGCCACCACAGGCCATACTTGTGCTGGACGGCGCCTATGCCGAATACGTCGGGGATTATGACGGCGGTGCGCGGTTGGTGGACAGCCGCAAAAACGTCGTGATGACGCGCACATTCTCCAAGCTGTACGGTTTGGGTGGATTGCGTGTTGGGTGGGGCTACGGCCCCAAGGAAATTATTGACGTGCTTAACCGTGTGCGCGGCCCGTTCAATCTTAGCAGCCCGTCGTTGGCCGCAGCCGAGGCCGCCGTGCGTGACCGGGCCTATGCGGAAAAATGCCGGGTTGATAACACGCGTATGCGTGCGTGGTTGGCAGAGGCATTGGCAGAGCACGGGGTGCCATCTGATACCTCTACTGCGAATTTCATTCTGGCGCGCTTTGCCGATCAGGCAGAGGCAGAGGCCTGTGATGCCTATCTTAAAACGCAGGGGTTGATCGTGCGTCAGGTGGCTGGATACAACTTGCCGAATTGCCTGCGGATCACGGTTGGGGACGAGTCAAGTTGTCGCCGGGTTGCACATGCTGTGGGGCAATTCAAAGGCGGTGCCAGATGAGTCAAGTCTATGAACGTGTTGCCTTAATTGGTTTAGGCCTGATCGCATCCTCAATGTTTTGGGCGATCAAGCGCGGTGGTTTGGCCGGTGAGGTAACTGGATACGCCCGCTCTCAGGCAAGTCGGGATACAGCCCGTCGCATTGGGTTGTGTGATCGCATTTGCGATAGTGCGATCGAGGCCGTCAAAGATGCGGACTTGGTTGTGTTATGCGTGCCTGTTGGGGCGATGGGGGCTGTTATGGCTGATATCGCGCCTGCGTTAAAATCCGGTGCCACGCTGACCGACGTTGGCTCTGTTAAGCGCGCGGTGATTGAGGCCGTCGAGCCGCATCTGCCAGAAGGCGTGGATTTTGTTCCGGCGCATCCCTTGGCAGGGACCGAGCATTCCGGCCCCGAAAGTGGTTTTGCAGAACTGTATGATAATCGCTGGTGTCTTTTGGTGACCTCAGAAGCGAGCAACCCCGAGGCCGTCACCAAATTGCGCACTTTGTGGGAGGGGATCGGGGCCAATGTCGAGGAAATGGATGCTGATCACCATGATTTGGTGCTGGCTGTCACCAGCCATGCGCCGCACCTGATTGCCTATACTATGGTTGGTGTCGCGGATGATTTGCGGCGTGTGACCGACAGCGAAGTGATAAAATATTCAGCAGCGGGGTTTCGTGATTTTACCCGTATCGCGGCGAGTGATCCGACCATGTGGCGCGATGTGTTTCTAAACAACAAAGAGGCCACGCTAGAGATTCTAGGACGGTTTACCGAAGAATTGTTTGCGCTTCAGCGCGCTATTCGCACGGGGGACGGGGATCACCTGTTTGACTATTTCACCCGTACGCGTGCAATTCGCCGCGGCATCATTGAGGCCGGACAGGACACGGATGCGCCAAACTTTGGCAGGGGAACATCTGCGAAATGATCCTGCGCGGGCTCGCGATATGCGTGGCCGTTTGGGGCGGGATTGCAGAGGCTAATGCTCCAGCAACATCGTTACGCCCCGTCGCCCGCGAGGATGTGTTTCCTGTCGCCTTGCCCACTTTTGCACCATTAGCATCGTTACGCCCGATTGTGCGCCCTAAGGGGTTGTTGGGCGTTGCGCCGTCAATTGCGCCCCCCATCCCGCCAATCAATGAAACGACGTCAGCATCGCTTTTGGCACCGCGTTCGTCATTGCGGCCAATGGTGCGACCCACTGGACAACGCTTTGTTCGTAAGACAAAATCTGCACCTTTGGTGGCCTCGCGCCGCGAAACATTGCCGCGCAAAAAGGGCGTTGGAAAGATGTGTCGTGACAGAGATTTGCAAGGCGAATATGTCGGGCGTGTGCCAGCGAAATTGACCGGATGCGGTGCGCGAGACGCGATTAAGCTGCATTCCGTGGCCGGTGTGGCGCTGAGCACGCCGGCGGTGATGGAATGTGACACCGCGCGCGCATTGAAGTCATGGATCAAAGACGGTGTGGACCCTGCGGTCAGGCGTTATGGCGGCGGTGTGGTCAAGCTAAAGGTGGCGGCGGGATATTCTTGCCGCACACGCAACAGCAAAAAGGGTGCCAAAATTTCCGAGCACGGTAAGGGGCGGGCGATTGATATCTCTGGCTTTGTTTTGAAAGACGGATCGACCATCAGCGTGTTGAATGATTGGGGAAAAGGCAAACCCGGTCGCATTCTAAAAGACGTGCATACCGCGGCCTGTGGCCCGTTTGGCACCGTATTGGGGCCAAATGCAGATCGCTATCATCGTGATCATTTTCACTTTGATGTCGCGCGTTATCGCAGCGGGTCGTATTGCCGCTAAGCGTATTTGGCCTGTTCACCTGATAACGAGCTTTGGGGATTTGCCGATCGGAATGGGCCCCAAATAGATCAATCCACCCCTCAGCTTCAGTGGTATATCTAGCGTATTTGCGTTCCCGGACAGCCCAGACAACATCGTTAGCCCTTGTTTCAGCGTGGAAAGGATTGCGGGGGAAACTTGCCCGCTGCGCTCTGCAAGTGCGAGGATGTCTTTCCAGTTTTCAACCCTGAACGACATGTCGCCTGTGGGGGTGCCTGTGGCATCAATGGTCAGGGTTCCAGCGGCGCGCAGCCGAAGATCACCCCAAAGCAGCTCGGCGTGGCGTATGTCGAGGGAGGTTGGCTGTGGGCGCGTGTCAGACAGGGCCAATCCATCCCATGGTTTGTCAAAGCCGATCAGCAGATCCGCCTCGGCTGTATCAAAGGTTTCGGGCAGGGGGGATGGGGTACTGCTCCCTTGCAAATCTTGCACGGACAAGCCCTCAGCCTTGGCAGATAGACGGTACAGCGGGTCAGCTGTGGACTGGCGAATGACGGCGACATTCAGGGTGGAAACCTGTGCTAGAGTGGCCGTGCCACTGCGCAGTTCGCCGCCCAATAGCTCAAGGTTACTGCGGTTAAGCGAAAGGCTTCCCGTCTCGTCAAACACCATTGAGGCACGCATGCGGTCGCTTTGTAGGTCATATTTGTGATCAGGGGTGGAAATACGCTGGTCATGCGGCCAGACCGCAATCACATGATTTGGTTGATAGCTGAGCGACAGAAGCTGGAAAAACGGCATTGTCCACGCGAGGCCGCTATCCGGATCGGCCAACTCAAGCATTGTGAATGTTGTGTCCAGACGGTTGGGATATCCGCGCACCTTCATCTCGTCAGTTTGGGCAACCCAGCCCTCGGATGTGCGGGCCTGCAACCACGCCTCATATCCCGCACCGACCTGACGGGCACCATAGATCCAATAGGCCGACCATAGGGTCGCAGCCGTCAAAATGACAATGAGCAGGCGTTTCATGGGTGAGCCTCTTTTCTGTTGATGCGCTATGGTGTTTAACGGCGTAAATTTGCAAGGACCAGCACAATGACACTATGGGTTTTCGGATATGGATCGCTTTTGTGGAATCCAGGTTTTGAGTATGAGGAAAAAGTCGTCGCCACGTTGCCCGGCTGGCACCGAAGTTTTTGCATGTCCTCGATCCATCATCGTGGCACAGAGGAAAATCCGGGTTTGGTTTTGGCGTTAGATGCTATGGACGACGCGGGTTGTCAGGGGTTGGCCCTGTCGGTTTCTGCTGACCAGCAGGAGACCACGTTAGAGTATCTGCGCGAACGTGAATTGATTTCATCAGCCTATCTGGAGCAGGTTTTACCAGTCACATTACAGGACGGGCGCGAAGTTCAGGCTGTCACCTATGTGATCGATCGCGCACATGTGCAGTATTGCGGTGGTATGGCGTTGGAGCGCCAAGCGCAGATCATCGCAACCGCGATTGGTGGTCGGGGGCCTAACACAGACTATCTGCATAACACGGCGGAACATTTGCATGAGTTGGGTATCCAAGACGCTGATCTGGATTGGTTATCAGTGCGCGTGCGGGAGTTATGCGAGGCCTGATCCCAAGGTATTGTTAAGCCTTGGCAGAAGCCGTGCTGTTGGCTAGGGTGAGCGGAGAAAAAACAAGTGTCAGGAACCGTCCAAATGGACCAGCCGGACCGCGAGGCCGAGTTACATTTTTCGCACCCTGTGCGCCAGATCATGCTGATGCTGATCAGTCTGGGATTGACCGGGGTGCTTATCTACGTCGCATTGCCGCGTGTCTTTCCGATATTTGAAGCGAACCCCTATCTGAACGGGTTCATCATTTTGGTGTTTCTGATTGGTGTTCTTGCCTGTTTCATTCAGGTGTTGTCGCTGATTTCCTGTGTGCGGTGGATTGAAGGGTTTGCAGCCCAGCATCCCGGCCATGAAATGGTGCGGCCTCCTCAATTGCTTGCTCCTTTGGCGTCACTATTGCGTAGCCGCGGGGCGCGCTCGCAGATCAGTTCTGCCTCGACCAGCTCGATTCTGGATTCGGTCGGGACCCGCATTGATGAAGGTCGCGAAATCACTCGCTACCTTGTGAACATGTTGATTTTCCTTGGTCTTTTGGGGACATTTTACGGACTTGCCACGACCGTTCCAGCGGTTGTCGACACGATCCGCAGTCTTGCGCCACAAGAAGGCGAGGGCGGGGTAGAGGTGTTTTCGCGCCTGATGACGGGACTTGAGGCGCAGCTTGGCGGGATGGGTGTTGCTTTTGGCTCCTCATTGCTTGGCTTGGCTGGGTCGTTGATTGTTGGGCTGTTGGAGCTGTTTTCAGGCCATGGGCAAAACCGGTTTTACCGTGAGCTTGAAGAATGGCTGAGCACTATTACCCGCGTTGGATTTGCCTCTGGTGATGGCGAGGGCAGTGGCGATACCGGTGTTTTGGGCGTGATGCTGGAACAAATGGGCGAGCAGATGGAAGCGCTGCAAATGATGTTCACACAGTCGGATGTGAGCCGCGCCATGGTTGACGAAAAATTGGGGAACCTTGCGGATTCTGTGGATCGTATGACCGACCGGATGGAAAGCAGCGCACCCACCACACATGCATTGATGCGTGTTGCCGACGGCCAAGAGCGGCTGATTAGTGCGCTAGAAGATCAGGAACGTGGCGAAGGCATGGATGCCGAAAGCCGGATGCGTTTGCGATCGATTGACGTGCAAATGCTGAGAATTCTTGAGGAAATATCCGCAGGGCGTCAGGAGAGCATGTCAGAACTGCGTACTGATTTGGCGGCGCTGACCAAGGTGATGACACAACAACAGGCCCCCATGCGCATGCGCCGCAAAGCTGTTCCTCCTAAAGAACAGGAGAGCTGATCATGGCGCTGTCGCGTCGCACAGGGCAACGGTTTCAAGGCTCAATTTGGCCCGGCTTCGTGGATGCGATGACGGGGTTACTGTTGGTTTTGATGTTCGTTTTGACCATTTTTATGGTCGTGCAATTTGTGCTGCGTGAAACGATTTCAGGGCAGGAAACGCAATTAGATGCTCTGTCGGCGGAAGTGGCGGCATTAGCGCAGGCACTGGGGTTGGAGCAGACGCAATCAGCTGAGTTATCGCAACAGGTTGGCACGTTGCGATCCACATTGGATGAGGCGGAAACACAGGCTTCCGAGCAATCTGCCCTGATCTTGGCCCTGAGTTCGGACCGTGATGCCCAAGCAGCTGCATTGGCGCAGGCGCAAACACAGATCACCAGTTTTGAGGCCCAAGTTGCGGCCCTGTTGACACAACGTGATACGGCCCTTGGCAGGGTGGAGGCGTTGAACGCAGAAAAGGGCAGCTTGTTGACGGAACAGGAGGCGCTGACTCTCGCCTTGGCCGCGGCACGCGGTGAGATTGATGAAAAAGTTGAGACTGCAAGGCTTGCAGCGGCACAGCGAGAGGCCCTTGAGGCGCTGATAGCGGATTTGCAGGATCAGAACGAGGCAGGAGCGCAAACACAGGCAGATTTGTCGGCCCAAGTATCTGATTTACAATCTGAATTATCCGAAGAACAAGTGGCCAAATTAGTCGAGGCAGCGGCCGCAGAAGCGCTTCGAGAGCGGCTAAAAGATGCGGATGCAGAGCTGACCGCAATGACATTGGCGTTGGAAGAGCAGCGCAAGCGTGCAGAAGAAACCCTGACATTATTAGCGGCCTCCGAAGTTGCGCAAAACGATCTGGATCGTCGTTTGGCGGCTGCATTGATCGCATCAGATACCACAGAAACGGATCTGGCAGCGGCGGTTTTGGCATTGCAAAACGCTGAGGCAACGGCGCAGATATTATCTGGCACGCTGGCTTCGGAAAAGGCGCGGTTGGCAGCTGAATTGCTTAAACTTGAGCAAAACGCTGCGACAATTGCTGATCTTGAGGGACGGCTGGCGGCGAGTCAGGCGGCACTTGACGTGCAGAACGCATCATCGGCGGATCTGACCACTGATTTGCAAGCGTTGGAAGCGAAACTGGCGGCAGCGCTGGAGGCGCAACTCTCCGCACAAAATCGGGCAAGTGAGGCTGAGGAGATAGGCGGGGGCTTGCGAATTGAGCTGGCGTCGTTGGAGACCAAATTGGCCTCAGCTCTTGCTGCACAACAGGCCGCTGAACAAGCGATAGCTGAGAAAATTGAGACCGGTCAAACACTTGAAGAGCAGTTGAACGCCGCATTGATCGCGCGATTGGCCGCTGAAAATCAGGGAAATACGCTGTTAATCGAACAAGCCGAGCTTGAACGGCAACTTGCGGCGGCGCTGGCGGCCCGGCTGGACGATGAGGCGTTGAGCCAAGATAAGGCCGAAGTGGAACGCAAGCTTGCAGCGGCATTGGCTGCGAAGAAGGCGGCAGAAACCGAGGCTGTAAAAACCCTGTCTGACGCCGAGGCGCAGGCTGTATTATTGGCGACGGCGCAGACTGCATTGGCAGAGGAAACGCAGAAATCCACGGCTGCACAGCGTCAAACAACCGTTTTAAATCAACAAGTTGCAGCGCTGCGCCAACAGCTTGAAGGGTTGCAGGCGCTGCTGGATGATAGCAAAGATCGCGATGAAGCCGCACAGGTGCAATTACAGACTTTGGGGTCTGATCTAAACACGGCCCTTGCGCGCGCCGCAGCTGAGGAACGCAAGCGACGTAAACTGGAAGAGGTTGAACGCAAACGGCTAGAAGCGCAGGCTAAAGATCTGGAGAAATACCGGTCAGAATTCTTTGGCAGGTTGCGCGATGTGCTGGGCGCACAGGATGGTGTGCGCATTGTGGGCGACCGGTTTGTGTTCTCATCCGAGGTGTTATTCCCACCGGGCGGCGCCGAGTTGTCCGAAGGTGGCCGAGCGCAAATAGCTGAAATTGCTGGTATTTTGCGCAGTATCGGGGATGACATCCCTGAGGGTATCGACTGGGTTCTACAGGTTGATGGGCACACGGATAACGTGCCAGTGATCGGAAGTGCGCTGTTCGCGGACAACTGGGAATTAAGTCAGGCACGGGCCTTGTCGGTGGTGCGCTATATGGTGAATTTCCTTGATCTGCCGCCGGATCGGCTATCGGCAAATGGCTTTGGTCAGTACCAGCCGATTGATTTTGGCGACTCGCGTGAGGCGCGGGCCCGCAACCGTCGGATTGAGCTGAAGTTCACCGAAAAGTAGGATGCGCGCGCTGTGTTAACCCGTGTTTTCGGGGCTGTATTTCTGAAAATATGCATGAAAGACCACAGATTTATCGCAAGATATTGCGGCTCGGTTAGGCGCGATACACTACGAACGCTGTGGTAACTTTTGTCGAAAGTGACGAAATGCCAATTTCGCGGTCTGAAATGTACATTTCAGCGGGTTACGTGCCGAATCATGGTTAATGACGCGGTTTTGAGAGGCACATAAATCAGTCGATGAGAAACTCTCCGTGCCTTTGATCCAGCAAAACGTCATCGCGCCACAGCTCTATCACGCCAATATAGGGACCAACGGGCCAGCCCGTAGACGGGGCCTTTTTCCCCGAGGCGCGGAAAAGCTGGGCCTGTGTCTTCTCCAGAATTTGGGTGCGGGTGATGGTAATGTCATTAGGACCGGAGACGGAGATTTTCACCTGATCATCAGCCTGCCCGCCAAAAACATAGGCCCACATGACCAAAGCGGGGGAGTTGCGCGTGATGGGAATGTTGGCGGTGCCCGATTTTATGCTGTCATATTGCGGAATGCGGTCGCTAAATCCGGCAGCGATAATTCCGGCGGGCGCATATGCGATGGGCTCATGCCAAAGGGGCGATTGGGGCGTGCCGCAAGTGGTTGCATTGGGCGCAAAGGGGTCAATGACGCGGTCGTTGTGGCGCACAGAGAGATGCACATGGGGGAATTGGCTGGCCCCGCTTAGACCGACCTCGCCAAGTATAGTGCCGGGGGTCACAATTTGATCCGGGCGCACGGTGATGCTGCCGCGTTTCATGTGGCAATATTGGGTGACCCAACCATCGCCGTGTTCAATGGCGACGCCGTTCCCGCATTCGCGCCCTTTAATGGTGCCCGCGGTTGCGTCGGTTAATCCGGTGTCGGGCATATTGTCCCGAATTCCGAGGATTGAACCAGATGCTGCGGCCAAGACATTTACGCCCGCCTGCATCGCGGCAAGGGAGGGCAGGGCGAAATCAGTGCCCTTGTGGGTGTTGTAGCTGAGGGTGCCGCAAGTGTGGTCGGTTGCATCTGCGCCGGGATCGGTATCGACATATTGCTGGATGTGGCATGTTTGACCAAGGGCGCAATCGACGGGTT
>CAXIAD010000084.1:0-11110 GCA_964021645.1 uncultured Cognatishimia sp. | reverse complement strand
AAAGGATGGTGGGGCAGAGCATTTTGCACAAACTATCCGCGCGGTACGCCATCGCTCTCCGGCGACGACAATTGAGATTTTGACGCCCGATTTTCTGAAATGCACCCCTGATGTGTTGGAAACAGTGGTTGCGGCCAAGCCGGATGTATTCAATCACAATCTTGAAACAGTGCCGGGGTTGTATCCTGAGGTACGTCCGGGTGCGCGGTATTTCCATTCGCTGCGATTGTTGCAACGGGTCAAAGAGTTGGATCCAACCATTTTCACCAAATCGGGCATGATGGTTGGGTTGGGAGAGGATCGCCGGTCGGTGTTGCAGGTCATGGATGATATGCGCGCTGCCGACATTGATTTTCTAACGATCGGGCAATATTTGCAGCCAACGCCAAAACATCACGGGATTGATCGCTTCGTAACCCCAGATGAGTTTAAGGGCTATGAAACCGCTGCTTATGGTAAGGGGTTTTTGATGGTTTCCGCCACGCCACTGACACGTAGTTCGTATCATGCGGGCGATGATTTTGCCAAGTTGCGAGAAAACCGTTTGGCGAAATTGGGTCTGGGTAAGGTTTAGGCGATTCTTGGAAAGGCAGCGCCAAAACTAAAACGCCGATATCGCTGAAGGGATAGGTTAGTTGAAAATGCGCCCCTTTGGCGTGGCATTTGGGGTCAGCCAGTCGGGCCAACCCACAAAATATTCAACCGCATAAAGCGCTAAACAAGCCACAAGGATTGCCGCGATGAATTTCGCGCGTTTGACTGAGGGCGGGTTCTTCGCCCACAAGGCCATTCGCATGAAATGGCGGATGTTCATTCTTCGGTGAAACGCACTTTGCCAATATATGGCAAATTTCTATTCCGTTGTGCGTAATCAATGCCGTAGCCCACGACAAATTCATCGGGGATTTCAAAACCGGTCCAATCGGCCTTGATATCTGCCTCGCGGCGCGATGGTTTATCTAGCAAAGCGATGGTTTTCATCTTGCGCGGTTCGCGGCTTTCTAACAGGTGCTTGACGTGGGTAAGGGTGTGACCTGTGTCGACGATATCCTCAACAACCAACACATCACGACCATTAATTTCGCCTCTTAAGTCTTTGAGAATGCGTACTTCTCTGCTGCTTTCTGTCGAATTTCCGTAGGAAGATGCCTCAAGAAAATCAACCTCAACCGGCAGATCAAGCTCGCGTACGAGATCCGCAATAAAGACAAATGATCCCCGCAACAAACCCACTACAATCAATTTATTGGTGTCTTGGAATTCGGTTTGAATTTCCTGACTTAGTTGCTCAATTCGGGCTGCGATTGATTTGGCTGAGATCATCTGATCGATCACATATGGTTGCTGCGTCATGAGACCCCCTTGCATTTCCGTCCGTAGCATACGAAATGAGCGCGCACTGTAAACGCGAAATCCGGGATCATGCCAAAACATTCGGAAACACGTAACCTACCGTATAGCGCCCAGCAGATGTATGATCTGGTGGCTGATGTCGCATTGTATCCGCAGTTTTTACCGTGGTGTTCTGCGGCGCGCATCCGTTCTGTTAAACCTGAGGGTGACAGCAGCGTGATGCTGGCCGATCTTATGATATCGTTCAAAGTGTTCCGCGAGCGGTTTGGTTCCAAGGTGATATTGCATCCTGCGGAGCTTTCGATTGATACGGAATATTTGGATGGGCCATTCAAATATATGAAATCTACTTGGGAATTTCGCGATGTCGCAGATGGGTGCGAGGTGCAGTTCTTTGTCGATTTTGAATTTAAGAACGCGATTTTGCAGAGCATTATTGGTGTCGTATTTAATGAGGCAATGCACCGTATCGTGCGCGCATTTGAAAGCCGTGCTGATGATTTGTATGGTAAAATCTAACTGAAAATTTCCAAGTAGAGACGAAAAAGGGCTGCCAGTAGCAGCCCCTGTTCAATGATGTGGGTTCGAGTGGATTAAGATGTAATATCATAGGCGCGCTCGCCATGCACGGCGAGGTCAAGCCCATTTGTTTCAGTTTCCAAATCAACGCGTAGGGGCGTGATCAGGCCAACAATTTTGACAAGTGCAACAGTTACAACCAGCGTGAAGAGCCCAACAACAGCCAGCCCGCCAAGCTGTGCGTACCATGATCCAGCCCCAAAAACGGCAATCATGATGATACCGAAAATCCCGCCAACGCCGTGAACCGCAAACACATCCAATGTATCGTCAATCTTCAAGGTGTCGCGGATTACGTTGACGGCCTCTTGGCAGAGGATACCTGCGATTGCGCCGATGATCAGGGCCTCTGTCGGCCCAACAAAACCTGAGGCTGGTGTGATGGAGGCAAGGCCCGCGATTGTGCCGGTGACCAACCCAACCATGGATGCTTTGCCGTATTTGATTTTCTCCCATAGAGCCCAAGTCAGTGAAGCGGTTGCCGCGGAGATATGGGTTACCGTGATGGCCATGGCAGCACCGCCGTCAGCAGCAAGCTGTGAGCCGCCGTTGAAGCCAAACCAGCCAACCCACAGCAAGGACGCGCCAATCATCACCATCCAAGGCGCATGGGGCGGGGTGGTGCGGTTTTTGCGTTTGCCAAGCATGACAGCGATGACCAGTGCCGCAATCCCGGCGGTTTCATGCACGACGATGCCGCCTGCGAAATCTTTTACCCCGATATCGCCGAAGATGCCCCCATCTGCGAGCATGCCGCCGCCCCAAATCCAATGCACTACAGGCGCATAGCATAGGAGCATCCAAAGGCCTGAAAAGAGCATTACAAAGCCAAAACCGATACGCTCAACATAGGCACCGACAATCAGGGCCGGTGTGATGATCGCAAAGGTCATTTGGAAAGCAAAAAACAAAACCTCGGGCAGGGTGCCGGTTAAGCTGTCCACGGTGACGCCGTTCAAAAAGGCCTTGTCCAATCCGCCCCATAGGCCGGAATTTCCGTCGCCAAACGCGATGGAATACCCGAACATAAACCAAAGCACGCTCATCAGGCAGGCAATGGCATAGCATTGCATAAAGACGCTGAGGACATTGCGCGCCCGCACCAGCCCACCGTAAAACAGCGCCAATCCGGGCAATGTCATCAGCAATACCAGCGTGGTGGCAACGATAATCCAGGCGGTGTCCGCTCCGTTCATGATTAATCCTTTGTCTTTAGTGGGTGTTGATCGTGTCAGAACCCACCCCATGAAAGAAACAAAGGGCAAACTAGAAATTGGGGTCGCTAAAGCCGCGCTCTTTGTTGAGTGCTGAAATAAGAGGCAGGAATTGAGGGCGATGCGTAAATTTGCATCACTTCCGGGAAATGGCGGTGATCAAGAGGCTGAGGGCGTGATTGGTGGCGGCGTTTCGCACGTTGGCGCGCCCCAATGGACCGTATTCGACAGTTTCACTGTGGCACAGATCGCCGTGAGCGATGCCAAAGCAGACGCGCCCTTCGGGTTTGTGATCAGAGCCACCGGGGCCTGCGATGCCTGTGATCGAGACCGCGAGGTTGGCGTGGCTGTTGCGCAAGGCACCTTGGGCCATTTGTGCAGCGACCTCCTCTGACACGGCACCTACGGCGTCTAGCGTGGTTTGTTTCACGCCGAGCATTTCGACCTTGGCGTCATTGGTATAGGTGATGAAGCCGCGCTCATAGATGGTGGAGGAGCCACTGATATCAGTAATGGCAGCGCCCACCATTCCGCCCGTACAGCTTTCGGCTGTTGCAATGCGAAGTGATTTGGCACGCGCTGCCAATAGGAGATCGCTGGCGAGGCTCATTAGCCCATTACCGAGTGGACAAAATAGGCGGCCAAACCCGTGGTAATCGCAGCATAAAGCCCGGCAATCATATCATCCAACATTACGCCAAGCGCGTCATCACGTTTATCTGCCCAACCGATCAGATTAGGCTTGGTGATGTCATAAAGGCGGAAAAAGGCAAAAGCCGCGATCCAGCCGGGATAGAGGGCGAGCGGATCAATACCCGCGTGCCAAGCGCCATAGCTGACCACCCAGAGGGCGAGCCATTGACCTGCAACCTCATCGATCACAATCTCGCTTGGGTCATGGTTTTCCTGCCCGCGGGTCATTTCGGCAGTGGCCCACCAACCGACAAAGAAGACAGCGATTGTGGCAATGGCCAGCAATGGAAATCCGCCCACATAATGCAGGACAAGGGCGCTTAGCACGCCTGCGGCGGAACCCCATGTGCCGGGGGCCGGGCGCATGTAGCCAATGCCAAAGACTGTTGCGATCAGTTTGCTCATGATTTCACCAATGTCGCGGTCGCAAGCGCCGCAATCCCTTCTTCGCGACCGGTAAATCCGAGCCGTTCGCTGGTTGTGGCCTTTATCGAGACCTGATCAGGACGTAGTCCCATGATTTGCGCCATCCGGTCCATCATCAATGTGGCATGGGGGCCGATTTTTGGATGCTCGCAGATCAGGGTACAGTCGATATTGCCGATGCGGTAGCCTTTTTGAGTAGCCAGTTTCACGGCATGATCCAGAAATATGGCGCTGTCGGCATTTTTCCATTGTGCCTCACTTGGGGGGAAATGGCGGCCAATGTCGCCTTCGGCCATCGCACCATAAAGGGCATCGGTGACGGCATGCATGCCCACATCTGCATCTGAATGCCCCTTGAGGGCGCGGGTATGGGGGATATTGACGCCACATAGGGTGACGGAGGTGCCGTCTTCAAAGGCATGCACGTCAAATCCGTTGCCCAAACGTATATCCATTTTGCCTCGCTGTATGATGTGTTCTGCCCGAGCGAAATCGTCGGGGGTGGTGATTTTCAGGTTGTCTTCGTCGCCCGGAACAATGCTGACGTCAATGCCCGCAGCCTGTGCCACGCCAACATCATCAAGGGCGGTGCCGGTGTGATTTTGGTGTGCGGTCAGAATGGCATTGTAGTGAAATCCCTGCGGTGTTTGTGCCCGAAACAGGCCGTCGCGGGGATGGCTGTGCACAACCTTGGCGTTTTCGCCGCGCCAAAGTGCGTCGGTGATCGCGATGGCGGGGGCAGAGCCGGGGGCATCATTTAGGGCCATGATCACCTTGGTGATACAGCTCTCAGTGATGCAGGCGCGGGCAACGTCGTGGATTAACACTTGGTCAGGTGGGGCATCTTGCAGCGCCTCAAGGCCTGCGCGCACCGAGGCATCTCTGGTTGTGCCACCGGCCACACATTGCAGGCCAAAGGATGCATAGTGATTAAGGTCAAGCGGGTTCACCACCACAATGACGCGCGTAATCAGCGGGTGATTGGTAAAGGCCTGAACTGTCCAATCCGCCACGCGCTGTCCCGCAAGGGGGCGCCATTGTTTGGGCAAACCTGCGCCCGCGCGCGTTCCACGCCCTGCGGCCACAATCACGGCAGCGGTGGTTTTAGAAGAATTGTTTGTCTGTTTATTCGGCGATGTATTCATAGCGCCTGTTTAGATGCAGCGCGCGGGCAGCGCAATTCGCGTGATGAGTTGCACAAAAAATATGCGAACGCATAAAAAATAGCCAAAATTGCGCTGAATTCATTGAGAGTCGCTGCAAAAAACGATATTTCAGGGTGATATATAAGGAATTTAGTCGTGGGCATCCTCCTTGGCGATCTGAAACTTGATCCACCGGTTTTTCTGGCACCTCTTGCTGGGATCACTGATTTGCCGTTTCGCGAGCTTGTTGCAAGCTTTGGCGCGGGGCTAGTGGTGAGCGAGATGATTGCCTCACAGGATTTGTTGAATGCCAAACCCGGCGTGCGCGAAAAGGCCGAGTTGGGCTTTGGTACGCAGGGGACTGCTGTTCAGATTGCCGGGTGTGATGCGCATTGGATGGCTGAGGCGGCGCGCATGGCAGAGGGCAATGGCGCGAAAATTATTGATATCAACATGGGTTGCCCTGCCAAAAAGGTCACCAGCGGGAGTGGGCCGGGGGCGTCAGGGTCAGCACTCATGCGGGATCTTGATCATGCGCTAACGCTGATCGAGGCCGTGGTGCAGGCGGTTGATGTGCCTGTAACGCTAAAAACGCGGCTTGGCTGGGATGACACCACATTGAATGCGGTTGAGCTGGCGATGCGGGCGCAAGCAGCGGGAATTCAGATGATTACCATACATGGCCGCACCAGATGCCAGTTTTACAAAGGTCAGGCAGATTGGTCTGCGGTGTCACATGTTAAGGGCGCAGTAGATGTACCTGTGATCGTGAACGGCGATATTGTTTGTTCGGCAACGGCCAAGAACGCATTGCAGGTTTCGGGCGCGGATGGCGTTATGTTGGGCCGCGGTGCGCAGGGGCGCCCATGGTTACTGGCGCAGATTGCAGCGGATTTATATGGCACGCCCCAACCTGATATTCCGGTTGGGGATGCTTTGTGTGACATGGTTTCACGTCACTATGAGGCGATGTTGGCGTTTTACGGCACGGAACTGGGTGTGCGTGTGTCGCGCAAGCACTTGGGTTGGTACATGGATGGTGTTGGCACCCCCAAAGCATTGCGACGGCAAATACAAACTTCCAAGGATTTCAAAGAGATAATAGGTTTACTGCCCGAAGCGTTGATGTGTGATGCAGAGAGATCAGCCGCATGAGCATGGAGGCGACAATATGGGCGTCACTGCCGGTGCCTGCGTTTGTGGTCTGCAATGACGACCGTCTGGTTGATATTAACCCCGCGGCTGAGAGCTTTATGATGGCTTCTGCGCGATCTGTTATTGGGCAGCGCGTTTGGGATCGCATCGGTGTTTCGCCTGATTTAGAGGCGGCATTTGCGCGGGCTCGAGAAACGATGAGCACGCTATTTGTGAATGACGTTGATGTGGGGGCTAGGGATGTTGCACCGTTGCCCTGCGATTTACAGGTTGGGCCTGTTTCGGGCAGCGATGGGCATATGTTGATCCTGATTTCTCCGCGTGAGTTGGCCAGTAGGTTGTCTAAAACCGATAGTGTGAAATCCTCGGCCAAATCAGCGATTGGAATGGCCGAAATGCTGGCACATGAGATTAAAAATCCGTTGGCGGGTATCACTGGGGCAGCGCAACTTTTGGCGATGAATTTGTCTGCTGATGATATTGAGTTAACGGATCTGATCGTTGAGGAAAGTCGACGGATTGTGAAGTTGCTGGAGCAAGTAGAGCAATTTGGCAACCTATCTGCCCCCCGCCAAGATGCGGTAAATATCCATGACGTGTTAGACCGTGCCCGACGTTCTGCGCTGTTGGGATTTGGCGCCCATATGAGTATTTCGAAAAGATATGACCCGTCGTTGCCGCCCGTGCTGGGGGACGCTGATCAGCTGTTGCAGGTTGTCCTTAATCTGTTGAAGAATGCCTGCGAAGCATCTGAAATTGATGGAAATATAACGATCAGAAGTTTCTATGAGCATGGTTTCAGGCTGCGCCGGAGTGACCATGCAGGTCCATCTTTGCCGTTGCAGATCGAAATTATTGATGATGGTCCGGGGCTGCCTCAGGATATCAAGGGAGATGTGTTTGATCCCTTTGTATCCGGGCGTGAAAATGGCACCGGATTGGGTTTGGCATTGGTGAGCAAGATCATTTCGGATCACAATGGCTGGATATCTGTTGATTCCGTTCCGGGGCGCACAATTTTTCGTATTTCATTACCACGTGCCCCCCAAGACATGACCCCGACTGAGGAGAGATAGACATGGATGGCACGGTATTAGTCGCAGACGATGATCGCACAATCCGTACTGTGTTAACCCAAGCGCTAACGCGCGCTGGGTGTCGCGTTCATGCGACATCCTCATTGACCACATTGATGCGGTGGGTCCATGAAGGAAAAGGGGATGTGGTGATCACCGATGTGATCATGCCAGATGGAAATGGGCTGGAAATGCTGCCCAAAATTGGGGAGCTGCGCCCAGATTTGCCCGTCATCGTGATTTCTGCGCAAAACACCATTATGACAGCGATCCGGGCGGAAGAGGCCGATGCCTATGATTACTTGCCCAAACCGTTTGACCTACCTGACTTGATGAAACGCACTGCAAAGGCGCTAAATAGACCGCGCCGCGTGTCAACAGCGGATACGACCCAAGAAAAGCAGGCGGATGAATTGCCGATGGTGGGGAGAACTCCCGCGATGCAAGAGCTGTATCGGTTGGTCGCGCGGGTGATGAATACCGATTTACCAGTATTGATCTCAGGGGAATCGGGCACGGGAAAATCCCTGATCGCGCGGGAAATTCATGACTTTTCTGATCGGCGTAGCCTGCCGTTTATTGCGGTGAGCGCGGCGGATTTATCAGCAGAAGGCGGCGCGGATAGGATTCTGGCAAAGGTACGCGGCGGCACATTGTTGTTTGAAGATGTGAGCGACGTAGATGATGAATTGCAGGCGCAAATCGTAAGGATAATTGATAACCCAGGTGAGCATGGGCCGCGTTTTTTGGCGACTACTCAGCGGAATTTCGCGCAAGATCTGGAGCACGGAAAACTACGTGCGGATTTGTATTATCGGATGAACGGGGCGGCGATAAATGTGCCTGCATTACGAGCGCGTGTTGATGATATTTTACTGCTGGCAGAGCATTTTCTGGCAAAAACAGAACGCGAGGGGGCACCACTTCGTTGGCTGTCGGGGGATGCTCAAGAGGCCCTGCGACTTTATAGCTGGCCGGGGAATGTCAGACAGTTAGAAAACACCATTAAACGCCTTGTTTTAACGGCGAGAGCAGAAGAAATTACTGCATCAGAAGTGGCCTTGGTGATCAGCAATCAACCTGACCCAGAAGCCCCGTCTGGGCGAGATGCAGAGAAGTTATCGGACGCGGTTTCGCGGCATTTGCAGCGGTATTTTGATCTACATGGTGACATGCTGCCTCCAGCCGGAGTTTATACCCGTATTCTTCGTGAAATAGAGTTGCCAATGATTGAAATTGCTCTGGATGCAACGGGCGGTAATCAGGCAAAATGCGCCGATTTGTTGGGCATCAATCGAAATACATTACGCAAGAAGATAACCGAGCTAGATATTCGCGTGACACGGCGCCGTAAGTTGATGTAAAAAGGCCACATTAGCGTTGCAAAAGGGTCGCACGTCCTGTCGATGACACAAAATATAGCGGTTTGCTGCTTGGGCGGCACGAAATCAATTGAGGTTTGCGGGTGACTACCCGGGTAAAAACATCACACTGGATTAGGCTGCGCCGCCTGCAAAGGCAGAGGCGCGTGCAGAATTTCGCCACCCTTGGGTTGGTGGTTTTGGGGCCGTGTCTGGCGCTTGCGACTTTTCTGGTTCTTGGTCCGTTTGATCAAGGCAGTGAGGCGGGTGCATTGCGGGCGGTTTTGTTGGCCGATCTTGTGTATGTTCTTGTGATTTTTGCGTTGGTTATGCAGCGGGTTGCACGCATGATCGCATCGCGCCGGGCACAATCGGCTGGATCGCGGCTTCACTTGCGATTGACTGGCGTGTTTGCTGTTGTTGCCCTTGTGCCGACAGTGACTGTGGCTGTTTTCGCTGGTTTGACAATAAACATCGGGCTGGAAGGGTGGTTTTCAGACCGTGTTCGCCAGGTTGTGGGTGATTCAGTATCTGCGGCACAAGCCTATGAAGCGGAGCATGTGGAGGCTTTGCGCACCGACGCCTTTGCATTGGCGGATTATCTAAACCGCAATCGTCAGGTGGCAAATCGCCTGTATGATTCAGGTGTGGTGCGGTTGTGGCTGACAGAGTGGCCGGAAAGTGTCCAACGGGGCCTGCGGGAGGCCTTTGGGATCGTCGGAACCGGTTCGCTGAAATCTCGTGGTGATCGGTCGTATCTGTTTAACTTTGAGCAACCGACTGCGGAACAAATCAGCGAAGCGCAGGACAAGGCGTTTCTTGTCATTCGAGATCTAAGCACAAATGAATTGCGCGCCCTTGTGCCGTTGAAGGCCTTTGTGGATCGGTATTTGTATGTCAGCCGGAATGTTGATGGCGAGATTTTCGCGTTGTTGGATGATACGCGCGAAACGGCGAAACTGTACAATCAGCTGGAAAACGATCGCGGCCGGGTATTGTTTGAGTTTTCACTGGTTTACATCGGATTTGCCTTGTTACTGATCATGGCTGCCATCTGGTTGGGGCTGTGGTTTGCAGAGCGCCTGTCGCGACCGATTGGACGGCTAACAGGGGCTGCGCAACGTGTCGGTGCGGGGGATTTGGATGTTCAGGTTGTTGAAGAAGAGGGCGATGATGAAATCGCCATGCTGGGCAGATATTTCAACCAAATGACCCGACAACTAAAGGGGCAGCGCGAAACTTTGCTGGATAATACCGGTCAGATTGAACGGCGCCGGCGCATGTTTGATTCCGTATTGAATTCAGTGACTTCCGGTGTTGTCGGGCTTGATTCCGATGGGCGGGTGGCCTTTGTGAATAAGTCAGCTGAGCGGTTGTTGGGCTGGTCAGATGATCATCAAACCATGGCGTTGACTGTGGCTGTACCCGAATTTAGCGTCATGTATGAAAAGCTAAAGGCAGAGAGAAACGAGGTTGTGCAGGGAGAGATCAAGGTCACGCGAAACGGGAGATTGGAGCATCTATTGGTGCGCATGTCGACGCGTCGTCAGACCGAGGGAAACCTTGAAGGATATGTTGTTGCCTTTGATGATGTGACCAATCTGGTGACGGCACAACGCATGGCTGCGTGGGGTGATGTGGCGCAGCGTATTGCTCATGAGATCAAAAACCCGCTAACCCCGATCCAACTGTCCGCCGAACGTATCAAACGTAAATTCTCAAGCCGGGTTGGCGAGGATTCAGATGCCTTGGAGCAAATGACCGATGTTATCGTGCGCCAGACCAATGATTTGCGTAGGATCGTCGATGAGTTTTCGAAATTTGCCCGCATGCCGGAGCCTGACCGGCGCAATGCGGATCTGATCGAATTGGTGCGCGGGGCTTTGTTGTTACAACGTGCTGGACAGCCTGAGGTCACGTTTGAAGAAGATATCATCAAGGGGCCGCTGTGTTCAGAGCTGGACGCGACAATGATTTCGCAGGCCTTGACTAACCTGATCAAAAACGCGGGCGAAGCGATTGAAGGCAAGGTTGCCAAGGGGGTGCCTGATGGATTTGTGCCGACCATTAAAATCACGTGCGAACGCGATGGAGATCAGGCCGTGATC
>CAXIAD010000083.1:0-11293 GCA_964021645.1 uncultured Cognatishimia sp. | reverse complement strand
TTCAAACTGGCCTGTAATCAACTTGGTATTTCTTGGGTGCCGGTGAATCCAGACTATAGAGCTGCGGAAATCTCATATCTGTTAACTGATAGTCAGGCCGTGTTGGCAATCACAGCTCCAGAGTATCAGGATTTGATGCAGCAAGGTCTTACATCAAGTTTATCGGATATATCTTTGTGTTTATTTGAAAATATTGAATTATTGACTGTGTTTGATGCGCCTAATTTGGCCCCATATCTAACTGAGCCAATTGGGGCCGAAACAGAGTCGAGTTTGATTTACACGTCGGGCACAACTGGTAAGCCCAAAGGCTGCATCATGAGTCACGAGTATGAGCTGATGATGGGCGAGTGGTATTGTGGTTTAGGGGGGCTGGTGCCTTTTGTCGGGGGGCATACACGTGTCTATTGCCCCTTGCCATTGTTTCATGTCAACGCCGCAATTCTGTTGTTTTTCGCCGTCATCAAAAGCGGCAGTTGCCAAATAATTCCCGAACGGTTTTCAGCGCGGCATTGGTGGCCTGATATTGTAAATACCCGTGCAACATCAGCGCATTACCTTGGAATCATCATTCCAGCATTGATGAACCAACCCGCAAAGGATTCTGACCAAGATCATGGAATAGAATGGGCGGTGGGGGCTGGGGTGGAGCCGACATTGCATCACGCGTTTGAGGAGCGGTTTGGATTTCCTTTGGTTGAGGTGTGGGGGATGACGGAGATGTGCCGGTTGTTGGCGGACCATCAGGAACCTCGACAGGTCGCGACGCGCGCGATCGGGCGGTCTGGCCCCGGATTGGAGGTACGCGTTGTGGATGCTGATGACGTTGAGGTGCCGCGTGGAATGCCAGGTGAAATGACATTAAGATATTCATCTAATATGCCGGAAAAAGGCGCTTTTTCAGGATATCTAAACCTGCCTGAAGAGACCGAAAAAGCATGGCGCGGCGGGTGGTTTCATACCGGGGATACGGTGACCATGGACGCCGATAATATGATCTATTTCGTGGACCGGATGAAAAACATCATTCGTAGGTCCGGCGAAAATATTGCCGCCGCTGAAATAGAGGCGTGCTTGCAGGATCATCCCGCTGTGGAACGGGTTGCGGTGATCGCTGTGCCTGACGATATGCGCGATGAGGAGGTTATGGCATGCATTCAATTATCTGTGGAACGCACTGATAATACGCCAAAAAACCTATTTGATTGGTGCTATGAAAGGCTAAGCTACTATAAGGCTCCGGGGTGGATCGTCTTTGTTAACGAGGTGCCCGTCACGGGGACGCAAAAGGTACAGAAACACGCATTATTCGCCGAAAATGCCGATCCTACAGAAAATGCCCATGATTTTCGCGCCTTTAAGAAGCGCTAACTCAAAACCTATGCGGACGTTGCGTTAACCAAGGTTTTGGAGGTGGTTTGGCGCGTTTTGGAACGTACAAAAGCCAATTCACGCAACACAGCGCCCCAATATGATGTGTGTCAACAGAGCGCCAAACCCAACGCACGCCATGGTAACGAATGGCGAAAGTGACGAATTGCCATTTTCGACCTCTGAAACGTATATTTCGCGGATTTTGGCACCGTCTCATGGTTAACGCGGCTAAAAAAATGCAACGCCGGGCAATTGGTTGCAAATTGCACTGGATACATATGATCAAATGTTTGGGACTATCTGCGATTGATTTACCCGCATAGGCTATTCATGAGAAAGCCGTTTGGAGGATTGACAGTATGTGTGATGCAACCAGCGCAGGCACCGCCGTGCCCACCGCCTATATCGAGAATGAGCGTACACGTGTCACCGAATGGCGGTTTGCGAAACGAGGGGACAACACAGGCTGGCACAGGCACGAATACGACTATGTGGTGGTGCCGCAGTTTGACGGGTTTCTGGAAATCGAAACCGCGGGCGGCGTGCGCACGATGGCCGAGATGAAAACCGGCGTGCCGTATTTTCGCAAAGCGGGCGTGGAGCATGATGTGATGAACGGCAATGACTTTGAATGCGCCTTTGTCGAGATTGAGTTTATGGAAGGCGAGCCGGGTTGAGGATTTCGGGCTGAGGCGTATGCATCAGCACTGCATCTTCACTTTGGCGCGGCTCAAAGGCTCTGACGGCCGAACACTGCTGTAAAAACGGCCTGTTAGCTTCGGACTTTAGTGGGCCGCTATGCGTCCGAAGCTGCCGTTGCCAGTCTTGCAGTCAACGTTCGCTTTTACCTATGATATGGATCGGGTAGGCGGAATTATGTTAAGTATTGTGCATAGCTGCGCTTAGCATATCAGCGCGTATCGGCGGAAACGTATCAGTACGCATTAGATAACTATGTATGAGTTTGATGATGAAACGCCTCCGCTTTAGATTGAGAGCGGAGGCGTTGTGGGATCAATAGTCGTAGTCGATACTTTCGAATGTATACTTGGAGCCGAATTGAGCGGCGCACGCCTTGCTCAAGCCTCCATAAGTAGTTTCGAGAGATGCTTTGAACTTATCTTCACATTGATAAATTTCACCAGTGCAACTTTGGCTGGCTCCTCGCTTCCAAGTATCAAGATCAAACAGTACTCTATCACGACAAACTAAAGTATATGTCGCTGAAAACCCGCTTGCATCGAATGAACCTGAACTACCTCCAAACATGTTGTTAAACCACGTTGAGAAAAACCCCCCTGATTTAGAATGACCTGAAGAAGCTTGGACTTGTGGTTTGTTTTTTCGATCAAGGCATGATTGGTCATAAGCCCAACCGTAGGCAAATTCGGCCCCATTTCCCACGTCACCGATAGAAAACTCAGCGTCGCACCCGTTCATTATAACGTGGAAATACTCGCGTTGGTCATCCTGCTTGAAACCTAGGTATTTTTTGACAGATATTTTATAGTCAGAAGCCTGTTGGCAAATCGTTTTTGCAGCTTGCGACATTGATTGAGCACGCATTTCACGTGCAACTCTGGACCATTGCTTATCTACCTTGGCATCTTGGAAAATGAAATTGCATCCCCACCACCGATTTGAAATCGGCCATTGTTGGTTTCGAGCTACTACATCTTTAAAATTGGCCTCACAAGTATTGGCTAGCGCAGCGTGATATACGTAACCTATGTTCTCATACAGGCGACCATTACTAAGCGCGGTGTGATAGACTATCTTATAATAATCATAGCCCCCAGAGTTCTGAACACGGTCGAGAACATCAACATGTTGACCATTCAATAGCTCAGAAACAACTTTGTAGTCCCGAGAACTTGGACCTTCTCGAACATTGGATTTGTCGGCCTTTGGATTACAGGCATACATGGTGCGAGCCTGATTAGAGTAATAATTTCGATCCAATGTTTGGGCGGATAAATTTTGACTTAGTGACACAAATAGTGCCATCGCAAAGACTATAAATATTAGATTTTTCATATTTCTCCCAGTACTTCAAACCTGATTACACATTAGAGGAACTGAATTATTTTTACCAGCTGGGCTTAGGCCAGAGTTGGTCTGGCAAGACAATAAGTGCATCAAGTAAAAGGCCGTTCACTTGATATACTACGATTATCGAAAGCCGACCTTGGTGCAGCTTGCAGCAACAGTCACATTGGGCTCAAAGCAGTCGTCTGGCCATTTTGTGAAATGACTGCTGGCATGCAGAAGCGATGTAACAAAAACGGCCCCCAAATGGGAGCCGTTTGATTTCGTATTCTTAGGGCCAGGCTTAGGCCCGACGACGACGTCCGCCACCTGCGCGACCACCGCGACCGCGGGCTTCTTCGCCCTCTTTTAGGGGGGCTTTGTTGGTGCGAATCCAAGCTGCGCCATGGGGGTCATTGTTGGTGAGGAAGTTGGCGGCGCGAATGGCCTCCATTTCCTTGCCTGCCGTGTATTTGGTGGAACCAAGGCCGAACATTTGAACGAAAGCTTCGTCTTCCATGCCTTCGGGCAGGATGATGCCAGCCGCTTCGACTTCGGCGCGTTTCTCGGCGATTTTCTTTTGGTTGATCGGCAAGGCGACCGGATTCATGATCGCGGAGGTCATGCCGGCACCCATGGCCATTGGCAAAAACGCGTTATTAATGCCGTGACGGTTGGGCAGGCCAAAGGAGATATTGGAGGCACCACAGGTGGTGTTCACGCCCAGCTCTTCGCGCAGGCGACGCACGAGGGCGAAAACCTGCAAGCCGGCTGTGCCCATGGCACCGATTGGCATAACCAGCGGGTCAACCACGATGTCATGCGCAGGAATGCCGTAATCGGCGGCATGTTCCACGATCTTTTTGGCAACAGCGAAACGGACATCGGGGTCCTCGGAAATGCCGGTGTCATCGTTGGAAATCGCTACAACGGGAACGTTGTATTTTTTGACCAGCGGCAGGATCTGCTCCAGGCGCTCTTCTTCGCCGGTGACGGAGTTGAGCAGGGGGCGCCCTTCGCAAGCTTCAAGGCCTGCTTCTAGTGCGCCGGGAACGGAACTGTCGATGCACAAAGGCACATCAACGAGGCTTTGAACCAGTTCAACGATTTTGCGCATCAGGGGCGGCTCTGTCTCGTTGGGGTTTGGGTTGGAGTTGTACACAACGCCCGCGTTGATATCCAGAACGGTGGCGCCGGCCAAAACCTGCGCGACGGCGTCTTTTTCAACGGTGGAGAAATCGCCTGCTTCCAACTCAGCCGCGAGTTTTTTGCGGCCCGTGGGATTGATGCGTTCGCCGATCACACAGAAGGGTTCGTCAAAGCCCAGAATAGCGGTTTTTGTTTTTGATTCTACGACGGTACGGGTCATGTCGGATCCTTAGGAGTTAACTGGCTGAGCCGAAGCGCCGCCGTTTTCAATGGCCCATTTGGCATTGGTTTTAATGCCGCCAAGGGGGAAGAAGTGAACTTTTTCGATGTTGAAATCGGGGTTGGCAGCCTTATGGGCGGCCAGCTCGGCGATCACATCGGTGGGCTCATAAGGCAAGAGCAGTTTGGTGACGTCCATCGCGCGTTTTTGCAGAACCTTCAGAGAAGGGCCAACACCGCAAGCAATGGCGAATTTGATCAGGGTTTGCAGCTTGGCTGGGCCCGCGATGCCGATGTGGATCGGGATATCAATGCCAGCGGCCTTGATCGCGTCGGCCCATTCGATGATCGGTTTTGCCTCAAAGGCGAACTGAGTGGCCAGTGCCATGCTCGCATCTGTGGTTTCGTTGAATTTGTTTTTCCACTGCAACGCCTCGTCGACATTTTTCATGGAGCCATCAGTGTCGATGTCTTTGTTGCCCTCAGGGTGGCCCGCAACGTGCAAGGTTTTAAAGCCCGCTTTGTCAAAGAGGCCGGATTCCAGTAGCTGCATTGAAGAGTGGAAATCGCCGTGTGGTTTATCAACGCCGCCCGCAAGCAAGAGCGCCTGATCAACGCCTGCTTCGCCTTGGTACATGGCGATCCAGTTGGCCAGCGTGGCCTGATCCTTAATGATGCGCGCCGGGAAATGCGGCATGACGGGGTAACCCTCGTCTGCAATACGCTTGGCGGTTTTGACCATATCCTCGATCGGGGTGCCCTCAATGTGGGCGACATAGACGCGGGTGCCCGCTGGCAGCAGGTCGCGGAAATTCTCGACCTTTTCAGCGGTGCGCGGCATGACCTCGATCGAATAGCCTTGTAGGAAGGCCTCAACTTGGGGCGAGGTGGTTTTCTCAACCGGTGCTTTTTTCTTGAAGTTCAACAAAGCCATTACGGCCTCCCATAAGTTGGTGGGGTTCACGCCCAGCCTGCGTTGGCGATCAGCGCTTTGATACGCTCCTGATCGAATTCCGTTTCCAGACGTGTGGCCTCGGCCAAGACAATCTCTTCTGGATCACCGTCAACGGTATAGGGGGCGGCCTTGCGCCACTCCGCCAGATAGGCATCTGAATCCGCAGCGCCGATTTTCATCGCAGCCCGGTCAATGGCCTGCTCAAAGCGCTCTGCTAGCTGCTTCTTGGCACCGCGGCGGCCTTTGCCGACGATGACCTGAGCAGGAATATCGCGCCAGTATACAATTGTGACGTCAGGCATGGTGTGATTCCTCGTATTCGGTGCGACATTCCTAAAACAGCCTATGCGTACGACTGTGTACGTTTTCGACGAAACGCGCACATTCCGCGACTAAATGGATTTTAACGGCAGCTTCGCGTGCTGGCCACAGCCATTAGGGCGCTGTGGGAGGCCATAATTCTAATGATCTTAATGAGGCCAGTGATTTGGATTGTGATTTGAATTGCGAATTGGATTGCATGGGCGCGTTTGAGTGACTACCTTAAAGGTAACTTGAAATGGAGGGCGTTACTATGGCGCCCAAGCGTCCCAAAGGTGCGGGCGTATTCCCGAAACCGGTTGAGAGCCCCGCGCCAAAACCGCCTGATTCCGGTGCCCTTTATGCGGCGCTGGACCTAGGTACGAACAGTTGTCGCATGCTGATTGCCCAACCCAAGGGCAACCAGTTTCATGTTGTCGACAGCTTTTCGAAATCAGTTCAACTTGGCTCGGAGCTGGAAAGCACCGGGCGTTTATCGCGTGGATCAATGCGACGTACGATTCAGGCGCTGCGGATTTGTCAGCAAAAGCTAAAGCGGCACCGGGTCAAAAACATGCGGCTGGTTGCAACAGAGGCCTGTCGGCGCGCGCATAATGGTGCGGAGTTCATGGCGCAGGTGCGGCGTGAAACCGGGCTGCCGTTGGAGATCATCAAACCCGAAGAAGAGGCGCGGCTGGCCGTGATTTCTTGTGCGCCGCTGGTCAGCACCAAAACAGAGCAGTTGCTGGTGGTAGATATCGGCGGTGGGTCCACCGAATTGGTCTGGATCGACATATCCAAGGTGCCACAGCGGGATCGGCCCCGTGCGATCATGCGGCTGCATTCGGGGTTTCAAAACGCGGGCAGCCTGTTTCCGGCGGCGCGGGTTGTGGATTGGATATCGGTGCCTTTGGGCGTGGCGACCCTGCGCGATCAGTTCAAAGATGTGGATGATGATGCGGCGCGGTTTGCTCTGATGAGTTGGTTCTTTGAGGAGAACCTTGCGGATTTTGCCCCCTATAAGGATGAGCAGAAGCGCGAGGGGTTTCAGATCGTTGGCACCTCGGGGACAGTAACCACCGTGGCGGCAAGCCATTTGGGGTTGCGCCGCTATGATCGCACCAAAGTTGATGGGTTGCGCATGACGTCGGATCAGATAGACAAGGTGATCCGCAACTATCTGGAGCTGGGCCCGATTGGTCGGCGCAAGGATCCACGCATTGGGCAGGACCGACAGGCGTTAATCATGTCGGGTGCTGCGATTTTGCAGGCCTTGTTGCGTTGCTGGCCGACGGATCGTTTGTCAGTGGCAGACCGTGGTTTGCGTGAGGGATTATTATACGCACAAATGTGCGCAGATGGCGTTTTGGAAGACGGGGCGTTTTGAGGGCAGGGCAATTTATGGCGTGATGTGCTAAGGTATTAGCACCATGCGATGGGGCCGGATGTTGGAAAGACGCGGACGTTGGAAGTGAGTAAGTGATGGCAAAGAACACCTCGGGACGCGGATATCGCGATCTGACAGTCAAAGTGAAAACCGCACGCGGGCGCACATCGTCGTCTACGCGGTGGTTGCAGCGGCAATTGAACGACCCCTATGTAAAGCGCGCGCAAGTCGAAGGCTATCGCGGGCGCGCGGCGTTCAAAATCATGGAAGTGGACGAGAAGTTTCGCTTTCTTTTGCCGGGGGCACGCATCGTCGATCTGGGCTGTGCGCCGGGTGGTTGGTTGCAGGTGGCGGTGAAGAACGTAAATGCCCTAGGCGAGCGGCCCGGTAAAAAGGTCGGCACCGTTTTGGGGATTGATTTGCAAGAAGTAGAGCCTGTGCCCGGTGCGGAAATCTATCAGTTGGATTTTCTGGACGAGGGGGCCGACGATCTGGTCAAAGGTTGGCTGGATGGCAAGGCTGATGTGGTGATGTCAGATATGGCGGCGTCAAGTTCGGGTCATAAACAGACCGATCACTTGCGGATTATTTCGCTTTGCGAGGCGGCGGCCTATTTCTCGTTTGATGTACTGGAAGTGGGCGGCACATTTGTAGCCAAGGTTCTGGCTGGTGGTGCCGAGGGCGAGCTGCAAAAGCTGTTGAAGATGAAATTCACCAAGGTGATGAATGTGAAACCCCCGTCATCACGTGCGGATTCTAGTGAGAAGTTTGTGGTTGCGACAGGATTTCGCGGATAAAGCGCAAACGATGTGCGCCGGATGCGGGTTGGTCAATGACGCAATTGGTGCGGATAACTATCTGTAATTGTGATAAATACCAAGCAGCGCCATCTCCCGTTTTTTGATCGGGTGTGGCGGTGCTTGCTTGCGACAAATGGCTCTCTTGGAAACATATGCGCAGGCCGTAGAGTTTGGGGGAGGCATGCAAGACGCGCCGCCCAAATCATCACAATGAGGCAGGTTTTTAGTATGAAATTGCTGATTGATACCATCGGAGGGGAAGAGGCGCTCCGTAAATTGGTGAATGATTTTTATGACATTATAGAAGTTGTCCCCGAAGGCGATACCCTACGTAAATTGCATTTGCGTGGACATGGGTTGGATCACGTGAGGGAGGAGCAATTCAATTTCCTCTCCGGATTTCTGGGCGGTCGGCGCTATTATCAGGAAAAACACGGGCACATGGATGTCAAAAAGATGCACGTCCATATTCCGATCTCTGAGCAGGACGCCGAAGATTGGTTGACTTGTATGGATTACGCTCTTGAGAAGAACAATCTACGCGGGGGCGATGTGGATCGTTTGCGCGGGGTTTTTCGCCGGATTTGCCTGCAATTGGTGAATGGTCTGGGGGAATGGGGCGTCGCGCCGGAGCTATCGCAGCAAAGCTGATCGCATAAAAAAGGGCACCGTTTCGGGTGCCCTGTTTGATCGGATTATGTGCCGGGTCAAGGTCGGATCAACCGCCCCAAACACGCAGCGGGCCGCAATCCATATGTACAAAGTTGGAGCGTGAATAGATACCGACACCGCCAGCGCGGCATGCTTTGGCTGCCTTGGCCATTTGATTAACCGACCGTGAAGAGAGGCGCAAATCGGCGGCCTGTCCCTGAATGTGGAACGAATTACGCGCCACACGACGACCGGAATTTTTTCGCAACATCGCGTTTGTCTGAGCACTGCGGAACCCGGAAAGCATCATATACGGCTCATTGGCACCCATCAGGTTATGCGAGGCTGCCATGATATCAATTGTACGCGTATCAATGTGTTTTTCGGAGTCGGTGCGCCAGTCGCGCATGAAATGGTTAACTTCTTTTAAAGCTTCTTTGATATAGTCGCCCTCAATCCAATAGATTGTGTCGACCATTTCGCCAGTACGCCCGGAAAACATCCGAATACGGCGCACATCTCCCGCACCACGCAAAAAGCCGGCCGCATTGGAGAAGGTGGGGGCTGCCACCACTGTTGTTGCTGCAAACGCACGTAGTAATCCACGTCGCGTCATGCTCGAAGAGCTATGATTAGTCATAATTAGCGCCTGTCCCGTCGCATATAATTGGCCGCGATGTTACGCGTACCTGCTATCTCATCCCCAGATGCAGTTTGGTTATTGCACACAACGATTCGCGGACCAAGTGTCGAATTGGGAAAATTGTTAGTAGCAATAGTTTTAGGCGATTTTCTGCTGAAATTTCACGAAACTGTGAGGAATTTAGCGCCAAAGCGCGGTGTGGTTGCATCACTTATTTACGGGTTTTGCCTATCTCTCATTTGTGAATGGACAAATGCCCCCTGATTTCCCGATACCGGAGCAAATAAAATTTGTGCGAGGATTTGACAATATGCTGCCGCATTGTCGGAAACTGCTACTTCATATAGTGGCTCTTACGTTTGCTGTGTTGGGAATGATGTCGCAAATGACATCTCCTGTGTTTGCCGAAGTGACGGCGTTTAAACAGGCCGTTGCCGAAACCGCCTCTCGTGATAAGGCGCTTGGCGCATTTTACCGCGCGAATAATTTTACGGCCATATGGACGGGCAATACGGCTGAGCACAAAAAACGCCGCCGCGCCTTGTTTGCTGCGCTGCGCAGTGTTGAGGATCATGGGCTGCCCTTGGCGCGCTATCAGCCGGACGAGTTGAAATCCAAGATGGCCAAGGCCCGTTCTGCACGTGATTTGGGAATGGTTGAGGTCGAAATCTCCAAGGTGTTTTTGCGCTATGCGCGCGATATTCAGACCGGAATTTTGGTGCCCTCACGTGTTGATAATCTGATTGTGCGCAAGGTGCCGTATCGCGACCGGGCCTCTTATCTGACCAGCTTTGAGCAAAGCTCTCCGACGGCGTTTATGCGGGCGTTGCCCCCGCAAACTCCGGAATACGCGCGGTTGATGAAAGAAAAGATGAAGTTAGAGCGCACCATTGCCAAAGGCGGATGGGGCGCCACAGTGCCGGGTAAGAAATTTGAACCCGGCGATTCCGGCAAAGGCGTTGCCGCATTGCGGAACCGTCTTATTCGGATGGGGTTTGTACGGCGCAGTGCCTCCACCAAATATGATGCGACAATTCAAAAGGCTGTTCAGCAGTTTCAAATCCTACACGGGCTGTCCCCTGATGGGGTCACGGGCGTTGGCACGCTAAGCGAAATCAACAAATCGGCCGAGGCGCGGTTGCAATCGGTCATCGTCGCGATGGAGCGGGAAAGATGGTTGAACAAGGATCGTGGCAAACGTCACGTCCTTGTGAATCTGACCGATTTCACCGCGAAAATCATTGATAATGGCAAGGTCACATTTGTCTCACGGTCGGTTATTGGCCAAGGTGCGTTGGATCGTCAAAGCCCCGAGTTTTCGGATGTGATGGAGCATATGATCATCAATCCGACGTGGAATGTACCGCGCTCAATTGCGACCAAAGAATACCTGCCGCAGATGCAAAACAACCCAAATGCCGCAGCACATCTAAAGCTGTATGACGGGCAGGGGCGCGAAGTCAGCCGCGGCAATATCAACTTTGCGCAATACACTGCCAAAAATTTCCCATTCGATATCAAACAGCCCCCCAGCAATCGAAACGCGCTGGGTCTGGTGAAGTTTATGTTCCCGAATAAACACAATATCTATCTGCATGATACACCCGCTAAGAGCCTGTTTTCACGCGAAGTACGGGCGTTTAGCCATGGGTGCATCCGGTTGCATAAACCGTTTGAATTTGCCTATGCGATCCTTGCCAGGCAGGAAAGCAGCCCAAAATCGTATTTTCAGTCAAAGCTGAAAACTGGCAATGAGACGCAGGTGGATCTTGATGAGAATATTCCTG
>CAXIAD010000082.1:0-11372 GCA_964021645.1 uncultured Cognatishimia sp. | reverse complement strand
CGTTTTGCCGCGGGCACAAACATTTCTACCGTATAATCAAACCCAAACAGGCGCTTTAAGCGAACTCGGTCGCGGATTGCTGGATCAAATGGGTTTACTATCCGCAACCTAGATGTTGGGGGTTTTAAGGTTTTCAGACGATCTTCAATATTTGAACAAGTCACTGCATTACTCCAACTGCCATCAGCTGCCTGCACTTCGATAGGAACCAATTTGCTAGTGTTGCGTTTGAACCAAGCAGAGACATCATTAACATCGGTAGCATCCCAGAACTTGCGTATTTCTGCGAGTGTTCCAAAACCAATACGCTCAATTGCTGCGTTACATAGCCAATCCACCTGTTCTAGTTCGTCAACATTCTGAGCGAGGAGATTGGCGGGAAATACCCTTTCTGCAAGATCATAAAACTTGGTGAATCCACTGCGATGACATGTTGCAAGCTCGCCTGAGTACCAGAGGTAATCAAGTGCCTGTTTGTGCGGCGGGCGGCGCCACATTTCGCGGGGCCCTTCAATTTTGGTGTTAAAGTCGAGGGTCGACAATGGGCCTTCGTCAGAAATGCGGCGTTTGACTGCATCTAACAGGTCTGCATCTAGTGACCCGCCGAACCACGAGGGTTTTTCGACTTTTGCTTTCATTCGTTTGAATTGACGCTGCCACATAGGCAAAAACGCCATAGGAAGAACGGAGGCATCGTGGGTGAAATGTTCAAACACCAACCGATCTTTAGCCAACAATTTATCAATCACCGGCTCCCGGTAGTTTTGATTACGGCTCCATAAAATGTGGTGATGAGCACGAGCCACAACTTGTATTGTATCCAATTGAACAAAGCCCAATTGATGTATCAACGAATGCGCATCTAGCGTACCAGTAGGCGAGTCGGCTAACCCATGTGTGCTTAGCCAGAGGTGCCTAGCGTCACGATTTGAGATCCTTAAGGCGGTCACTACTGTTCCAATCTCTATACGGTTGCCGAAAGGATTGAGGGGGAGTGCAAGGCATTTCAACCCGAAAGATGCTGTAATTTTTGAGTCAGTTAATTTTGTTCACACAAATCGGTGAATGATTGTACTAGATTTATTGATGGTAGGACACGTTCGTGACGATGCATCGCCGCTGATTCACACGCCTGACTGACATAATTCATAGCTACATTTGAGACTATTGAACAAAACTCAGATGCCGCGTAAAAAACTCCCTTGAAGAACATATGTCAGTTTTGATCAGCTACAGTTTTGCCATGAACCAACCGGAGTTGGAGGGGCATTTTTGGGGTACCAATGTTCTGCTAACGACCACCCACTCAGTTTGGATGAGCCAGCGGCATCCCGTGTAAAATGCACAAATCCATATTGGCTGGATGTGCTTATATTTGCTACAAGATCAGAACGCCCCAAAACCATGTGTCCACTAAAGCCAGACTTACAAGTTTTGATTGTAAAGGGGCCTACAGTCCGTGATGGAAATTTGATGTTTCCCAATGCGTTACGCCATGTCCGCCAATGATCACTTCTGTTGCTATACCCGTCTGGTCTGGCAATTGACCTTTAGGAACAGAAACAGATGTTGATGCCCTATTAATATCAAATTCAGCCAACATTCTATTGTTCCTCCACAATATTTTGTCACCGCTTCACCGATGACATGACGTTCTGCATGATCGCCAATATCGCGCTTTAATCGATTGCTACGAACGTAAATTTCGTCTTTTACAGCAGGATAATGTGTCAGCACAACTTGTCGCGGCCCATATTATCGGCGGCATAAAAGGCCTGATTGTTTCAGGCATTGCTCGGGCTTGCTCTATCAATCACATAGACTGAAAATGGAGCGATAGAGGAATCATTGCGCGGTGATATGTCGAAAGACCATGTCTCTGACCAGTCAGCCTCGTTCCGGCAAGTGGTCATGTTACCGACACCAAATAGTGCAAACCAGCCCTTACCCGACCATTGTTGATCGCATTGTTCGTGATTGCCGCGTGCGAATACAAATAGTGACGTTACCAATAAGGGTTGTGAAGGGACTAAAAGCTCTTGCAACCAGTATTCAAACCGGTTTTTCCCAGCTTATGAGAACTAATAACCCGCAGTTTTATAGAAATAATGCATGTCGCCGCCATGCATCACAAAATCTGGTTTCAATGTCGTGGCTTGTACGATCATCTTATTAAATGCTTAAATTGCGCCGGACATACCGGATAGGTGCTCATTTCCGCGGTTTCACAATCTTGCCACATACGTCCAAATTCAGTCTCGTCATGATCGTTGCCTCTGCAACCGGAGTCAGCCATAAACACTGATCCTTTTTCTTTGCCTCCATTCTCCTGACCCAATGCTCCGTGACCTCGCAAGATTGCATCCACCTGTGCCTTGTTTGAAGTGCCTTGATTCAACTTATCTGCTTACCAAAATAGTTAAAGCTGATCTGAGTGGCATTTAGATCCAACTCAACATGACAGACACTCACCTCGTGTGGTGCAATGTCGCGAAGATTATTGGTTTTGGTATGGCCTTTTAGAGTTGCACAGCTTTGGGCAAACCCGGTGGCCCCTACTATTTCAAGTTCCGTTGCCCTACAAACGGATTCAGACGTTTGGCCCATTGGGATCGGCATTACATAACGTAGCTCAATCTCCGGGAAGGGGCTCATAATATTGGTGTTCGATTCTGGCAAACTGGCTTTGTAAATTTTGTCTAGCTCAACTTGCGTTCAGGGTGCCAAAAATTGAATGTCCTTAAATCTGGGTTCGCTACACTCGCAGGCGGAACATCTGCCGCTAGTGATCTAGCCATAAATGTGGTGTTTCCTATCACTGTCGAAAACACTCAATGAAACATTGTCGCACCCTTAAATTTACATCAGCAGGTTACAGCCATGGCCAGAAAAAACGTCTAACTAATTCCTACAAGCAGCTTAACCCACAGGCACACTAAAACTCCTTTTGGTGTGATTGCGAAATGGGTTGTTTTCACACTTGAACACGCCTTTAACCGCGAAAAAACATGCACAACTCTGTCAGTGTTTGACCCAATCAGATGTAGCCAACATTGGCCTCTCAAATACAATATTTACCGAGCGCGCCCTCCAAATTGGACTTAACGTTCGCTCACGCAGGCGGTCATCAAATTTCGACGCGTTGCTCAACCAACCATAAAAACATCATAACGTGTTGATTTTCCTAATATTTGGTGGGTGAAGACCCCTACCCCTTCGATTGGATCAGCTTTGGCTGGCCACTTAAGTACCACGCGATTACGCGCGTTCTTAATCGCAACGCGCACCAAATCGGCTGCGTCATCATCTGTTCCAACGATTTCGCGAACTTGACGGAGTTCACGTTTTACGAGTGCCGTCTTTTTTCGTTCAGGATGCATAGGATCAATCAAAATGGCATCGCCTTCGAGCTCTGGAAGCAAATCTTTTGCATCTCCAAACAAGAGAGTCATACGACCAATAATCTCTCGAAATTCACCGCCTTCTTTGAAAGCCATATCCATGCCCTGAACCAATAGTGAGTGCATTTCTTCGGAACGCTCAATCAATGTGACCTGCGCGCCCAATGACGCCAACAAGAACGCATCGCGACCAAGGCCTGCCGTTGCATCAATAATCAATGGTGTTTTACCTGCACGCAAGCCCATAGCCTTTGGCAGCGCCTGCCCGCGCCCACCTCCAAACCGAAGACGATGTGCCACCGCGCCACTTACAAAATCTACCCGCAAATCCCCACCGATGTGCTTCATACTCTGGTCATCTCGATTTCCTGCCCAAGACAAAATTCATAGTAATGTGTCGTCGAAGTTTGGCTTCGGCAGACATATATCTGATGTTCTGAACACATTGTAGCAAGTTTTCGTTGATTAGGCCGACCTTTCGCCGATCATCCTGTCCCGAAATTCTAAAATGGAAAAGATAGCTGAAATGAAGAGTCGCGCGATGTAATCTCCTCTAAGGATTTCTTAAGCTCACTTTCAGCCATGAGCACTACCATAGCTGCTGCACGTGCATCTTCACCAGCATCGTGGTGTTGGAAGTCTAGATCCAAATGTTGTTTAAGATTGGCAAGCCCGTGCCCCCCATTCCCCCTCAGCGCTGGCCAAGCGGTTCTGGCGATCGCCACGCTATTACTCCAACTCAATCGAGGTTGTGACAAGTTGTGTGCCTTGCAGGCCGCGTTGATGGCGTGCTCGTCAAAGCGGCTGTGTTGAATGATCGGTTGTTTAGAAAGCAAAATAGTAAGTTGCGGCCATAACTGTCTGAAAGTAGGTGCAAATCTGACGGTTTCTGAGCTGATCCCGTGCAATTCGACGTTAAAAACTGAGAATGCCATCAATGGATTGACAAATGTCGACCAGGTTTGAATGTGGTTGTCTATTCCCACACAAGCCAGCCCGATTTGGCAAATGCTGGCGCTGTCGCCGCAAGATGTTTCAACGTCCAAGGCTATAAAGCGAAAGTTTCCATTCGGTGGAGCAACTGTCAAATTCCCATGACCTCAATCCCTGTGAGATGTTTCATCATATCTCCTCCGCGTTTGAAGGCAAATTCATAGCATTAGAATTCATTTTCTTCTTCGATTCATACCATGTTTTATTAGAACTCTTGGACAGGTGGAATGTAGAAAAGCCCAACGGCATCCCTCCTACTCGAGAGCTGCATTTATTTCATTTTTGAGCCAGCCGCCCAATATTCGGCATCGATATCTGCCAAACTAACGGACCGCATATTAAAATATTTTCACATTCATCGCCAAATATTACCGCAAATCAAGGTGCACAATCTGTTTGGTTTATCCGAGAAGACAACCAAGCATAGCCGATAACAGAAGAAGCCAAGGAGACTTATGAGGTCACGGCCCGAGATGGTTGAAACCAATGGAAGCAACACCTAAATTCTAGGCCTTGGGCGAACGTCAGACTAATACTTGAGGAATGAATTGATGTATTGACCAGGGGCTAAAAATGAAATGGAATTTGCACAAAGGAGGCATCCCATGACAACAATCGATTTGCCAAAATTCCCAACACGTCATGGATATTTGTCGGAAAAAATTCAGCGAGACTATATTGCGTCTGCAAGTGCAAAAAAGTTATTGCCCGTCGACGCATACCGAATGCCGGAGATAGTGTCATTGACTGCTCCAAGCGATGTTTCCAAACCGGTTCAGTTTTGGCAGTTATTCTCTGTATTAGGCCAAGATCCGATCGTGAAAATTGTCCAAAGTTTTTACGAATGCGTGTTTTCGGATGAGGAATGGTTCTCATCTGTGTTTGCGCGGGTTGGAGGCATCGGGCATCACATTAACACACAAGCATCAATGTGGATCGACGTAATGGGCGGTGGGCCATATTATCATGGTGCTGAATTTAGGCTGAGTTTTCATCACACACACAATGCGATTCAGTTGATGAACGAAAAGGGGGCAGACCGGTGGTCGCAACTGATGCTGAAAACGCTTGAAAACTCTTCGGATCTTGCGGCAGCAGACCCCAGAATTCGAACAAGCATCAATACGTTTCTCTCCTTTTTTATGGCCAAGTATTCGACGGAGTTTACCTTTGAGAACCGGAGTTTCTTTGGTGAAACAAATCCTGCGTTTGAACGTAAGATTGATTTCATGAAGATGACGGAGCAGGCTATTGGGGACATGTCTGAGGCAGAGCTTAGTGAGGCTCTCACGGCGCGGGGAGTCGATGTATCAAGTTATGTGGGCAAGGAAGCACTGGTTAATAAGGCGCTAATGATGTGAGTTGTGTCGAAAAGAAATTGGTGGGGTCGACCGCTCGCTGAGGGGATTGGTTAAACTGTAGTACAAGTGGCAAACGAATGAATTTTTGGGGCAAATACTTTGCCAGCGGCTGCATAGTCGACCGAGTTATCCAATATCATCAGGCTCCACGTCGAACTGCCATGCGTTTGGGTGCCGCGTTTTGAATTCGATTTGGATAAACATGCCCGCTATTGCTGCAACCACGCGATGAAGGCATCAACGGTTTCTGGGCGTGTTGATGTCCGGGGGATCGCCAAGAAATACCCATATGAGGCTAGCTCTATCTCGGAGAGGCGGACCAATTGCCCGGCGTCGACCTCTTGGGCGATGAGGTCATCGTTTAGGGCGATGCCTTGGCCATCAATGACCGCCTGCACCCTGACGTTGGGGTCGGGCATAATCAGCGTATCCTTGCGGGTGTCTTTTGGCAGGCCTGCGGCGCTAAACCAATCTGACCATGCATTACTGTTGTCGTGATCGCGTAGCAGGGTCAGCTCTGAAAAGGCGCGCACTGGGCCCAGTTTTTTGAGTTTTTCGGCGGCGTCTTTGTTGCCGACGGGCCAGGCTGGCAAGGGCATAAAAGGGATGATTTCCACATCATCCCACGCGCCATTTCCCCAGCGGATCGCGATATCAACCTGTTGATGTTCAAGGTTAAACAGTTCTGTCATGGGCTGAATGCGCAGCTGAATGTCGGGGTGTTGCTGCATGAATGTCATCAGACGAGGCGACAACCACCGTGAGGCAAAATAGCTCGACATGCCGACGGTCAGTGTTTTTGCTTTGGGGCCTTTAAAGGCGGCGAGCTCGGCCTCTATCTCTGAATACTGGGGGCGGATGGCGGTGCAAAGGCGTTGCCCTGCCTTGGTCAGCGTCACCCCGCGGGGATTTCTGTCAAAAAGTGTGAGCCCCAAATCGGCCTCAAGGGTTTTGATTTGGTAGCTAATCGCCCCTTTGGTCATGTTCAGCGCAAGGGCTGCATCGGTGAAGCTATTGTGCTGAGCCGCCTCAACGAACAGGCGCAGGGTGTCGTGGTGTTTGAACGTAATTGGCATGGGGCAGTGTACAAATATTTTGAACGTTGTGTACAGATAAATTTGATTGTTGTTCTTATAAACATGGCTACTTCTCATGGAGTGAAGATGAGAAGGGGCAGTTAGGTTGGAAAATTTAGACGTTAGCATACAGCCCGAATTGCGCAAAGCGGTGCGGCGTGGGCGCGCTGCGCGTCAATCTGTTCAGCCCGATATAATCTCGCCACGCACGCGCAAAATCCCGGCCTATGGGGTGTTGGATGAGGGCGCATTGCAGGCGATCGAAGATCAAGCTGATTGGATATTGGAACACATCGGCATCGAGTTTCGTGGTGATGCCATCGCCCTAGAGCTATTTGCCGCGGCGGGTGCCACTGTGATCAACGAGCGGGTGACATTTGCCCCCGGATTGGCGCGGCAGCTATGTGCGACGGCCCCTGCAGAATTCAAATTGCATGCCCGTGATCCGGCAAACACGGTGACGCTGGGCGGGGATAATGTTGTGCTAATGCCCGGCTATGGGTCGCCGTTTGTGAGCGATCTGGTGCAGGGGCGCAGGTACGCGACCTTGGCCGATTTTGAGAATTTTGTGAAGCTGAGCTATAGCTCTCCTTGGTTGCATCATTCCGGGGGCACGGTGTGTGAACCCACAGATGTGCCCGTGAACAAGCGGCATCTGGACATGATGTTTGCCCATCTTACCCTATCAAACAAACCGTTTATGGGTGGGGTGACATCGCCCGACCGTGCACAGGACAGCATCAACATGGCCCGCCTTGTTTTTGGGGCGGCGTTCATGGAGAGCAACGCGGTGATGCAGGGCAATATCAACGCCAATTCGCCGTTAGTATATGATGATACCATGTCTGGGGCCCTGCGGGTCTATGCCGGTGCTAATCAATGTGTTTGTGTGTCGCCGGCAATTTTTGCGGGGGCAATGGGGCCGCTGTCGCCGGCTGCTGTTGCGGCGCAAACCTTGGCTGAGGCGATGGTCGGCCTTGCGTTAGTGCAATTGGTGCGGCCCGGTTGCCCAGTGGTTTTTGGCAGCTTTCATTCCACGATGAACCTGAAATCTGGTGCGCTGACGTTTGGATCGGCGGAGGCCAACCTTGTGACCATGGCGTTATCGCAATTGGGGCGTCGGTTAGGGGTGCCTGTGCGCTCTGGTGGTGGGCAAATATCAGCGTCCAATGGTGCCGATGGGCAGGCGATGCAGGATAGCACGGGGGCGATGTGGGCCACGTTATTGTCGGGGGGGCATCAGGTTTGGCATGCGGCGGGCTGGCTAGAGGGCGGGTTGGTGATGTCCTATGAGAAATTCGTCATGGATCTGGATCATTGCGGGGCGATGATGACGCTGTTGCAAGGGTTTGTGACGGATGAGGAGGCCTTTGGTCGGGATGCCTATCACGAGACGGGACCGGGGCAGAATTTTCTCTCAACGCAGCACACATTGCGCCATTTTGCGCAGGCGAATTATCAGCCGTTGTTATCTGAGGCGGGGCCGTTTGAGACATGGGTTGAGAACGGGTCACTTACGGCGGAACAGCGCGCCACGGCGCTGTGGCAGCAAATGTTGGCTGATTACAAAGCGCCAGCAATGGACGGCGATATTCACGCAGCTCTTAAAGAATTCGTGGCGGGGCGCAAAGCGTCGATGCCTGATGAATGGTACTAAAAAAGGAACAACCATGACTGAAGAACTTAGCCGCACATCTGCACTTGCCTCCCGCCACACAGCCCTTGGGTCTGGATTGGAGGATTGGAATGGGATGGGGACCGCGTGGAGTTATAGCACCAACCCAAATGATGAGCATGATGCCGTGCGCGAGGGTGTGGGCATGTTTGATATGTCGCCGCTGAAGAAGGTTTTTGTGCGCGGGGCGGATGCTGCGGCAACATTGGATCATCTGACAACGCGTGACATGTCAAAGATCGCACCGGGGGAGGCAACCTATCTGAGTGTTCTGAGTGAGGCGGGGGGGCTAGCTGATGATGCGATCGTATCCAATAACGGCGGTGATGAATGGATGATCGTGCACGGGTCTGGCAATACCATGGCACTGCTTGAGGCCTCAGCAAAGGATCGCGATGTTGAGATCACATTCACAGATGAGTTGCATGATTTATCGGTTCAGGGGCCAAAGTCCTGTGATGTTTTGAACGCGCATTGCGACATTGATTTGAGTGCCTTGGGATATTTTCAACATGCGCCAGCCGCGTTATTTGGCCATGCGTGCCGGGTGTCGCGCACGGGCTATTCGGGGGAACGCGGGTATGAGATTTTCGCCGACGCCAGCGTGATCGGTGACATCTGGGACAGGCTGGTCGCAATAGGTGTGATGCCGTGTTCATTCACAGCCTTAGACAAGGTGCGCATCGAGGCGGGGTTGTTGTTTTATGGCTATGACATGACCGAGGAGACTACGCCGTGGGAGGTGGGCCTTGGGTTCACCATCAGCAAAAATAAGGGCGATTTCCGGGGCAAAGCGGCGGTCATGGCCGCAAAAGGCACTGAAGCCGTCAATAACGTATGCCTTGATATCGATCATTCGGACATGGTTGCAGGGGGAGAGGTTTTATCGCTGGAGGGGGCAGAGGTTGGCATCGTTAACAGCCCATGTTTTTCCCACCGAATGAAAAAGTCGCTTGCATTGGCGCATATTAAGCCTGGGATCGCTGTGGGCACGGTTTTGACGCTAAGTGGCGATGGCATTGAAGCGTTGGCAACAGTGGCTCAAAGTCCGGTTTACGATCCGCAGAAATTAAAAACACACGAATGGTAAACTCATCGGGGTTTGCACCGATATCGATGCGCTGTGAGCGGAAGTAAAAAATTGTGCCAGCTGTTGGTAAACTCTACATCCTCTTGGAAAAACTCGTTCAAAGCTAGATTTGGTCTCTAAGCGGATGCACCAGTTAGTGCATCCACTCACAATCTACTGATTGGTTAAGTAAGCGTACACATCATCTTTCAAACGCATGCGCTCTTTACGCAGTTCCAAGAGATGCTCGTCCGAAGCAGGTTGCACGTTGGTCTCGGCCGAATGCACTGCGCGATTTGCTGTATGATAAGCTTCAGACAACTTCGCGAAATGCGCGTCAGAACCTCGCAAGTCATGCATAAGTTCAATGTGTTCGGGGAATTCTTCAGCCAGCTCGTGAGGGGTATGTGACATAGTTATTCATTCTCTTAAGTTAAGGGCAATCAGCCTTTGCGGTTTGTGGGATGCAAAGACGCGGCGAGGATGTGGTTGGAGTTTTGAAATGCAGACGTTGCCTGCAAGGCGATTTTTGGATCAGGTGGCGTGGCCACGCAGTCATCTTTATCCGGGTAATCAAGCTGCGATAAAAAATGCCTCATACAGTTCAACCGCGCTCTTTTCTTGTCATTGGATCGAATGACAGTCCAAGGGGCATCCGCGGTATCGGAGTAAAAAAACATAGCCTCTTTTGCTTCGGTATAATCATCCCATCGGTCCATGCTTGCACGGTCAATTGGTGATAACTTCCAATGTTTGAGCGGATCGGTTTCCCGCGCTACAAATCGGCGGCGCTGCTCCTCTTGCGTTACGGAGAACCAGTATTTGAACAATTTAATTCCGCTGCGGGTCAGCATCCGCTCAAATTCGGGCGTTTGCCGCATAAACTCCAAATATTCAGTAGGTTCGCAGAAACCCATGACACGCTCTACACCTGCACGATTATACCAAGAGCGATCATAAAAAACGATCTCACCAGCAGTGGGCAGATGTTTGATATAGCGTTGAAAGAACCATTGGCCACGTTCAGAATCAGATGGTTTGTTCAGTGCAACAACTCGAGCATTCCGCGGATTGAGATGTTCGGTAAATCGCTTGATTGTCCCCCCCTTCCCTGCTGCATCCCGACCTTCGAAAAGAACCACGACTTTCTGACCTGTTTCTTGTACCCAATGCTGTGCTTTGAGTAGCTCAACCTGAAGAGCGGCCTTTTCCTTTTCATACGCACCGCGCTTCAATCGGTCCGCATAGGGATATTCACCTTGCTCAAATCCTACCATTTCGATCACCCGAGAATCTGGGTTCGATTCAGCTGTGTTTTTTTCGTGTTTCGTCATTAGCATTCCTTCGATTTGCAGATGAGATGCTTGCATAAGTTTGAAGAAACAGCATTGACTCAGATCAATCACATTGCCGGTCAACTAGAACCACAGAGATCCAAGCGCCCAATGATTAGTATCGTCCAGAACTGGATTGATGTGAATGCTGGAGCAATAATGGGTCACATTAGCGGCTGCGTTTGGCAGTTGTTTCGGAGTAAAATTCCGCCAGCTTGTACCCTTCATTTATGCATAGGCGGGAGATGTATTCTGTCGACATTTATAGCCACGTACGCCGCGCATGTTTGAAGGACGTTATGTAGGCGCGAGAGGCTGCGCGTTATTTCAACAAAGATCGTAAGACGATTGCAAACAGGTTGCTCTATCAGTTGCCGCGCAGATTTCTGCGTTCTGAACCGGAGTGCCACGCGACGCTTGATGGGTGTATTAGCGTGATTGATGAGCTTCTTCAGACTTGATC
>CAXIAD010000081.1:0-11797 GCA_964021645.1 uncultured Cognatishimia sp. | reverse complement strand
AGGAAAGGGGGCATGTCGTGTGCCCGGATTGGACCGCGTTTCAGGCCCCAGATCAAGCCCAGATCAGGCGCGCAGTAGGATCGCAGCCTGTGTGCTGCTTTGCGGGATAAGAGTGATGTCATCCACAGACAATGTCCCCCCGCCATGTACTGTTGCAACGGTCACACCATTTAGCACAACATGGCTGGTGTCGGGTAGGTCGGGGTCGTTTTGCACTTCTAAACTTGCCTCAGAGTCAGCGCTATCATCAAACAGCAGGACAAGGTTATCTTCATCTGCGTTGTAGTCCATGATGGTTGCCTCGGTGCCAGCTTCGTTGATCCAGTCACCAAGAATAACGGTGTCCGCGCCGTCGCCTGAAGACACGATGTCGTTCGCCCCGGAAATGATTGTATCATCGCCCGCGCCCCCGTTTAGGTAGTCACGTTCGCCGAGATCATCGACACCAACATCAGACCCGTCCGCAGAGAAATCGGTAATGTAATCATCACCATAACCGCCAAACAAGGTATCATTTCCAGCACCGCCCGAGATCGCGTCGTCATCATGGCCGCCATGCACCGCGTCATTCCCAGCGCCTCCAGTTAGGGTGTCGTTACCGATTCCGCCATGCATGCTATCGTCGCCATCATTGCCGTGTATTACATCGTTTCCGGTGTGTCCGAACATGTCGTCATCGCCTGCGCCGCCATCCAGCATGTCGTCACCCAACCCTCCGTGAAGGGAGTCATTGTCCGCGCCGCCGTCTAGTGTGTCGTTACCCCGATCACCATGCATGTAATCTGCGCCATCACCGCCCATCAGCGTGTCTTGGCCATCGTAACCGACGATTTGATCGTCGCCGTCGCCGCCATCCAGCATGTCATCACCAGCACCGCCCCCCATGAGGTCGTCGCCACCAAGTCCGAGGAAATTCACATCGGCGTCGCCGCCATACATCCGGTCCCGCTCGGCGGTCCCTTCGACAGTGGGATCGTCTGATTCTGTGTCGTCAGATGTTGGATCATCTGCAAGGCCGGGCGATTGTTGATCGGTGGCAAGAGTGGTTTCGTCAATTTCAGAATCTGGAAAATCTTCATCGTCTTCGCTCACAGGTTGATCTGCAGAAACAAACGCTGCTGCACCGACGGCCATGAGGCCCAACATCCCTGCTAACATCAACATCTTAACACTCCACACACTACACCGTGGCTAGGATGCTAGATAAACAGGTCTAAGTAAATGAAATGCTTATGTTTTGGTTAATGTAAACATAACATAATCATTGGTTCAAATTGATTTGTTGAGCGATTTGAGCGGCCCAATCGCCGATGACAGGGATGAATTCCACCTGAGATAGCCACCACGCCAATAGCGAAACGAGGATCGTGGCCCCCAATACTGATCCCAGTCCAAAGGCCAGACCGCGCAAAAATTGCAGCCCCACAAGTCGCCATAACGAATTCTGAATCCGTATGAAGCGGTGCCCGTTCAGAGTTTCCACCTCTTGGGCGAGGCGTGTAATGGCCTGAGCATCCATAATGATCGTGTCTTTAGCTAAATCCGTGTCGTTAGAATGTGTCATTCAAGAGCCTCGGTTTGCCACAAAACCGGCTGATGCGCGTAAGAAACATAGAGCGGATGCCGTGGGTGGTTGTGTTTGGTCAGGCCAAGATGGTGTAGGGGCCGGCCGGTTTCTCTCAGGATAGACAGCACCTCGGGGCCGCGATTTAGATGTGTGCAATGGGTGCCCCACGCCGCCAAAATCGTATCAGCCCAGCGGCAGCCATCCCTAAGAACACTATCGTTATCAGGGCCTTGCGGGGAAGGGTGCGCGCGCATCTTCTTGGGGTCAGTTTCGCGAAGCGCAAATATATTCACTGCCCGAAAACTCCCGTACCCCAAGGCCCGGGCGCGGCGTTCGCATCGTTCGATCGTTGGGTCATTTTGAATTTCGGTAGCTTTTGATGGATTCAACATGATGAACAAAATCTTGGGCGCATTATCCGCCCAAACACGCGTCAACGCATAGCGATATGCCTCGCAATCAGAATAGATTGCGGTTGAATGCGCGTCGTCTTTCAGGTGAGTCCGGGTGATCATCTCACTAAAAATCTACGGCGATACCTTTTTTCTCCCAATCGCCATAGCGGACAGGATCAGGGCCATCGCGCCCGCCAAGTTCAGGCACCATTTTGATTTCATTTGCTTTTTCTCGGCGATCTGCAGCCTCGGCCAGGGCGCGCTGAGCGGCTGCGGGCAATTCTTTGGGCGTTGGTGTCGTGTTATCCATGCGTGGGGTTCCTTTCGCATCTGCCCCTTGATATACGCGCGCTTCCCCTGTGGGCAAGCAATCAGGAGCTTTCGATGTCTCAGACCGGTGTACAGGCGCGTCGCAGCGCAGTTTATCTGTTGGATCAGGTGCTTGGCGAGGGGCGACTGATGTCAGAGGTGATTGGTGGGGGCGCGCTGGAGCGTTTGGCCCCTGATGATCGGGCGCGGGCGCAGCGATTGGCGACGGATACATTGCGTGGTTTGGAACGGGCTGATCGGCTGTTGAAAAAACACCTGTCCAAGACGCCGCCGTTGTCTGTGCATAACGTGCTGCGTGTGGCGACGATTGAGTTGTGTCAGGGCGGGGCTGCCCATGGTGTGGTGAATGCAGCCGTTGAAATCGTTGGGAAAAATAGCCGAACCGCCTCTATGAAGGGGCTGGTCAACGCGGTGCTGCGTAAGATTGCGGCAGATGGTGTTGAGGCATGGAATAAACTGCGTGTCCCGCGGCTGCCATCATGGCTGCGCGACCCATTGGTTGTGGCCTATGGTGCTGAAAATATGATGAAAATTGAGGCTGCGCATTTCGCCGGAGCCCAACTGGACTTGACCGCCAAAGGCGATAAGGGTGCGTTGCAACGCTCTCTGGGTGGAGAGATGTTGGAAACCGGAAGTTTGCGTCTGCAAGATGCGGGCCAAGTCTCTGTAATGCCTGGATTTAAACGCGGTAGCTGGTGGGTTCAGGATGCGGCAGCGGCGATCCCTGTTCAGGTGCTAAACCCCCAAGAAGATGAGAAAATTCTGGATCTTTGCGCGGCTCCGGGTGGTAAAACCATGCAACTTGCGGCGGCTGGTGCGCAGGTAACGGCGGTTGATGACAACAGATCCCGTATGGAGCGTGTGACCGAGAACCTGAAACGCACCGGCCTCAAGGCCAAGCTGGTGGTGAATGATGTGATGGAAACACGCGGCGAGTGGGATGCTATTTTACTGGATGCACCCTGTTCCGCGACGGGCACAATTCGACGTCATCCCGATTTGCCACACGCCAAAGATGGTAGTGATTTCAGTGTGTTGATAGAGTTGCAAGCCGAAATGCTGGACCATGCAATTGGCCTGTTAAAGCCCGGTGGGCGGCTGGTATTTTGCACATGTTCACTGCTACCTGATGAGGGTGAATGCCAGATCGAAGAGGCATTGCAGCGCCACAGTTCAGTGACGGTTGATCGTGAGGCGCTAAAGCTGCCCGGGATCGACGAAAGCTGGATCACCGAAGAGGGTGGATTGCGCCTAAGGCCGGATTATTGGGCCGAAAAAGGTGGTATGGACGGGTTCTATATCGCCTGTTTGCGCAAGGAATAAGGCGAAAAGTTTTGTACGTTTTGTACAAAACACCCCCCAGTTTTGTACAAAACTTTGCGTTGTCGTCGCGGGATTTTACCCCCGCATTTGGCGGGTAGAATTGCCGCATGACCTGCGACGCGGATGATCACGATTCAATCGGTGACTTTGCGTGCAGAGACGGGTAAGGTTTGGCCAAACGCCATCAGAGCGTAGAGGCAGAGCAGAATGTCCGATCCGAATAGTCCCAAGGCGCGGTATACGCGGCTGATGCACCGTGTGCACGCACGGCTGAGTGCGCTTGCGCGCCCGGCAACTGCGTTTACGTCGATGCCCGAACCGCGCACCATTGGCACCTTTGCCAGAGGTCGACAGCTTTTGGCCGGTAACTTTTTGTTTGCAGGGCATTTGATCACGGCACCGGGCGCGTCAATTTGGGATGTGGCGGCACCGGATGAGGTGTTCTTGCAGGAACTACACGGTTTTGCGTGGATGGATGATCTGGCGGCTGTCGGGGATGTGCCAACGCGGGAGGCAGCGCAACGTTGGTTGTGGCGCTGGATTGAGCGGTACGGACGCGGCACGGGGCCGGGGTGGACGCCTGACCTGACCGGACGTCGCCTGATTCGATGGATCAACCACGCATTATTTGTGTTGCGGGGGCAAGATTCCGCCCAATCAGAACAATTTTACCGATCTTTGGGGCAGCAGACGATTTTCCTAGGCAGACGGTGGCAGAGTACGGCACCGGGCTTACCGAGATTCGAGGCGCTGACCGGGTTGATTTATGCCGGTTTGTCGCTGGAGGGGATGGAGCAGCACGTGGCACCCGCGGTCAAGGCGTTGTCCAAAGAATGCAGCACGCAGGTGGATGCCCAAGGCGGCATTGCGACACGAAACCCAGAAGAGTTGCTGGAGGTGTTCACGCTGTTGACTTGGGCCGCCGCTGCCTTGGTCGAGGCGGAGCGCACCCCGGAGCCAGCGCATCTGGAAGCGATTGAACGCATTGCGCCCAGTCTGCGCACGCTACGCCATGCGGATGGTGGATTGGCGCGGTTTCACGGCGGGGGTCGCGGGCTAGAGGGGCGGTTGGACCACGCATTGGCAGCAAGCGAGATTAAGGGACGGCCTGCGGATGGGTTGTCGATGGGATATGCGCGATTGTCGGCGGGGCGCACGAGCGTGATTGTGGATGCCAGCCCGCCGCCGAAAGGGGCCGCATCAATCAATGCCCATGCCAGCACCTTGGCGTTTGAGATGACCAGCGGGCGACGTCCGGTGATCGTGAATTGCGGATCAGGTGCGAGTTTTGGTGCCGAATGGCGCCGCGCAGGTCGGGCGACGCCCAGTCATTCCACCCTGTCGCTGGATGGGTTTTCGAGCGCGCGATTGGGCGAGGTCGGACGCGGATGGCGCGAAGAGCAGTTGATTGAATCGCCGCGAGATGTGCCCATTCAAATGAGCCAAGCACCGGATGGTATTCGATTTGAGGGCGGCCATGACGGATTTATGCGCACCCATGGGTTGATGCATGCGCGTACGCTGGAACTGACGTTTGATGGGCGGGCGATGGCGGGCGAGGATTTGTTGATCGCGATGGAAGATCGCGCCAAGCAAAGATTTGACACCGCGATGGACGCCAAAAAGTTGCAAGGTGTGCCGTTTCAACTGCGATTTCACCTGCATCCCGAGGTGGATTCGACGGTGGATATGGGGGGGGCTGCTGTGTCCTTTGCGCTGAAAAGCGGTGAGATTTGGATTTTCCGGTTTGATGGCGCCGCGAAATTAAGCCTTGAGGCGTCAGTTTTTCTAGAAAAAGGCCGATTAAAGCCGCGTGCGGCGAAACAGGTCGTTCTATCCGGCGTCGCAATGGAGTATGCGACGCGCATCCGGTGGTCCTTGGCAAAAGCGCAAGACTCGGCGATTGCCATCAGAGACCTGAACCGGGACGACTTGGATCTGACAACCTGACCTTGGGAACCCATTGAACCTATGACCAATCTACACCCCGTCCGCCGCGCCCTGATTTCTGTCTCTGATAAGACCGGATTAATTGATCTGGCCAAAGCATTATCCGCCCGTGGGGTGGAATTGCTATCAACCGGAGGATCAGCCAAAGCGATGCGCGATGCCGGGCTAGAGGTGATTGATGTGGCCGAGGTGACGGGTTTTCCTGAAATGATGGACGGTCGGGTTAAGACATTGCACCCCAAGGTGCATGGTGGATTGCTGGCGTTGCGCGATAACGATGATCACGTGGCCGCAATGAACGAGCATGACATTGCCGCGATCGACCTGCTGGTGGTGAACCTGTATCCGTTTGAGGAAACCGTTGCCAAAGGTGCCGATTATGACACCTGCATCGAGAATATCGACATTGGTGGCCCGGCGATGATCCGTGCGGCAGCCAAGAACCATGGTTTTGTGAATGTGGTTGTGGATGTTGAGGATTATGATGCGTTGCTGGCAGAGCTGGCGGCGAATGATGGGCAGACGTCCTATGAATTCCGCCAATGGTTGGCACAAATCGCCTATGCGCGCACAGGGGCCTATGATGCGGCCGTGTCCACATGGATGGCGGATGCGCTGAAAAACCAAGCACCGCGCCGCCGTGTGGTTGCTGGCAAACTGGCGCAGACCTTGCGTTATGGTGAGAACCCGCATCAAGAGGCGTCGTTTTATGTGGATGGGGCAACGCGTCCCGGTGTGGCGAATTTCGTCCAGCATCAGGGCAAAGAGCTGAGCTATAACAACATCAATGACACGGATGCGGCGTTTGAGCTGGTGAGCGAGTTTGATCCGGCCAATGGGCCAGCCTGTGCGATTATCAAACATGCCAACCCATGTGGTGTGGCGCGCGGGGCGACCTTAAGCGAGGCCTATGGGCGCGCGTTTGATTGTGATCGCACGTCAGCCTTTGGCGGCATCATCGCATTGAACCAACCGTTGGACGGGGCCACCGCCGAGGAAATTACCGGAATTTTCACCGAAGTGGTGATCGCACCGGGGGCAGATGCGGATGCACGCAAGATTTTCGCCGCTAAGAAAAACCTGCGTTTGCTGACAACTGAAGGGCTTGCTGATCCATTGGCGGCCTCGATGTACCTAAAGCAGGTTGCGGGCGGCATGTTGGTGCAGAACAAGGATGCGGGTCACATTGGGCTGGATGATCTGAAGGTTGTGACCAAACGCGCACCAACCGAGCAGGAACTTGCCGATCTGTTGTTTGCGTGGAAAGTGGCGAAACACGTCAAATCCAACGCGATTGTTTATGTCAAAGACGGCGCGACAGTGGGCGTGGGTGCAGGCCAGATGAGCCGCGTTGACAGCACACGGATTGCCGCGCGCAAGGCACAGGATATGGCCGAGGCAATGGGGCTGGATGCACCATTAACGCAGGGGTCGGTTGTGGCGTCGGATGCGTTTTTCCCATTTGCGGATGGGTTGCTGACAGCGGCAGAGGCCGGGGCGACGGCGGTTATTCAACCGGGCGGATCAATGCGGGATGATGATGTGATTGCAGCAGCAGATGAGGCCGGGTTGGCCATGGTGTTTAGCGGCATGCGCCATTTCCGGCACTAAATTATAAAAACGGGTGTTGGCGGTTTTCGCCAGCGCCCCAAAAAACAAGGCGCGCAGACGCTAACAGGCATAGGGAGGACGCAGGATGCGTCTGGTATTTTGGGCAGGATTTTGGACGTTTCTGGTGGATCAAGCCAGCAAATATCTAGTGGTGCATTGGATGAACCTGCGCCAGCTAGGCGAAATTGATGTGGTGCCCCCGTTTTTGAATTTCCGCATGGCGTGGAATGAGGGCGTCAATTTCGGCCTGTTTTCGGGTAGTTCCGATCTGACCAAATGGATATTGATCGCCATCGCCTTGGCGGTGTGCGGATTTGTTCTGTATTGGGTGAAGCGTGATGCGCCGGGCCGGTTGGGGATGATATCGGCGGGATTGCTGGTCGGTGGCGCATTGGGCAACGTGGTTGACCGGTTGTTATATGGGGCTGTGGCCGATTTTCTGAACATGTCATGTTGTGGGTTTGAGATCCCATATGCGTTTAATGTGGCGGATATTACCGTCTTTGCCGGGGCTTTGGGGCTGGTGTTTTTCGCCGGTGGCAAAAAGCCCTCGTGACGCGGGCGAAATGATAGGGTAAGTCTGTGCGCGACCCCGGTTCGAAGTTGGCAGTGTTTGCTGCTGGTGCGACAATCCGGGAAAGCTATTGGCGCGTTGAGCGGGAGTAAAGCGATGGTGAAGTCGCGGGCAGTAATATTGATGATGTGTTTTGCACTGGCTGCTTGCAGCGGTGACAAAGGCATACGCCATTTGACAAATGATGGTGAGGGCCCGGATGAATTCAAAATTCTGCCGGCAAAGCCATTGAGTGCTCCGAATAATTACAAAGATTTGCCTGCGCCGAATCCCGGTGGAGAAAATCTGACAACAGTTGATCCGTTGGGCGATGCAGTTGCGGCGCTGGGCGGTCGGGCCTCTGCTGTGGTTGCGGTTCCCGGTCAAATCGGCGCGGGCGATCAGGGATTGGTCTCTCATGCCAACCGCTATGGTGCCAATGGTAACATCCGCACGACTTTGGCCACAGAAGACGAAGATTTGCGTCGTCGTCGCGGACGGTTCACCAACATCAGGCTAGTGAAAACCGATCGCTATAACCAAGTCTATAAAAGGTATCAGTTGGATGCCTATGCAGAGTTGGCGCGCTGGCGCAAAGCCGGAGCCAAGACGCCTGCGGTGCCTCCTTCGGGGGAGTAACGCCGAATAAGACGTGCGGGCAGCGTTCGCACGTTTAAGGAAATCCTCACATTCCCGTTTGCACACTTGATACGCCTGACATTGGGCGTATCTATAACTGCGAGCGGTGCGTTAATGCGATCCGAGGTCTGGCAAAACAGGGACTGGATTGGCGGCGCACCCACGGGATGAGGTTTCGGGCGTTTCGCCTTGATCTTGTGATGCGGCAGTAAGTTGAAATGCGTGAGGGAGATGTCGATGCGTTCAGGGGTCAAATGGTTTGCTGCGATAGTGGTAACAGCCGTAGGTGTGATTAGTGGACCGATGAGCGGGGCCGCAACTGCCAAAGAGGCCGTGAGCGATTTCACATTGGACAACGGCATGCAGGTTGTCGTGATCGAGGACCACCGCGCCCCCGTAGTGATGCATATGGTGTGGTATCGTGCTGGATCAGCCGACGAGCGCCCCGGCGTGTCAGGTGTTGCGCATTTCCTGGAGCATTTACTGTTTAAGGGCACCGATACCCTAGAACCGGGTGAATTTTCCGCGACTGTGGCGGCCAATGGCGGGCGCGACAATGCCTTTACCAGCTATGATTACACGGCGTATTATCAACGCGTTGCGGCGGATCGGCTTGAGTTGATGATGAGCATGGAAAGCGACCGGATGGTGAATATCCGCCTCAACGAGGCCGACATTCTAACCGAACGCGACGTGATTATTGAGGAACGCAACATGCGCACCGAAAACAGCGCGGCGGCGTTGTTTCGCGAGCAAAAGAATGCAGCACAATATCTGAACCACCGTTACGGCGTGCCGATCATTGGCTGGCGTCATGAGATGGAAGAGCTGTCGTTAGAAAACGCGCTGGAATATTACGGAACATATTACGCGCCCAACAATGCGATCCTGATCGTGGCGGGTGATGTGACACCTGATGAGGTCAAGGCATTGGCGGAGACCTATTACGGTGTGATCCCGGCGAACCCTGATTTGCCGGAACGTGCGCGCCCACAGGAGCCGCCTCAAACATCAGAGCGGCGCATGGTGTTTCGTGACCCACGCGTGGCGCAACCCTATGTCAGTCGTTCATATCTAGCGCCTGAGCGGGATGCCGGAGCACAGAAAAAGGCGGCGGCGTTGACCTTTTTGGCGGAAATTCTGGGCGGAGGGACGACCTCTGTTCTGGCGGAAAAGCTGCAATTTGACCAGCAGGTCGCGGTCTATACGGCGGCCTATTATTCCGGCACCTCGTTGGATGATACGACGTTTGATTTGATCGTTGTGCCCGTCGCAGGTGTCGAATTACAGGCGATTGAGGATGCGATGGACGAGGTTCTGCGCGGGTTTCTGGAAACGGGTGTGGATGCGGACCAACTGGCGCGTATCAAGCAGCAGCTAAAGGCCGCGCAGATATATGCGCAGGATGACGTTGGGGCCTTGGCCAACCGCTATGGCGGGGCGCTGACCAGCGGGTTGACGATTGCCGATGTGCAGGCGTGGCCCGATGTATTGGCGGCCGTGACGGCAGAGGATATTGTGGCCGCGGCGCGCGAGGTATTTGACCGCGAGCGCGCTGTAACAGGTTGGTTGTTGGGTGAGGAGGCAGGTCAATGAGACAGTTTATTGCAAGCATTGCGTTGATGATCGTGGCCCTGCCAGCTTGGGCTGCTACCGAAGTGACAGAGGTGACCTCGCCGGGTGGTATAAAGGCGTGGTTGGTTCAGGAGCATTCGATCCCCTTTGTCGCGCTAGAGCTGCGGTTTCGTGGTGGTGGATCATTGGATCAGCCGGGTAAACGCGGGGCGACCAATCTAATGGTGGGTCTGTTGGAAGAGGGGGCGGGCGCGCTTGATTCCCAAGGGTTTGCGCGGGCACGCGAGGCGCTGGCCGCCGAGTTTGGCTATGATGTCAGCGCGGATGCCCTGTCAATTTCGGCGCGTTTTCTGACCGAAAACCGCGATGAGGCGGTTACGCTGTTGCGGGACAGCCTGATTATGCCGACATTTGATGCGGCATCAATTGAGCGGGTGCGCGGGCAGGTGACAGCAGGGTTGTTGTCAAATGCCAAAGATCCGAATGACATTGTGCGGCTGAGGTACAATGAAATGGCGTTTGGGGCGCATCCCTATGGCAGCTCCCTTAGTGGGACGTTGGAAAGCGTTGCCGCCCTAACGCGCGAAGATATCGTGGCAGCGCATCAGGGCGCGATGGCGCGGGACCGGATTTATGTCGGCGCGGTTGGCGATATTTCTGCCGAAGATTTAGGGCTGTTGCTGGATCAATTACTGGGTGATTTGCCGGAAACGGGTGCGGCGCTCCCTGCCAAGGTGGCCTATGGGCTGGCAGGCGGTGTGACGGTCGTTGATTTTGACACGCCGCAATCGGTTGTGCGGTTTGGCCATGGCGGGATTAAGCGCGATGACGAGGATTTCTTTGCCGCCTATGTGCTGAATGTGGTGCTGGGCGGGGGTGGCTTTGAAAGCCGTCTTATGACGGAAGTGCGTGAAAAACGCGGGCTGACCTATGGGGTTTATTCGTCGCTGGTGCCGCGCGATCTGTCAGAGATGTATTTGGGCAGCGTTGCCTCGGCCAATGACCGCGTTGCGGAGGCGATTGAGGTGATCCGCGATGAATGGACCAAGATGGCAGAGCACGGCGTCACGCAAGAGGAAATGGCGCGGGCCAAGACCTATTTGACGGGGGCCTATCCACTGCGGTTTGATGGCAATGGAACGATCGCCAATATCATGGTGGGCATGCAGATGGATGACCTGCCGGTTGATTACATCGCCACGCGCAATTCCAAGGTGGAGGCGGTGACGCTGGACGACGTGAACCGTGTCGCCAAACGTATTCTGCGCCCGCAAGATTTGCATTTTGTGGTGGTGGGTAAGCCGGTTGGTTTGACGAGCGAATGAGTTTTGCGCGCTGTCTCGGGTAAATGGGGTGTAGGGTGTGGTGGGAGCCCAATGTGCATTTACTGTATATCCGCCCGAGGTTCGTGTGAATGTAGATTGAATTGAACACTAGAAAGATTTGAAACCCTTGTATCAGCCGCTTTTCACCTACCCTGCAAACGACGAAGACCCCTATCTGACTTGGTACAAAGATGACTTTTCATCAGTGTTTGTGGCATCTAATCCGTTTCTGAAGCTTCCAGAAGTTCTACTAGATGCTCACGGCCACCAGTGGATGTCTGAGGAGACCGAGGCCTTCGCAAAGCTACGAGGCGCGGAGATAGGCATTTCATGGCAAGAAATAGCGGATTTATGTGGGTTTCCGTCTATTTCCCACGTTAATCGTGCGCTAGGTCTGACGGGTTCAAAAAGACTTGATGAAAAGTTTGCAAGTCCTTCTGATACTGCAAAAATGTTGAAACTGTGCAACGAGCTGAACATTTATGCCGCATTCGAAGGAGAGCTATCGCCGCTGTCCGAGCTTTCTCTG
>CAXIAD010000080.1:0-11825 GCA_964021645.1 uncultured Cognatishimia sp. | reverse complement strand
TAGCGAATACCCGCAACCCCTTTTTTACAAAAACATCATCTTTTTTGAAATTCATTGAAAAACACGTGTTTTCAACGTGTTGTTCGATGTCTGTTTCAAAAAATCACTGCCAGAAGCAACAAAATTGCGCGTTCATTTCTGCGGCGCGGCATCAACATAGAGTTATCCACAGGGTTGCACACAGAACATCTAGTTGGGTGGCCTGTTTGGCGGGCTGTTCCCCCTGATTTTACCATTTTACCCCCGACTCGCACCCGAGTCGGGGGTGAGTCGGGGCGAATCTTGGGAATCAAACGGTTGAATCGGATGAATCGCGAGTAGTCAGGCGACTCGCTTGGCTTTTGCAGGGCGAATCCGGGCCAACAGGCTCAGAACCACCACAGCAAGGTAGATCAGCGGCTCTATCTGAAAGCCTTTGACCACCATTACATAGTGCAGCCCGCCCAGAATACCGATGAGATAGGTCGCGCGGTGCAGTTTGCGCCATTGCGCGCCCAGCTTTCGGGTCGACCAGTTGTTTGATGTCAGCGCCAGCGGGATCATCAGAATAAAACCAGCCATCCCCACAGTAATATAGGGGCGCTTTAGGATGTCGGCCCAGATCTGTGACAACAGTTGTACATCCAGCACCAGCCACACCAATAGATGCACCAAGACATATACAAACGTCATCACCCCGATCATGCGCCGGAACCGCAATAGGGTAATGCCTGTGAACCTGCGTATAGGAGTAATGAGCAAACTTAGGATCAGGAGCTGTAGGGCGGCCTCCCCCATTGCGTGCTCCATTGCTTTGACAGGGTCCACGCCCAGCCCGCCCGTCAAACCCTGCCAAAACAGCCAAGCCGGATACAACAAGCCCGCTATATATAGAGGCAGGATCGGGAGCTTGCGAGTCAGGGCGTTCAACGTGTCTTTCATTGGTCAACCTATACAAAGGCGTTTCGCCCTATTGTAAAAGACAGGGATAGACCGAAACGCAGCCGGGGATTTGAGTGTCGGGAGGTTTCGCGGCGAAACCTTGTGCCGGTGTGTTAAGCTGTCGAGGCGTCTGGTTTCGCCGCGAAACCTCCTCGTCAGTGCAGATGAACGCGCGCGCAATCTGGCGGTGACGCATGTGGGCACGATCTATTCGCCCCCACATCGTGATCTCGTCAAAACGACGCTAGAATTTCTTACGCAGGTCCATGCCATCATACAGGCTTGCGACTTCTTTCTCATATCCATTGAACATCAATGTCTCTTTGCGCTTGGCAAAGAAGCCGCCGCCAATCAGACGTTCCGTGGCCTGTGACCACCGCGGATGATCAACAGTTGGATTCACATTACTATAGAAGCCATATTCACTCGCATTTGCCTTGTTCCAGCTGGTTGCCGGCTCTTTGTCAGTCAGGGTGATCCGCACAATGGATTTGATCGACTTGTAGCCATATTTCCACGGCACCACCAAACGCATGGGGGCCCCATTCTGATTTGGCAGCGTCTTGCCGTATAGCCCCGTCGCCATCAGCGTGAGGGGATGCATCGCCTCATCCAACCGCAGCCCCTCTACATAGGGCCAATCCAGAACGGCGTAGCGTTGCCCCGGCATTTCTTCAGGCCGGTGCAAGGTTTCAAAGGCAACATATTTCGCGTTGCTCTTGATGCCCGCCATTTCCAGCAGATCCTTTAGCTCGAACCCGTTCCAAGGCACGACCATCGACCATGCCTCGACACAGCGAAACCGATAGATGCGTTCTTCGATTGTCATCTGGGACATGATGTCATCGAACGAATATTTGCCGGGGCGATCAACCAAGCCATCAATCTTGACCGTCCATGGGCTGGTGGTCAGCGTATGGGCGTTGGCGGCGGGATCTTCCTTGCCGGTGCCGAACTCATAAAAGTTGTTATATTGGGTGATCGTTTCCCAGCTATCCGGCTTTAGGTTGGGGGCGGCCGCAGCACTGCCACCTGCCATGCCCAAGAGACCCACGCCCGCCAGACCGGCCATGATTTGGCGCCGATTCATATATACAGATTCCGGCGTCACATCCGCCTGCGTCAACTCATTCATCCAGCGTTTGGCCATCATTCTCTCCCTAATCGTTTCACGACAAACTGAGACATCAGATTTTCGCGACACGGTACAACATCAAATCAGTGACAAGAGGTCAGCGCCTCACCCGATAAAGATTGAACGCTGACCGCTATATTTATTGAAAAGATGGGCTAGCACTTCTCTATTAACAAGCCAAAGCACGTCACCTCACGATGACGTGCTAGAATTGTAACTCGGGTAAATCTTGTTCATCGGCATCGAGCGTCCGTCAGATTGCACAATACGCACATGGCGACGACGCAGCAGGCGTGGCTCTGATACACCCACCGAATGCGCGATGGTTTCGACCTCTTTTATGATGGTGCGCGCATAGCCTTCGACACGTCGGTATTTGCTCTCCACCACCAGACCCTTTTGAAAACGCGGATCATGGGTGGTGATTCCGGTCGGGCAGGTATTTTTATTGCATTTCAAGGCCTGTATGCAGCCAAGACTGAACATAAAGCCCCGCGCGGATGTGATGAAATCAGCCCCCGCCGCCAACGCCCAAGCCACATCACCGGGGTTCACAAGCTTACCCGATGCGATGATACGAATACGGTCGCTGAACCCGAACTCATCCCTTAGATTTACAACCAACGGCAGGGCCTCGCGTACAGGCAGGCCCACCAGATCAATCAGCGGCATCGGGGCAGCACCGGTTCCGCCCTCGCCCCCATCCAATGTAATGAAATCCGGTGCCGCCTCTGGCCCTCGACGGGCAATTGTTTCAAAAAACAGTCGAAAACTGTCCTCGGCACCAACCACAGTCTTAATGCCCACAGGTTTGCCCGTGACCTCCCGAATATGAACGATCATATCCAACAGCTGATCAAAATTGGCGATCTCTTTGTGGCGATTGGGTGAAATCCCGTCTTGGCCCACCTCAAGCCCCCGGATACGCGCGATTTCTTCGGTCACCTTCTCTCCCGGAAGGATGCCGCCTTTTCCGGGTTTGGCCCCCTGCGCCATCTTAAGCTCGAACATGCGGATCGTCTCATGGCTGGCAATTTCGCGTAGCTTACTATCACTCAGATCACCGTTTTGGTCCCGCACCCCGAATTTCGCCGTGCCGATCTGGTAAACAAGATCACAGCCCCCCTCATAGTGAAACGGCGATACGCCGCCTTCGCCTGTATTTAGCCATATCCCCGCTTCACGCGCTCCTCGGGATAATGCCTGCACGGCTGGCTTGGAGATCGCACCAAAACTCATGCCTGAAATGTTGAAAAATGACGGTGCCAAATAGGGAACCCGCGCCGTGTGCCCGATAAGCAAGGGTTCGGACTTGGCAAACTCATCATCCAACGGTGGAAAAGGGTCATTCACAAAGATCGACGTCCCCGGAACCGACAGGTTACGCGTTGATCCAAAGGCCACGGTATTGCTCTTTCCCTCGCCCGAACGCGAAATCCAGGCCCGCTGTGCCCGGTTAAACGGCAACTCCTCGCGGTCCATCGCAAAGAAATATTGGCGGAAGAACTCTCCCAGCTCGCTGAAAAGATGGCGAAACCTCCCGATCACGGGATAGTTTCGACGCACGGCATCGCTGGTTTGGCTGCGGTCAATGACAAACAAGATCAACGCCAGCGCAAGCAGCGCGCCCAACCCTGCCACAAATATTAGCCCCAGTATTTCAACCACGTAAAACGTGCGCTCCATCGACATGAATGCCCCCTTCAAAAAATTGCGATCCGTCTATCTTGCGGAATATGGTGCATCCTACAAATCACGTTCCTGCCATCAGCAGATCACCCCATGGCCGAAATGTCCGCGACGCGCATGATTGCCTGTGCCACGATCACCAGCAGGTCACCAATCAGCGCCTATAATTTCGTGGTCATCTGATATCCGGGCGCAAAATACATTCTGGCATAGGTTACAGGCACCGCGTCCAACCAGGTGGTGCGCTCTAACCCAAACAATGACGTGCCCTGTGTCGTCGCCAAAAACTCGGCAATCTGCTGGGTCGCCCCGATGGCCGAAAACGTCAGCTCTGCATCGGTGAACGGAACCTCATTGACCAGCCATTCGTTCGGGCCAACCAGCGTGAAATCTGCCTGAACCGCCTGAGGCACCGTTTTCAGGTTGATCCAACGATCCTCAAACTGGAACGGCTTGCTGTCGGCATAGTGCAAACAGATCAAATGCAGCATCTCGGTATCCGCAGGCACACCCATGCGCGCCGCCACCCAATCAGGGGCCACCACCTTGCTGCGCTTCACCAATGCATATCGATACTGCGCACCGCTGCGTTCAATCTCCTCACGGATCAGCGAAATCGTGAATTTGGCCTGCCGAGTGCGCGACGCCTTAACCCGCGTCCCTGCCTTGCGTCGCCGATCCAAATAACCTTCGTCGGCAAGCTCCCGCATGGCACGGTTCACAGTCGTGCGCGCACAACCAAACTCCTGCGCCAACTCGATCTCGCCGGGCAATAAACTATCTGCTGGCCACGTATGGTCGCGAATCCGGCGCAGCACATCGCTCTTGACGTCCTGATAGCTGATCTTGCCCACGCCATTCATATCTGGGGACCCCGTTTCCGCATAGCAAAACCACCTATATCAATTGACCCACAACGGAAATAGCACATGCACCACCCCCTTGCTTCTCTTGGGCAAAAATATCCCGGGGGCGTTGAATGCATCTGCATTCGACGTGGGGCAGAGCCCCATAACTAAACAAATATGCGCGGCGCAGCCGCTCCGCTGGATCACACTACCCATTGATCCGCGCCACCACATCCGCGATCTGCACGCGGTAGGCTGCCTTGATTTGCGCCTCTGCTATATGTTTGCCATCCTGAACCTGATGCCGCCCCGCCGACCATACATCGCTAACCACCCGGTCATTGGCAGCAAAGACCAATCCATCCAGCAGATTTTCTTCGCTCAAGGCACAAAGCGAAACATCCGCCGCATCAATCGCGACCAAATCCGCCAAGGCACCCACGTTGATCCGCCCCGCGTTACGGCCCAGCGCCTGCGCCCCGCCTTGCGCGGCTCCCTTATACAGGAATGCCCCGACAGAGCCCTCGCCCGGCACCAGAACATTGCGCTCCATATCCCGCAGCCGTTGGGAATATTCCAACATTCGCAATTCTTCGGTCAGGGAAATGTTGATATTTGAATCTGATCCCACACCAAACGCTCCACCTGCCGCGATATATTGCGGCCCATTAAACGCTCCATCACCCAAATTCGCCTCGGTGATCGGGCACAGACCTGCCACCGCACCGGACCTTGCCATATCAACGGTTTCCTGCGGAGTCATATGTGTTGCGTGAATCAGGCACCAACGCGCATCAACCTCCGTATTGGCAAGCAGCCACTCAACCGGACGCGCGCCTAAATGCGTGGAAATCTCGGCGATCTCTTTTTGTTGTTCGGCGATGTGAATATGCACGGGGCCGGTAGAATGCACTGCCAACAACCGCCGCAAATCCGCAGGGGAGGTCGCGCGCAACGAATGCGGCGCGATGCCGACCTGCGTATCAGCCGATGCGGTTTTGGCCGCCGTCTGACATCGGGATACAAGATCATTGAATGCCTCAACCGAATTGCCAAACCGCAATTGCCCACCGGACAATCCCTGCCCATCCGCGCCGCCATAGGTATAAAGCACCGGCAGATGTGTCAGCCCAATGCCCGTCTGATTTGCGGCCTCAAAGATTGAGTGTGACAGCTCCGCAGGATCATCATAAGCCTGCCCGCCTGTCTGGTGATGCACATAGTGAAATTCCCCCACAGAGGCATAGCCGGCCTTTTGCATCTCCATGAATGTCAGGGCTGCAAAGGCTGTCACATGCTCCGGCGTCAGATGCTCCAGAAATCTATACATCAGATCGCGCCATGTCCAAAAACTCTCCCGCCCTTTGGCGCGAAACTCGGTCATGCCCGCCATTGCCCGCTGAAAGCTGTGACTGTGCAAATTGGCCAATGCGGGCAGTAAGGTATCAACACAAACATCACCTGGCTCTGGCATGGCGTCACAGTGGATGCCCACAATATGGCCCTTTGAAATGTCGAGACGGGTATTTTCTACCCAACCGGCCTCCAGCAGGGCGCGTTTGGCGAATATGGTCATGGTGTGGCCTTTATGTATGGACATAATAATCATAAACGCATACATAGAAATCCGCAAGACATCATGACTATGTGGATACTCCGATGACTTTGACAACTTTGACACACTGCACGTTGGCAACTCTGGAAACCGGGGCACAGCCCTATGGTTTGATCGAGGATGCCGCAATTGTGCTGAACGGGCCGGATATCGCATGGGTCGGACCGCGTGCAAAAACACCCTCTATATATAGTGAGACAAAACAGGTTGATTTGGGCGGGCGACTGGTGACGCCCGCGCTCATCGATTGTCACACGCATGTTGTGTACGGCGGTGATCGCGCACGTGAGTTCGAGATGCGCCTAAACGGGGCCAGCTATGAAGAAGTGGCGCGCGCAGGTGGTGGCATTATTTCGACCGTGACGGCAACGCGCACAGCAGATGAGGACAGCCTGGTGGCATCCGCTCTACCCCGCGTGGATGCGATGATCGCCGAGGGTGTCACCGTGATCGAGGTGAAATCCGGCTATGGATTGGATCATGACACCGAGTTGCGCATGTTACGGGCTGCGCGCCGGATTGCAGATTTGCGCAGGGTCGACGTGACAACAACATTCCTTGGGGCGCATGCTGTGCCGCCGGAATATACTGGGCGCGATGATGCCTATATTGACGACATCTGCATTCCCGCCCTGCGCGCGGCCCATGCCGAGGGGCTGGTAGATGCGGTTGACGGATTTTGCGAAGGGATCGCGTTTCAGCCAGCGCAGATCGCGCGGGTGTTTCAGGTGGCGCGTGAGCTAGGACTGCCCGTCAAAATCCATGCCGAGCAGCTGTCAAACCTTGGCGGTGCAGAAATGGCCGCGGGTTTTGGCGCGATATCAGCGGATCACATCGAATATCTGGACGAGGCTGGTGTACAGGCAATGGCGCAGGCGAATATGACAGCCGTTATCCTGCCCGGTGCCTTTTACACATTGCGCGAAACTCAGGCCCCGCCGATTGATTTATTGCGCAAACATAATGTGCCGATGGCCGTGTCAACAGATGCAAATCCGGGTTCTTCTCCGATGACATCATTGCTGCTGGCGATGAACATGGCCTGCACCCTGTTTCGCATGACACCCGAAGAGGCATTTGCAGGCGTGACCCGCAACGCAGCCCGCGCATTGGGCATGGCGGATCGCGGCATGCTGGCCCCCGGATTACGCGCCGATCTGGCGATCTGGGATATCGCCCACCCGTCGGAGCTGGCTTACCGGATCGGATTTAACCCCCTGCATCAACGTATTTTTGGAGGCCACCTGTGAGCCATTTGACCCTAACCCCCGGCACGGTGACATTGGACGATCTGGCCGATATCTTCTGGAACGAGGCCAATGTATCGCTGGACCTCGCGTGTCGAAGTGACATTGAGAGAGCCGCCGCACGGATAGATGCCGCCGCCGCAGGGGAAGTGCCCGTTTACGGGGTGAATACAGGTTTCGGCAAGCTGGCAAGCGTCAAGATCGAGCGCAAAGACACAGCCACCCTGCAACGTAACCTGATCCTGTCGCATTGCTGTGGTGTGGGCGAGGCAATCTCGCGTCCGATGGCACGGATGATCATGGTGTTGAAATTGCTATCGTTGGGGCGTGGTGCGTCGGGCGTGCGCTGGTCGCTGATCGAATTGCTACAGGATATGCTGGCGCGCGGCGTGACCCCGGTGATTCCAGCACAAGGGTCGGTTGGGGCCTCGGGCGATCTGGCCCCCTTGGCGCATATGACGGCGGTGATTATTGGCGCGGGCGAGGCGGAGTATCAGGGGCAAGTCATGCCCGGAGCTGAGGCACTTGCCAAGGCGGGGCTGGTGCCCATTGCCTTAGGCCCAAAAGAGGGGTTGGCCTTTATCAACGGCACACAGTTTTCGACTGCCTTTGCCTTGGCTGGATTGTTCAAAGCATGGCGTGCGGCGTCTAGTGCGCTGGTCACCTCTGCGATGTCGACCGATGCAATTATGGGCTCCACCGCACCGCTACAGCCAGAAATTCACAGCCTGCGTGGCCACCGTGGCCAGATAGAGGCCGCCGCGGCCATGCGCACGTTGTTAGATGGGTCGGAAATTCGGGAAAGCCACCGCGAGGATGATGCACGCGTGCAAGACCCCTATTGCATTCGCTGCCAGCCACAGGTGACAGGGGCCGCGATGGATATCCTGCGTCAGGCCGCCATGACCCTGCGCATCGAGGCAAACGCCGCCACGGATAACCCGTTGGTTTTGGTTGAGGCCGATATGATCGTGTCAGGCGGGAATTTCCACGCAGAGCCGGTTGGTTTTGCTGCCGATATGATCGCGCTGGCAGTGTCTGAAATCGGGGCGATTGCCCAGCGCCGTATCGCGCTGATGGTAGACCCGACATTGTCGTTTGATCTGCCCCCGTTTTTGACCCCCAATCCGGGGTTGAATTCAGGCTATATGATTGCCGAGGTCACCACGGCCGCCTTGATGAGCGAGAACAAGCATCTGGCAAACCCTTGTGTCACGGATTCAACGCCAACCTCTGCCAACCAAGAAGACCACGTTTCTATGGCAGCACATGGGGCCTATCGTTTGGGGCGGATGGTGAAAAACCTGAACGCCATTTTGGGCGTAGAGCTGTTATGTGCCGCTCAAGGCGTGGAATTTCGCGCGCCTTTGGCAACCAGTGGCGCGTTGGCGGCGTCAATTGCGCGGCTACGGCAAGATGTTCCGACTCTGGAGGATGATCGCTATTTGGCCCCCGATATCGAGGCGGCTACAGGCCTGATCGCAACAGGTGAAATCGCACACGTATCCCGCGTAGACCTGCCGGGATTAGCCCAATGAATGTGTTTGATGTGCAGCGCGGGGATGGCCCGGTTGTGCTGGCACAACCGCATGGCGGCACCTTTGTCCCCGATGATCTGATGGCGCGACTGAATGCGCGTGGACAGGGGTTGGATGATACGGATTGGCATATTACGCAGCTGTATGACGGGTTGTTGGCGGATGCCACGGTCGTGAAATCAAACGTGCATCGCTATGTCATTGATGCCAATCGCGATCCGGCGGGGCAGTCGCTGTATCCCGGCCAAAACACGACGACGCTTTGCCCGACAACTGATTTTGACGGCGAGGATATTTGGCTGGCTGGCCAAGCCCCCTCAGCTGATGAGATCGAGGCGCGGCGCGTGACCTATCATGCGCCGTATCACACAGCATTAGAGACTGAATTGACCCGTGTTCAGGCGTTGCACGGCGTGGCGATCTTGTATGATTGCCATTCGATCCGGTCAGAGATTTCGTTTCTATTCCCCGGTGTCTTGCCAGTTTTCAGCATCGGCACAAATCAGGGCGCGACGTGTAATGCGCGCATTGAACACAGCGTTCACGCCGCCTGTTTGGCGCAAAATTCCTATGACACCGTGCTGAATGGCCGGTTTAAAGGCGGCTGGACAACGCGGCATTATGGCCGCCCAGCGCAGGGCATGCATGCCATCCAGATGGAGCTGGCCCAGCGCGCCTATATGCATGAGGTCGCCCCATGGGCCTATGCACCAGAACGTGCTGCGCAATTGCGCGCAGGCCTTTCCCAAATATTGACGGCGCTCGACGCGCTTGCCCGTTCGGGCGCATTGACTGATCAAGGAGCCTAAGATGTCTGACCGTAAAAACATGCGCGACGTATACCCCCCCACCGGCACCGAACTGAACGCCAAAAGCTGGCAGACAGAGGCCCCGCTGCGGATGCTGATGAACAACCTGCACCCGGATGTCGCCGAAAACCCGCATGAATTGGTGGTGTATGGCGGTATCGGTCGCGCGGCACGAACATGGAAAGATTTTGACATGATCGTTGCCAGCCTCAAAGACCTTGAGGCCGACGAAACGCTGGTGGTGCAATCAGGCAAGCCAGTGGCCGTGGTTAAAACCCACAGTGACGCGCCGCGTGTGCTGATCGCCAACTCGAACCTTGTGCCGCATTGGGCCACTTGGGATCACTTTAACGAGCTCGATAAAAAGGGTCTGGCGATGTACGGCCAGATGACCGCTGGTTCGTGGATTTACATCGGCACGCAGGGCATTGTGCAGGGCACGTTTGAGACCTTTGCCGAGGCGGGTCGTCAGCATTATGATGGTGATTTGACTGGGAAATGGGTTCTGACAGCAGGGCTTGGCGGCATGGGCGGCGCGCAGCCATTAGCGGCAGTTTTCGCCGGGGCCAGCTGTCTTGCGGTGGAGTGTAATCCGGAAAGCATAGATTTCCGACTGCGCACTAAGTATCTGGATGAAAAGGCAGAAACGCTGGACGAAGCCTTGGCGATGATTGACCAATGGACCAAAGAAGGCGTTGCGAAATCCGTTGGCCTGCTGGGCAATGCCGCCGATGTTTTCCCCGAGATTTACAAGCGTATGCAACAAGGCGGCATGCGCCCTGATATCGTAACTGACCAAACCTCGGCGCATGATCCGATCAACGGCTATCTGCCACAGGGTTGGACGATGGGCGAGTGGAAAGAGAAGCGCGAAAGCGATCCCAAAGCCGTCGAAAAGGCAGCGCGCGCAAGCATGAAAACCCATGTCGCGGCGATGGTGGATTTCTGGAATGCCGATGTGCCCACGCTGGATTATGGCAACAACATTCGGCAGGTCGCGCTGGATGAGGGGCTGAGTGATGCCTTTGCCTTTCCCGGTTTTGTGCCCGCCTATATCCGCCCGCTGTTTTGCCGCGGCATTGGCCCGTTTCGCTGGGTGGCCTTGTCGGGAGATCCCGAGGATATCTACAAGACAGACGCCAAGATGAAAGAGCTGTTTCCCGACAATATCCACCTGCATAACTGGCTGGACATGGCCCAAGAACGCATTGCATTTCAAGGACTTCCGGCGCGTATCTGCTGGATTGGACTGGGCGATCGGCACCGTGCCGGACTGGCCTTTAACGAGATGGTTGCCAGTGGTGAATTGAAGGCACCGGTGGTGATTGGACGCGATCATCTGGATAGCGGATCTGTGGCATCGCCCAACCGTGAAACCGAGTCGATGAAAGACGGATCAGACGCGGTTTCGGACTGGCCCCTACTGAATGCGCTGGTCAATACGGCAAGCGGCGCGACATGGGTTAGCATCCACCATGGTGGCGGCGTGGGAATGGGATTTTCCCAACATTCCGGCGTGGTTATCTGTGCGGACGGCACACCAGAAGCGGCCAAACGCATTGAGCGCGTACTGTGGAATGACCCGGCCTCGGGCGTGTGGCGGCATGCGGATGCGGGCTATGAAGAAGCCCTTGATTGCGCGCGCGAACAGGGGCTGAAACTGCCAGGCATCCTGGGCAACTAGGCAGCGTTCGGTGCGTTAAGGCGGGTTTTGGGGGCGTTTTGGAACGTACAAAACCCGAATTGCGCAACAGCTTGACACAAGGGGTGGGGCCTTAACCAAGGCCCTGCCCAACGCCCGCAGGTTTAACGGTTTTGAGTTTTGTACGTTTTGTACAATTCACCCCCGCGTTTTGTACAAAACAGCGGATTTGGGGCGAATCTGGTTAATGGGCTACACTTGATTGGCCATATGACCGTGGGCTATCGTTTTCAACGAGACCCGAATTTGCAACTATCCTATACGAACGATGGGAACCAAATGTCTGACCAAACCGTTGTGCTTGAAAGCACACTGACGTGT
>CAXIAD010000079.1:0-11990 GCA_964021645.1 uncultured Cognatishimia sp. | reverse complement strand
TTTTGCATTTGAGGTGTGCCGTATTACTACGGGGGCAGGTTAAAAACCTTGATCGGTGGGCAGCCTTATCGTAGGTATATGAACAAGTGTTCAATAAACGGAGCCTGCCATGTTCACGCACACAATGGATTTCGACCTAGGAGAAGACGTCAACGCGCTAAGAGATATGGTGCATCGTTGGGCGCAAGAACGGGTTAAGCCCATGGCTGCAGAGATTGACCGGAGCAATACGTTTCCGCCCGAGCTATGGCGTGAAATGGGTGAATTGGGCCTGTTGGGTGTCACGGTCTCCGAAGAGTTTGGCGGGGCGGGCATGTCCTATCTGGCGCATGTGATTGCGGTTGAGGAAATCGCGCGGGCTTCGGCCTCGGTGTCGTTATCTTATGGGGCGCACAGCAACCTATGTGTCAATCAGATCAAGCTGAATGGCACTGATGAGCAGCGCCGGAAATATTTGCCGCGCTTGATCTCGGGGGAACATGTGGGCGCGCTTGCGATGTCTGAGGCCTCTGCCGGATCGGACGTTGTGTCGATGAAGTTGAAGGCCGAAAAGCGGAACGGGTATTACGTGCTGAATGGCAGCAAATACTGGATCACCAATGGGCCTGATGCCGATACGCTGGTGGTTTATGCCAAAACCGATCCTGATGCGGGCAGCCGTGGTATTACCGCGTTTTTGATTGAAAAAGAGATGACAGGTTTTTCAACCTCGCCGCATTTTGACAAGCTGGGTATGCGCGGATCAAACACGGCGGAATTGATATTTGATAATGTCGAAGTGCCGTTTGAGAACATCCTGGGCGAAGAGGGCAAAGGCGTGCGGGTGCTGATGTCGGGGCTGGATTACGAGCGTGTGGTTTTGTCGGGCATTGGCACCGGGATCATGGCGGCCTGTCTGGATGAGGTGATGCCCTATATGGCGGAGCGCAAGCAATTTGGCACGTCTGTTGGGAACTTTCAGCTGATGCAGGGCAAGATGGCGGATATGTACACGGCGATGAACACCAGCCGTGCCTATGTCTATGAGGTGGCGAAATCCTGTGATCGTGGCACTGTTACACGCCAGGATGCTGCGGCATGTGTGTTGTATTCATCCGAGGAGGCAATGAAGGTTGCCCATCAGGCGGTGCAGGCTATGGGCGGGGCGGGCTATTTGTCTGATAACCCGGTTGGCCGGATCTTCCGCGATGCAAAGTTGATGGAAATCGGTGCAGGCACCAGTGAAATCCGCCGGATGTTGATCGGGCGTGAAATGATGGGGGCGATGGCATGAAGCTAACCTCCCAGGTATTGCCGTCATCAGAGACGTTCTTGGCCAATGTTAAGGGGCATGAAGCGGCATTGGCGCAGGTGGCCGAGGTTGCGGAGCTGGCAGCAGAAGGCGGCGGGCAGAAATCGCGCGATCGGCACCTAAGTCGAGGTAAGATGCTGCCGCGCGACCGTGTGGCCAACCTGTTGGATGCGGGCAGCCCGTTTTTGGAAGTCGGCGCGACGGCTGCGCATGGGATGTATGGCGGCGCGGCACCTTGTGCTGGTGTCATTGCTGGCATTGGTCGTGTGATGGGCCAAGAGGTCATGGTTGTGTGCAATGATGCCACCGTAAAGGGGGGGACATATTACCCGCTTACGGTGAAAAAGCACCTGCGTGCACAGGAAATTGCCGAAGAAAACCATCTGCCATGTATTTATCTGGTTGATAGTGGTGGGGCCAATCTGCCCAATCAAGATGAGGTTTTTCCTGACCGTGATCACTTTGGCCGGATATTTTATAATCAGGCCCGGATGAGTGCCAAGGGCATTGCGCAGATTGCCGTGGTGATGGGGTCTTGCACGGCAGGCGGGGCCTATGTGCCTGCGATGTCTGATGTGACGATCATTGTGAAAGAACAGGGGACGATCTTTTTGGCGGGTCCGCCGCTGGTAAAGGCCGCGACCGGTGAAGTTGTGACCGCCGAAGCGCTGGGCGGGGGCGATGTGCATACGCGTCTATCAGGTGTTGCGGATTATCTGGCCGAGGACGATAGCCATGCGTTGGCATTGGCGCGGCAAGCTGTTTCGTCATTAAACCGGAGCAAGCCGACGACAGTAAATTGGCAAACATCCGAGGAACCAGCCTATGATCCGGCAGAGATCTTCGGGGTGGTTCCTGCGGGTTTGCGCACGCCCTATGATATCCGTGAGGTGATCGCACGGGTGGTGGATGGTAGTCGCTTTGACGAGTTTAAGCCGCGGTTTGGCGAAACTTTGGTCACGGGTTTTGCCCATGTCAAAGGGTGCCCAGTTGGTATTGTCGCCAATAACGGGGTACTATTTTCAGAAAGTGCCCAAAAGGGTGCGCATTTTGTCGAGTTATGCTCGCAGCGTAATATCCCGCTGGTATTTTTGCAGAACATCACTGGGTTCATGGTGGGGCAGAAATACGAAAGCGAAGGGATCGCGCGTCATGGCGCCAAGCTGGTGACAGCAGTGGCGACGACGAATGTACCCAAAATTACCATGCTTGTGGGGGGCTCTTTTGGGGCTGGGAACTATGGCATGTCTGGTCGTGCCTATAGCCCGCGTTTCTTGTGGAGTTGGCCAAATTCACGGATTTCCGTGATGGGTGGAGAGCAGGCGGCAGGCGTGCTGGCGACAGTGAAACGTGATGCGATTGAGCGCTCTGGCGGCAGTTGGACATCCGAGGAAGAGGCTGCGTTCAAACAGCCAACGCTTGAGATGTTTGAGACTCAAAGTCATCCGCTTTATGCGTCGGCGCGGCTTTGGGATGATGGCATTATTGACCCTCGTAAGACGCGGGATGTGCTCGCGCTTAGTTTGAGTGCCGCATTGTGTGCCCCAATCGAGGAGACACGTTTCGGCGTGTTTCGGATGTAAGATGGCGTTGTGTGAAAAATGGGTTTTTGACGTTCGCCCACCCACCCACCCCGACCGCCAAAAACCCATTAGGGCACGCGCGGTTCGACTTCTTCTGAGTGAAAATATCCCGGGGGTCCGGGGGCAGGCCCCCGGTTCCTATGCCGATTTCTGTGACAGCAATAAAGGGCAGAGCCATGTTCACTAAATTATTGATCGCCAACCGAGGCGAAATCGCTTGCCGTGTCATGGAAACTGCTCAGGCGTTGGGTGTGCGGACCGTGGCGGTGTATTCTGAAGCGGATGCAGGTTCTAAACACGTCGCACTTGCGGATGAGGCGGTTTACATCGGTAAATCTGCCCCAGCGGAGAGCTACTTAAAGGGCGATGTGATCATTCAGGCCGCAATTGATACCGGAGCCGAAGCAATCCATCCCGGTTATGGTTTTTTATCTGAGAACCCGGGTTTCGTGGATGCGGTTACGGCTGCGGGGCTGGTGTTCATCGGCCCCTCTGCGGACGCGATCCGGGCGATGGGCCTAAAGGATGCGGCAAAGGTCTTGATGGAAAAAGCCGGCGTGCCGGTTGTGCCGGGATATCATGGGCGCACGCAAGATGCTGCATTCCTCGCGGAGCGTGCGGGTGAAATCGGATATCCCGTGCTGATCAAAGCGGTCGCTGGCGGTGGTGGTAAGGGCATGCGTCTGGTTGAGCATGTTGATGGATTTTCTGATGCGCTCGAAAGTGCGCAGGGGGAGGCGACGACAGCCTTTGGCAATCCTGATGTGTTGATCGAAAAATACATCCAACAACCGCGCCACATCGAGGTTCAGGTTTTTGGCGATGGTAAATCCGCTGTGCATTTGTTTGAGCGGGATTGCTCATTACAGCGTCGCCATCAAAAAGTGATCGAAGAAGCGCCTGCACCGGGCATGACCCTAGAGATGCGCAACGCCATGGGGCAGGCGGCAGTGCGTGCGGCTGAGGCGATCGGGTATAAGGGCGCGGGCACGGTCGAATTCATCGTGGACGGCACAAATGGCCTGCGTGCTGACGGGTTCTGGTTCATGGAAATGAACACGCGTTTACAGGTTGAGCACCCGGTAACAGAAGCGATTACGGACGTTGATTTGGTCGAATGGCAATTGCGGGTCGCTGCTGGAGAAAGCCTGCCTGCAACGCAAGATCAGCTGAGCATTGACGGCCATAGCTTTGAGGCGCGCCTATATGCCGAAGATGTGCCCAAAGGATTTCTTCCAGCGACGGGAACATTGGCGCATTTGCAATTCCCTGATGGGGCTCGTGCGGATAGTGGCGTGCGCAGTGGCGACACGATCAGCCCGTTTTATGATCCGATGATTGCCAAAGTTGTGACCCATGGGCCAACGCGCGCAATCGCTTTGGCACGTATGAGCAAGGCTCTGGCGGAATGTCAGGTCGTGGGCACGGTGACAAACCTATCGTTTCTGGGGGCGTTATGTGCGCATCCGGGGTTTGCTGCGGGTGAGGTTGATACTGGGTTAATCGCACGGGATCTGGAGGCTCTGACCGCTGTGGCAGACGTCACGACGCAAACCAAAGCTCAGGCGGCATTGGCTGGTTTGGGATTAATGGACGCGACAAGTGATGTGACGGGCTTCAGCCTATGGAACGCGTTGAATAGACAGGTAACTCTGCGTTTGGACGATGAAGAATTCACCGCAATCGTTAAGGCCCAAGGGCCGCGACGGCATGTGATTGAATTGGGTGATGTCACGGTTCAGGCGGAAAAGCGTCAGGATCAATGGGTGTTTGACGGTGTTGCGGCTTCACCTTTTGTGGCGGATGCGGGTGGAGTGACCATTTTCGCAGGCTACGGGGTGTCGTTCACTGTTGTTGATCCGTTGGATCGCGCGGCGGTGGGTGCTGCTGCGGGCAATGTGATTGAGGCACCGATGCCGGGCTTGGTTAAGGCTGTATTTGCGGAATCGGGGCAGGTTGTGCAAACTGGTGATCGGTTGGCCGTGCTTGAAGCGATGAAAATGGAACACTCGTTGTTGGCGGCGCGTGATGGTATTGTGGCCGAGGTAATGATTAGCGTTGGTTCGCAGGTTGAAGCGGGTGCCGCGTTGATATTGCTGGAAGAAATTGACGAAGACACATCTGTTGAAGCGCCAAAGGGGGCCGCATGATCCGTTTACACCACGTTGCATTTTCGCGCTCTTTTCGCATCCTTTGGTTGCTGGAGGAGATGGGGCTGTCCTGCGACATCGCCAATTATCAGATTGGGGATGGCTCTTTGCGTAGCCCCGAATTTCTGGCAATTTCCCCTGCCGGCCGTGTGCCTGCGCTAGAGGTTGACGGGCGGGTCATTTTCGAAAGCGGCGCGATTGTTGAATATCTGTGCGAAACCAGACCTGAACATGGGCTAGGAAGGCTGCCGGGGGATGCTGAGCGGGTGGCGTTTCATGAATGGATGGGGTTTGCTGAAACCCAAGCCTCCATTCTGGCGTCTCTGAATCTGCAACAGGTGTTTTTACGTGCCCCTGCAAAGCCTTCTGCGGCGGTTCTAAAGTTGGAAACAGCGCGATTGGCGGCGACTCTAAAGATACTGGATCAGCATTTAAAGGGGCGCAGATGGCTTTTGAATACAGGCTTTAGCGCGGTGGATACGATGATGGGGTACAATGTGCTCGCGGCCCCCTATTATGTTCATATGGATCGGTTTGAGCATCTGAATGCCTATATTGAACGCTTTGCCGAGAGGCCCGCATTTGTGCGCGCACGCGAGCGTGATGGAGAGCAGCAGTTTTACTCCAAACCCTTTTATCCGATTGAGGGATAACAGGTTTTACGATCCCAAAATTTTCCGCATATGAGGTGACAGATGTCTGAATTCGTTGAGATATTTGAGATGGGCCCGCGCGATGGGCTGCAAAATGAAGCAGCTGAAATTGCCACTGAGGACAAGATCGCGCTGGTGGATTTGCTAAGCGGTGCAGGGTTTCGGCGGATCGAAGTTGCCAGTTTTGTATCGCCCAAGTGGGTGCCGCAAATGGCCGATTCTGCTGCGGTTTTGGCGGGGATTACGCGCGCGTCTGGGGTGTCATATGCGGCATTAACCCCGAATATGCGGGGATATGAGGGCGCGGTTGCTGCGCGAGCAGATGAAATCGCGATATTCGGTTCTGCTTCCGAAGGGTTTTCCAAGGCCAATATCAATGCGACAATCGCTGAAAGCCTTGAGAGATTTGCCCCGGTTGTTACTGCGGCCAAGGCAGCGGGCATACCTGTGCGCGGGTACGTTAGCTGTGTAAGTGATTGCCCCTATGACGGACCAACACCCCCGAGCGAGGTGGCGCGGGTTTCAAAAATCCTTTTGGATATGGGGTGTTACGAGATTTCACTGGGTGATACCATTGGGCGCGGCACACCAGAGCGTATCACCGCGATGTTGAATGCGGTGAGCCAAGAGGTGCCGGTGGAACGTCTGGCAGGGCATTATCATGACACGGCGGGGCGCGCGCTTGCGAATATCGAGGCGTCCCTTGATATGGGTCTGCGGGTGTTTGATGCGGCCGTTGGCGGGCTGGGCGGATGCCCTTATGCGCCGGGAGCGGCGGGTAATGTCGCGACTGAAGCAGTGCACCAAAGATTGCTGGAGCTGGGTTATCACACGGGGCTGGATGCGGATGTATTGGCGCGAGCTGTGCAATTAACGCACAACATGAGGAAGGTCTCATAAATGTTTGATACAATTTCCATTTCAACAGACACACGCGGCGTTGCCACATTGATGTTGAACCGTCCTGAAAAACATAACGCAATGTCTGCTCAGATGCTAGAAGAATTGACGCAAGCGGCGCGACAATTGGGCGAAGATGCGACTGTGCGCGTGGTTGTATTGACGGGCGCGGGGAAAAGTTTCTGCGCGGGCGGTGATTTGGCATGGATGCAGGAGCAGATGGCAGCAACGCCCGAGGTGCGGTTCCGCGAGGCGCGCAAGCTGGCGGAAATGCTGAATGCGTTGAATACATTGCCAAAACCGCTGATCGGTAGGGTGCAGGGAAATGCCTTTGGCGGCGGTGTTGGCATGGCCAGTGTCTGCGATGTGGCAATTGGGGTGACGGGCCGCAACATGGGGTTGACCGAGACGCGGTTGGGGCTGATCCCGGCAACAATCGGGCCCTATGTCTTGGCCAGAATGGGCGAAGCCATGGCGCGGCGGGTCTTTATGTCAGCGCGAATTTTCAAGTCAGAAGAAGCGGTTACGCTGGGGTTGCTTGCCAAAGCTGTTAGCGATGAGGCCTTGGATGCGGCTGTGGAGGCCGAAGTGGTGCCCTATCTAAGTTGTGCCCCAGAGGCGGTGGCGCGGGCCAAGGCTCTTGCGCGATCTTTGGGTCCGCGAATTGATGATGCGGTGATTGATCACACGATCAACGAGTTGGTGGTTTGTTGGGACGGGGCGGAAGCACGCGAGGGCGTGGGCGCGTTTTTTGACAAGCGCAAGGCGGAATGGATGCTGTAAGTTAGGCGTGCCGTTAGGGCGTTTTCACGGTAAATTCCAAGCGCAATAGGTGGCAGAGTTTTGTACGTTTTGTACAAAACACCCCCCGATTTTGTACAAAACTATTTGATGAATGGAGTGTCTCTCAACTGCGAAGTTGGGGGGCAAAAAGCGTGCTTGGGTGTTTGGTTGGGGCAGGAGCCTCCGGCGGAGATAGTTTTGGCCAAAAGACACCAGTGGTTTGAAGGGAGATGTCTGGGAATGGTGTGTTTGGGGGAAGTGGGCGGCGATTAAGAGAAGTGGGGGCGATTCTGGCAAATTGGAGAGTCGGTCAATCGCGTCCGCGTTAGGGATTCTGCAAGGCTTTTGCCTTAGCGACGTTAACCAAGATTAATGCAAAACCCGTGAAACTGTGTTTTGATCGTGCCTAAGGGAAAAATTGTCTGAGATTTAAAGTGTAATGTGGCGTGCGTTGGTTGACCCCACCATGGGGCGCAGTTAAACCCGTCACGTCAATAAAGCCATCTGACTGCACGAATTTGACGTGCATGAAAGGAGCCACCAAGTGGAAGAGATGCTGCGGGAATACCTTCCCATTCTCGTCTTTCTGGCCATAGCCATTGCGCTTGGCCTTGTTCTTATCCTTGCTGCTGTCGTTATCGCTGTGCGCAATCCCGACCCTGAGAAGGTGAGTGCGTATGAGTGCGGTTTCAATGCCTTTGACGACGCGCGCATGAAATTTGATGTCCGATTCTATCTGGTATCGATTCTATTCATCATCTTTGATCTGGAAATTGCGATGCTGTTTCCCTGGGCTGTCGCCCTACAGGATGTATCGATGACGGGTTTCTGGTCGATGATGGTGTTTTTGGGCGTGCTAACCATTGGCTTTGCCTATGAGTGGAAAAAAGGTGCGTTGGAATGGCAGTAACGAGCGGATCAGCGCAGGCTGACAAGGTGCAAACCGGGGTCAATACGGCCGGTGCGGACAAAGAAGTGTCAACGCGTGCCTTGAATGCAGAATTGCAGGACAAGGGGTTTTTGCTAACCTCAACAGAGGATCTGGTGAATTGGGCCCGTACGGGCAGCCTGCATTGGATGACATTTGGATTGGCGTGCTGTGCTGTTGAGATGATGCACACCGCCATGCCCCGCTATGATGTGGAGCGGTTCGGCTTTGCGCCGCGTGCCTCCCCGCGTCAGTCTGATGTGATGATCGTGGCCGGGACGCTAACCAACAAGATGGCGCCTGCTCTGCGCAAGGTTTATGACCAGATGCCAGAACCGCGTTACGTGATCTCGATGGGGAGCTGTGCCAATGGCGGCGGCTACTACCATTATTCCTATAGTGTCGTGCGTGGATGTGACCGGATCGTTCCGGTTGATATCTATGTGCCGGGTTGCCCCCCCACCGCTGAGGCGTTGATTTACGGCATCCTACAGCTGCAACGTAAAATCCGCCGCACGGGCACAATTGTGCGCTAAGCTGCGCAGGATGGAGAAAACCGAATGAGCGAAGCACTGAAAGAACTAGGCGCGCTAATCGAAGCAAAGCGTGCCGATTGCGTTCTGGGATGGGATGTCACACGTGGTGAGCTGAACCTTGACGTGGCCCCTTCCAATATCGCCGATCTGGTCGAGTTTCTGAAGACCGAGCCGACGTGCAAGTTTTCCTCGCTGGTTGATATTACCGCCGTGGATTACCCCGAGCGCGCCAAGCGGTTTGACGTGATCTATCATTTCCTGTCGATGTATCAGAACCACCGTATCCGGTTGCGTCTTAGCATCCGTGAGGATGAGACGGTGCCGTCGCTGACCTCTGTGCATCCAAGTGCGGATTGGTTTGAGCGCGAAGTATACGACATGTTTGGTATTCTGTTTTCGGGTCACCCGGATTTGCGCCGTATTCTGACGGATTACGGGTTTCGCGGTTTCCCGCTGCGCAAGGATTTCCCGACCACGGGCTATACCGAGGTGCGCTATGACGAGGTGCAAAAACGTGTGGTTTATGAACCCGTGTCATTGACGCAAGAATATCGTCAATTTGATTTCATGTCCCCGTGGGAGGGTGCGAAATACATCCTGCCGGGCGACGAGAAGGAGGCCAAGTAATGGGTGGAATGTGGTGGTTGATCCTGTCTGCACTGACAGCGATCCCGATGGTCAAACTATTGCCTTTCTTTGGCATCAAGCAATATTGGGCTGCGGCCTGTCTGGTTCCGCTTGGCACGATTGCCCTGCTGTGGTGGATCGCCATCAAGCAACAAGAGCTGGAGAAACTGTGATGATCCCGTTTTTGATTGAATCGGTTGAGTTGATGACGGCTGCGCTTGTGTTGGCTGGGGCCATCATTTTTCAAAAAAATCTCGAAAATCGGCCTAGGTCGATTTTGCAGGAGGCGAAATAATGGACGGCTCCAAAGGTTTCGACGACGCCCTGACCGGCGAGCAGAAAATCCGCAATTTCAACCTGAACTTTGGTCCGCAGCATCCGGCGGCACACGGCGTTTTGCGTCTGGTGCTTGAGTTGGACGGTGAGATCGTTGAACGGTGTGACCCGCATATCGGCCTGCTGCATCGTGGCACCGAAAAGCTGATGGAAAGCCGGACCTATTTGCAGAATCTGCCGTATTTTGACCGGTTGGATTATGTGGCCCCGATGAACCAAGAGCATGCTTGGTGTCTGGCGATTGAAAAACTGACGGACACTGTGGTGCCGCGCCGTGCCAGCCTGATCCGGGTGCTGTATTCCGAAATTGGCCGGGTTCTGAACCACCTGTTGAACGTGACCACGCAGGCGATGGATGTTGGTGCGCTGACGCCGCCGCTTTGGGGTTTTGAAGAGCGCGAAAAGCTGATGTGCTTTTATGAGCGGGCGTGTGGTGCGCGTTTGCACTCTGCCTATTTCCGCCCGGGCGGTGTGCACCAGGATCTGCCGGATGATCTGCTGGATGATATCGACCTTTGGGCGCTGGAATTCCCTAAGGTATTGGGCGACATCGACGGGCTGCTGACAGAAAACCGGATTTTCAAACAGCGTAATGCCGATATTGGCATTATCACCGAAGAAGACATTCTGAACTATGGCTTTAGCGGTGTGATGGTGCGCGGCTCTGGGCTGCCATGGGATCTGCGCCGCTCGCAGCCCTATGAATGCTATGATGAGTTTGAATTTGAAATTCCGATCGGTAAAAACGGCGATTGCTATGATCGTTATTTGTGCCGCATGGAAGAGATGCGCCAATCGGTGAGCATCATCCGTCAGGCGATTGTGAAACTGCGCGAGGCCACGGGTGACGTGATGGCGCGCGGGAAGATGACCCCGCCAAAACGCGCGGACATGAAGACCTCTATGGAGAGCCTGATCCACCACTTTAAACTATATACCGAGGGCTTTCACGTGCCGGCGGGTGAGGTTTATTGCGCGGTTGAGGCCCCCAAGGGAGAGTTTGGCGTATTTCTGGTATCAGATGGGTCAAACAAACCGTACCGCACCAAAATTCGCGCACCGGGTTTCCTGCATTTGCAGGCAATGGATTACATGGCCCGCGGGCACCAACTGGCAGATGTCGCCGCAATCATCGGCACGATGGATGTCGTATTTGGAGAGATTGACCGCTAATGCTTCGCCGTCTGTATCATACCCAACCCGAGAGTTTTGCCTTTACCCCAGCCAATTTGGCATGGGCTGAAGGGCAGATGACAAAATTTCCTGAAGGACGTCAGGCCAGCGCGGTTATCCCGTTGTTGTGGCGCGCTCAAGAGCAAGAAGGCTGGTTGAGCAAACCCGCGATTGAATGCATCGCGGACATGCTGGACATGGCCTATATGCGTGTGCTTGAGGTGGTTTCCTTCTACTTTATGTTCCAGATGCAGCCTGTTGGCTCTGTCGCGCATATCCAGATTTGTGGCACGCTAAGCTGCATGATTTGTGGTGCCGAAGACCTGATCGCGGTGTGCAAGGATAAGATCGCGCAAAATCCGCATGATCTATCTGAGGATGGCAAATTCAGCTGGGAAGAGGTGGAATGCCTTGGGGCCTGCACAAATGCGCCAATGGCCCAGATCGGTAAGGATTATTATGAGGATCTGACGGCGGCGGGTTTTGCCCAAATGCTGGATGATATGGCGGCAGGCCAAGTGCCAACGCCGGGTCCGCAAAACGGCCGTTATGCGTCTGAGCCTTTGACAGGGCTGACCTCGTTGACCGGATATGACAGTGGCAAAACCCAGTATAATGCGAGCGCGCAACTGGCGACTGATATCGGTGATAGCATCAAGCGGATTGACGGCACGGAAGTGCCTTTGTTGACCCCATGGGTTGGCAAAGACGGCACCGTTGCCTGTCGCGATGCGGGATCACCGCCCAAGCCTGCCGAGCGGCCAAAACCAGCCGCACAGCAAGCTGAGGATGCCAAAAAGGCGGCGGCTGTAAAAACGCCTGCTGCTAAGAAGGCAGCTGCAAAAACTCCGGCAAAGGCAAAGGCCCCTGTGAAAACGGATGCGGTTGTTGCCGAGGCGTCGCCTGAAACGCTGAAGGCTGCGCGCACGGGCGGTGCGGATGATTTGAAACAACTCAAGGGTGTTGGTCACAAGTTGGAGCAAACGCTGAACGAGTTGGGCTTTTTCCACTTTGAGCAGGTTGCGGCCTG
>CAXIAD010000078.1:0-12386 GCA_964021645.1 uncultured Cognatishimia sp. | reverse complement strand
TTTCGCGAAGTAATTGAACAAATGGTTCGCCGTTAAATTTTTAATACGTTGAGTTAATCAATCACGGCTCATCTTTCCCAACCTACGATCTAGATCAAAACGCCTCAACAGGAATGCCAACATTCGATGCCGATTAATGGTGCACCCGAATGCAACATCCGATCATCAGGTACGCGTGCGGCTGGTACTGTCCAAATAATTCAGCATGCGCACTCGCGCATTCCGCTTAACAACCCTCGTAGCGCAGACGTCACCCTGCCAATAGTGACCGTGCCGCAGCTCGTGCTTCTTCGGTTATTGTATCCCCTGCCAGCATCCGCGCTATCTCATCTATGCGGGCCGTCGCGTCCAGCGCAACCACTTCTGATAGGGTTTGCCCATCCTCAACCCGCTTGGCGACTTGCCAATGATGTGCGCCTAATGCGGCAACTTGCGGCGAATGCGTGACAACCAAAACTTGCCCGCCATCTGAAGCAAGTGCTGCCAACCTACGCCCGACGGCGTCCGCAGTTGCCCCTCCGACACCGCGGTCAATCTCATCGAATATCATGGTGACGCCAGCCTGTTCATGACTTAAGCACACCTTCAATGCCAACAGGAAACGGCTCAACTCCCCACCAGAGGCGATCTTACCTAAGGGGCCCGCTGGTGCCCCTGGATTTGTTGCTACACTAAAAGTAACCGCATCACGCCCATCAGGCCCCGCTTCACCGATTTCAAATACGGTTTCAAAGACCGCGCGTTCCATTTTGAGCGGGGCAAGCTCGGCACTGACCATTGCATCTAGACGTGCTGCTGCGGCGCGCCGTGCATCACTCAACCGCTGCGCTAAAACATCATACGCTGCTTCGGCATCCCGCACCTCACCCGATAGCTCAGCCAGATCAGCCTCGCCCTCATCCAAAGTCGTCAATTTTATGCGTAAATCAGCTGCGAACGTACCAAGATCATCTGCCGCGACACCATGTTTACGTGCCATCGCACGGATCGCAAACAATCGCTCCTCAGCAGATTCCAGTTCAAGCGGGTTGAAATCTAACACTTCCAGACATCTGACCACACCATCGGCGGCCTCGTCTAGCTCTGCCAAGGCACGCCCAAGAGCCGCGATTGGCGCATCCAATTGAGAATTCGCACCCCCTGCGGCACCCTCAAGCCATTTAAGCGCATCCCCAATGGCGCGCTCGGCACCGTTACCGCTCATCGCCGCGTGCGCGCGCCCAACGTCATCGCGAATACGCTCGGCCCCTTGCATGACCCGGCGGCTTTGATCCAACTCGGCCTCTTCACCCGGCTGTGGATCCAACGCATCCAATTCCTCTGTGGCATGGCGTAGAAATTCTTCTTCGGCCCGCACCGCCGCGACTACGGCCTCTGCCGCTGCAAGGCTTTTGCGCGCTCGTGCCCATGCCTGCCATGCCGCACGCACTTCTGCCTTTGACGCAGCTAGCACGCCAAATGTGTCCAGCAAATCACGGTGCCCTTTGGGGTTTAGCAATCCACGATCATCGTTCTGCCCATGCAGTTCGATCAATGTTTCTGACAGCGCGCGCAATGCCTCACCCGAACATCTGCGATCATTGACCCACGCAGTCTTGCGCCCATCACGCCCATTGATGCGGCGCAACAACAGTTCCCGCCCACCAGGCAGGCCGGCATCCTCAAGAATTACGTGCGCGGGATGATCATCGGGCAAATCAAACTCGGCAATAACTTCGCCCTGCTCTGCTCCGCTGCGCACCAATTCTGCACGCCCGCGCCAGCCAAGCACAAATCCCAGTGAATCCAATAAGATAGATTTCCCGGCACCAGTTTCCCCTGTCAAAACATTCAAACCCGGCTGGAAACTTAATTCCAGCCGGTCGATGATTAACATGTCTCTTATGTCAAGCGAGCGCAGCATTCTGTGTCACCCGTAAAACGCGCCACTGCGCTGTTTCAATTATTACAGCCACTCGCCTTTGACCGTCTGTCTATAGATGGTGGACAACCAGTTTCTGCCTTTTGGTTTCAACTCAAGCCCGCGTCCGGTTAGCAACTTATAACTGTCTTCGTACCATTCGGTCGCCTGATAGTTATGACCAAGAATCGCACCAGCTGTTTGTGCTTCGTCAGTTAAGCCCAGTGCCAAGTAAGATTCCACCAACCTATGTAATGCTTCTGGCGTGTTCGTTGTGGTCTGAAAATCCTCAACAACGACCCGGAAACGGTTAATTGCTGCTGCGAAGTGATCCCGCTTCAAATAATATCGCCCGACTTCCATTTCTTTGGCAGCCAAGTGGTCAAAGGCTAGGTCAAACTTCAGTTTGGCTGTGCGTGCATATTCACTGTCGGGATAGGTTTCGATCACTTTGCGCAAAGATTGCAACGCTTGAAATGTCAGCCCCTGATCACGCCCGACTTCGTCGATTTGATCGTAGTAACTTAGTGCAAGCAAATACTGAGCATAAGCAGCGTCATCGTCTGCCGGATAAAAATCAATAAATCTCTGCGCAGCGGAACGACTGTTCTCATAGTCCTTGCCCTTGTGGAAGGCAAAGGCTTGCATGATCAATGAACGTCTGGCCAATTCAGAATACGGATATAGGCGTTCTATCTCCGAGAAATAAAATGCCGCATCTTCACTGCGATTATTACCCAGTTCGTACTCAGCCCGTTCAAATATTTGTTCCGCGCTGAAACTTTCCATTGGAATCTGGCCGCGACGTACTTTGTCGGATGTGCCGCCGCCACATGCGGCCAAGGCTAAGCTCAGAAACGCTGCGCCTACCAGTTTGGATCGGATTTTGCCGACTGTCATGCTGCTCAACCTCTAGTCAGGACTGCGGGGCTTTGCCCGCTCTTGTCCAAGCTGTTAGCACATAAAATTCCGGTGCAAAACGCCTTTGGCACGTTTTTGCTAAGTCAGCGTTAAGCGACGGCAGGAATTTCCGCGCGATGGACGCCCACACCGGGCAAACGAGCTGCCGTAGCCGCATCGCATTCGATAATTTTAAACGCACCAGGCGTTACAAACATCTTGCGAAGCAACATATTTGTCAGCGTATGTCCGGCACGAAACCCAGTGTACAAACCCAAAATAGGTGCCCCAGCGAGACTAAGATCACCAAGCGCATCCAGCATCTTGTGACGTACAGCTTCATCACTGTGACGCAGGCCTCCGGGGCTAAGCACCTCAGCGCCATCAACAACCACAGCGTTGTCAAGCGTTCCACCCAAGGCCAAGCCTTTGGCATGCATCATATCAATATCGGCTTTGCGGCAAAATGTGCGGCTATCGCACAACTCACGGACAAAGCTACCGTTGGCCATGTTCAGTGTTTTCTTTTGAACACCGATGGCGGCATCATCAAATTCAATCTGAAAATCAATTTTCAGCGTATCCGCAGGCTCCAGTCGAGCCCATGCTTCGTCTCGCGACACGGACACAGGCATCAGGACTTCAATTGCGCGCACTGGATTGGACAATGCCTGAACGCCACGATCCAAAATTCCGCGAACAAATTCGGCAGAGCTCCCATCCAAAACCGGGACTTCCGGTCCGTCAATTTCGATCAGCGCGTTATGCACGCCGCAACCAGTTAAGGCAGCCATGATGTGTTCAACGGTTGATATACTAACCCCGGCGGCATTCACGATCCGGGTGCACAGAGGCGTATGCTCCGCCAGATCCCAGCGAGCCGGAACCATCGCATCACCAAGCAAAATATCTGTTCTACGAAACCAAACCCCATAATCGGCGGAGGCCGGATGAATCGACAGACTGACAGCTTGCCCTGAATGCAAGCCGACGCCCGAGAACCGAACAGTAGATTTTACAGTATTCTGCAAGAGGAACCCCAAAATAGTCGCCAGACACATATGCGTTGGTGTCGTGGGATTTGACTAGTCGGTTAGGTGGAATAGCTCAATTCAATCTTTGTAACGGACTGAAACACGGCAAAATCCTATCGGCAACTCTCTGCTCAGATACAAATAGTGGCTTGAATACAAACGAAAAAAGCCGCCCAACGGGCGGCCTTTAATTTCAAGACTTATGGTTGATCAGTTGGCTTGACGGCGGAGAAACGCCGGAATCTCGATACGTTCCTGATCTTGTTCCATTTCCTGCTCCTGCACCGGAGCGGCCTGCAAACTTGGTTGCTGGCGCATTTGACGCGCTGCCGGTTGTGGCGTTGCCGCCGCCGGGGCTGCTTCTTGCGAATGGCCTGTCATACGGTTGATCAGAGAGTTAATGCCAAAACGTGGGCGTTCTTCTTCCGCTTTAACCGCAGGCACAACAGCTGCTTGTTGTACTGGGCTCTGCTGGCTTTTGCCAACGGCAGCCTTAAGGCGCTGCATAGCTTCAGGTGATGGCGTGCCCGGTGCTGGTGCACGTGGTGCTACGAATGCATCAGGCGTTGCCTCATACATGTTGTCCTGTTGAGGTTGGAACTGTGCAACCCGAGGCTGATAAGCCGGCGCGGGAACATCATTTTCAACAGCAGCACGTGGATCTTCAAAAATGTCTTCCATTTGCTCTTCCGCCGCAGCGCGCTGAACATCTAGCTCACCAAAAAGCGAAGGTTCTTGAAAGGTTGGTTCAGCAATCGGTGCTGCTGCAACAGTTCTTTGTGTAACGGGAGCGGCAACAGGCGCAGGAGTGTCTTCTGCACTTACATGTTGTTTCAATGGTTCAGACATTTTGCGGCGCGGTACAGGCATATCCATCTGCACATCAACCGCGTCAATACCTGTGGCAACAACCGAAACGCGCATGCCACCTTCTAGGTCTGTATCCAAAGTTGACCCAACAATGATGTTAGCTTCTTGGTCAACTTCTTCACGAATACGGTTCGCCGCTTCGTCAAGTTCAAACAAAGTTAGGTCGTGACCACCGGTGATGTTGATCAGAACGCCCTTTGCTCCGCGCAGGCTGATTTCATCCAGCAGCGGGTTAGCGATGGCTTTTTCTGCGGCTTGAACAGCGCGATCTTCACCGACGGCTTCGCCAGTACCCATCATCGCCTTGCCCATTTCGTCCATCACGGCGCGAACATCAGCAAAGTCGAGATTGATCAGGCCCGGACGTACCATCAAATCAGTCACACCTTTAACGCCCTGATACAGAACATCGTCCGCCATCGAGAATGCCTCGGTGAAGGTGGTCTTTTCATTGGCCAAGCGGAATAGGTTTTGATTAGGAATAATGATGAGTGTATCAACGACCTTTTGCAGGGCTTCAACACCCTCCTCGGCCTGTTTCATCCGGCGCGCGCCCTCAAACTGGAAAGGCTTGGTGACAACACCAACCGTCAAGACACCAAGTTCGCGCGCGGCTTGTGCGATGATTGGTGCAGCGCCTGTCCCAGTACCCCCACCCATACCAGCCGTAATAAAGCACATGTGCGCGCCCGCTAGATGATCAACGATTTGCTCGATGCTCTCTTCTGCGGCGGCTGCGCCGACTGTGGGACGTGCGCCTGCACCCAGACCTTCGGTGACTTTGACACCCAACTGGACCCGCGCTTCAGAATTGCTTTGCTGTAGCGCTTGTGCGTCTGTGTTCGCCACGACGAATTCAACGCCCAACAGTTCCTTCGCGATCATGTTGTTAACCGCGTTGCCGCCTGCGCCGCCGACACCGAACACGGTGATACGTGGCTTCAGATCGTCATGTCCTGGCATCATCAGATTAAGTGTCATAGAGCTGTCCGCCTATATTTTCTGCCGCTTGTCGCGGGTGTTTTTTGCCTACTCACTTGAATTATTAGCGTCTGACACGTGAATCGTCACCCCAAAAAGCGCGGAAAACCACAAAATATGGTCATTTTCCTGACACAGTTCGCGGGATTTCGCCGAAAACAGCAGATATAGCGTATTTTGACGACACTGACACAACGCAGCAAAGCACCCCACCCAAACAGGCAGGGGTAAAATTTACACTGAATTGCGAAGCCTCTGCTCGGCCAACGCGACCACTCTTATGGTGGTTACCCTAAAACACTACATTAGCGCCACGCACCTGTCGAGAGACAACTACTGCACTACGCACCACAGGGTCGGCAAAATTTTGCCGTGCCAGCCCACATTTATGGGATAGCAAAAGGCACCTACCAATTATCGCGAAACCACTTCATCGCGCGGCGCAGAGATTTGCTGGGATAGCGTTCAATTGGTAAATCAAAGTCCCACCATTCATCCTGTGGATGCGTTGCAAATAGGCACATACCTACTGCGCTGGCAAACCCCGGACCGGTTGCAGCCTGTGGCAATCCATGCACGCGCATCGGGCGGCCCAAACGCACCTGCTGTCCCAATATCTTGCTTGCTAACCCATCCAGCCCCGGAATTTGGCTACAGCCCCCGGTCAACACAATCTGCTGACTGGGAAGATGTTCAAACCCTGCGGCATCCAATCGAGCCCGCACTTCCTCCAATATTTCTTCGACCCGAGGACGCATTATACCGATCAATTCTGCGCGGCTGACGCGGCGACGGTCATGTTCCCAGTCTCCGGTTTCACCTTCTAGTTCGATCATCTCGCGATCATCCATGCCAGTTGCATGCACGCCCCCATAGAACGTCTTGATGCGTTCTGCGGTTGCTGTGGGCACCTGCAATCCCATCGAGATATCACCAGTGACGTGATCACCACCCATGCGCACGGAGTCTGCAAATATCATGTGTTTCTTCATGAAAATGGAGATCCCGGTCGTACCGCCCCCCATATCAATACACGCCGCGCCCAACTCCTGTTCATCTTCGACCAGCGATGACATGCCAGACACATAGGCAGAGCTTGCAATTCCAGCCAGCTCCAGATCACAGCGTTTGATACAATGCGCCAGATTTTGCACGGCTGCTGCTTCCACCGTTAACATGTGCATATCGGTGGTCAGTTGCTGACCCATCTGCCCGCGCGGATCACCCAACCCTGTGCGATGGTCGAGTGAAAAGTTAACAGGTTGCGCATGCAGCATTTCACGACCTTCGCCGTAATCAGGCACATCACAAGACGCCAAAACGCGGGCCACATCTTGCTCACTAACGACATGGCCTTCCAGATCGATCGACCCATCCAACCCATAGGAGCGTGGTTCCGCACCCGAAAAACAGGCAATCACGTGATCAACGCGAATTTTGGCCATTTTTTGTGCAGCTTGTAATGCCGTGCGAATGGCGCGCTCAGATTCTTGCATGGCTTCAACTTCGCCAAACCGCACCCCACGTGAACGGGTTGTCGCAGCGCCAATAACGCGGAATCCGCTTTGACCTGCCAAAGAACCAATGCCATCGACCTCTGCCAAGCGCTCCGTGCCATCAAAGCGCAGCACAAGGCAGGCGATTTTCGAAGTGCCTACATCCAGCACCGCCACCACACCACGTTGCATAGCCGCCTTACGCATGTTGCGCATGGCACGTTGAGTTTCATACAGCTCAATCATTATTTTCTTCCTGACCAACCGAGATTTGTCGGATTTTCCACCATTCTTGTACCGAACGCTCTGCAATGCGGATCGTTGGCCGCTCTGATAAGCGCATGTCTACGACCACCAGATCGCGTGCCAACATCTCATGTGCCTGCGACAACGCGATTACGCGCTCAAACGCTTGAACTGCGCCGTATTCAGGCAGCATGATCCGCTGATCACGGTCCAAAACCACATCCCAGCGCCGCCCGCCCATACGCACCACGCCCCGGACTCTGTCCGCAAGCGGGCCAGCTGTCTCTATGAGCTGCAAGGCCTCTTGTACCACCTCATCAGCCCCAACGCCTGCCATCAGTGGTAACTCAGGCGTGTCTGAACGCGCCCCCGCTACCGCGACAACGATACCCTCGTTATCAACAAGCATCATGCCCTCAGCAGAGCGCCACACCATAACCGGTTCGCGTTCGGTAATATCTATCTGCAAAATCCCACCGGCCCGAATACGCACTGAGGCATCGGCCACAGGACTAAGCCCCATAAGCTGTGCGCGCATATTTTCGAGGTTCAGATCAAACGAGCTGACTGGAAAATCAATTGGCATTATCTCGCGAATGTCGTCGCTCAACCCTTCGCTTGCGCCATCAATGGCCATCAACGTCACCATGAATTCTGGCCGTGTCTCCACGCTGCGGCGCATATCCGACAGGGTTAACCTTATTTCATCCCGTCGATCTTGATCGCTCAACCATATCCCCGCCCCACCAAGAGCAAGTGAAAATGGCACGATGACCCGCACCAGCAACCGAAACATCGGTGTAAGCATCAGCCGTTGATATCTATAAGACCACCGCGACGGCGCAGGGTCACGTTGGGTGTCGGAGCGGCTTGGAGAATTCATCTGTTGCAAGATGCGTCCTCCACCAACCAATTGCAGAATTCTGGAAAACTGAGGCCGCAATGCGCCGCTTGTTCTGGAGATAGCGATGTTGGCGTCATACCAGGCTGAGTATTGGTCTCTAACAATACCAAGCCATCTAGGCCGCGCGCCTCATCCCACCGAAAATCCGTGCGACTAACGCCTCGGCAGCCCAAAACCACATGTGCTTTTAGCGCAAATTCCATGCAGGCTTCAAAAATCTCATGCGGCACCTGTGCAGGCACCTCATGACGCGATCCACCCGGTTTGTATTTGGCGTCATAGTCATACCAACCATCGGTCAGGATGTCAGTCACTGTCAGGGCTTTGTCGCCCATCACTGTGCAGGTCAACTCGCGCCCCGGCGCAAAGCGTTCCACCATCACAATGGCCGGCATATCCTCATCCAGTTTCGGCGGGCCATTTGCAACTTCGTTCACGAGGTAAACCCCAACAGAGGAGCCTTCGTTAAACGGCTTCACAACATAGGGTGGGTCCATCACATGACGAGCACGTACATCCGCAACATTGGCTAACAGGCTTTTGACCACGGGCAAATCAGCAGCGCGATAGGTTTCTTTGGTGCGCTGCTTGTCCATCGCAAGTGCCGAGGCCGCAACGCCAGAATGTGTATAGGGCAGCCCCATCCACTCCAACATGCCTTGAACACAGCCATCCTCGCCCCAACGTCCATGCAAAGCGTTGAACACAACATCTGGTTTAATTTCGCTAAGACGTGCAGCAAGATCGCGGCCTGCATCGACCTCGATTGCCTCATATCCTGCCTCCCGCAGAGCGGCGGCGCATTCACGCCCCGATGACAACGAAACCTCGCGCTCAGCCGAGATTCCGCCCATCAATACCGCCACTTTCGGGGTTGCCCTGCTCGACATACCCACTTCGTGCCTCAATGTCCCGGGCCATTTGTGGCCCTTGTTTTTAGGGCGTTGCGCCCCTTGTATTTATAATTGCATGTCCGATTTTTCGGATCACACAGGATATTCTGCATTTTGCTCAACCAAGGTTAACAGTGTGTTAAGCAATTGGTCAAAGCTTCAGTCGCATCACAATTCTCGAACTATTCCGCCCGAAACTCTCCGACGCGCATAATTTCCCACTCTAGCTCTATTCCGCTCTGTTCGAAAACCCTTTTTCGCACCTCTTCACCAAGGTTTTCCAAATCTGCGGCGCTTGCGCCACCCGTGTTGAGCATAAAGTTACTGTGCTTTTCGCTCATCTGTGCGCCGCCAACACGCGCACCGCGCATCCCAGCATCATCAATCAACTTCCACGCCTTTAGGTCATGCACATCATCTGCCTGCCCCGTGCTGGAGAACCCTGCTGGGTTGCGAAACGTGCTGCCTGCGGTACGATCCTTGGTGGGCTGTGTTGCGTCACGTTTCTCCAACTGGTTTTTCATACGTGCCGCAAGAACCTCAGGCTCCCCTGTTGGGCCTTCAAACACCGCCTCCACAATCACCCAGCCTTCTGGTAATTCTGTTTGACGATATTGAAATTGTAGTTCCTCAGCGGTTAATGTCACCAGCTCGCCTGCGCGCGTGACTGCTGTTGCCTGTACAAACACATCCGCGACATAGCTGCCATAGCAGCCCGCATTCATCCTTACTGCACCCCCAATTGCACCGGGGATCGTACGCAGAAAGGTCAAATCAACGCCGCCCTCAGCCGCACGTCGCGCAACATGTGCATCCAGTGCAGCAACGCCTGCACGCACCTGATTTCCCTCAACCGAAATAGCGTTAAACCCGCGACCCATGCGGATCACCACAGCGCGTAACCCCCCATCGCGAACGATTAGGTTACTGCCAACGCCCATAGGAAACACCGCAACATCGACCGGCAAAGCGGCCATAAACGCGCGCAAATCTTCTACATCGGCGGGCTGGAACAATACATCGGCCGTGCCGCCAACGCGCAACCACGTTAGATCGGCTAATGCGCGTCCCGGCGTCAATACCCCACGTGCGGCGGGCAAGTTATCTATCATGACTTCATCCATAAAACGCTTTTGCCCGCGATTTCAGTATGGGTAAAGATCGAACCGCTACCAAAGGCTAATTACCTTTGGAAAATCGCTTAGGCGCACCATACTATATCAATCAGGGCTAGATCTACGTGCCATATTTCGCAACCAGCGCACTGCATAGATCACTGGCCAGCGCATTACCCACATGGCCATCAACAGAAACACCACCCCCAACCAAATCCCGTGTTTCCATGTGATCCAGATCAGAATAGGCACGCCAACTGCCATCAACCCATAAGCAAAGCGCCAAAGGTTATCTCGGCTCGGAAACATCGCCCGAAGATTGGCGACAAGAAGCCACAAAAAGCCCAGAATGACAGGTGTGCTCATGTGTTGTGCTCCCTAAAATCAACCCTGCAAACGGGCCGGTAAACCATTGGCCCATGCACTGATTGTACCCGCACCAAGACAAACTACCATATCGCCCGACCGTGCCGTTTCGCGCACCAACGCCAGCAGGTCATCTTCGGTTGTGACGGCTCGCGCATCTCTATGCCCATGGGCGATTAGACCGGCCACAAGATCATCCCGACTCGCACCTGCAATAGGATCTTCTCCGGCGGCAAAAACCTCTGCGATGCCGACGACATCGGCCTCATTAAAGCAGCTGCAAAAATCCTCAAATAACGTGTGCAAACGCGAATATCGATGCGGTTGATGCACAGCAATTACGCGTCCATCACATGCCTGACGCGCAGCTTTTAGCACGGCTGAGATCTCAACCGGATGGTGCCCGTAATCATCAATGATTGTCACGCCGTCAACGTCACCCACGCGGGTAAAGCGACGGTTCACACCGCCAAATTTTGCCAACGCTTCGCGAATCTCGTTGCCCTTCATGCCAAGATGTCGTGCCACCGCGATACCGCTCAGCGCATTGGAGACATTGTGGTCCCCTGGCATCGGCAGACTGCAACCCTCGATGACTTGACCTTCAGACTGCAATGCCACATCAAAATGCGCCACACCCGCCTTATAAGTTAGGTTGATTGCACGCACATCGGCCTGCGCATTAAACCCAAACGTCACCACGCGACGGTCGGTAATTTTGCCAACCAATGTCTGCACATCAGAGTCATCTGTGCAACACACTGCCAACCCATAAAACGGGATATTGGAGACAAAATCCAAGAAACCTTGGTGAAGATTCTCCTCAGTTCCCCAATGCTCCATGTGTTCAGGGTCAATGTTGGTCACAATCGCGATTGTTGCGGGCAAGCGATTGAACGTGCCATCGCTTTCATCCGCCTCAACCACCATCCATTCGCCGTCACCCACGCGCGCATTTGATCCATACGCATGGATGATGCCGCCATTAACAACCGTTGGGTCAAATTTGCCGTGATCAAGCAGGGCCGCAACCATTGTCGTTGTGGTCGTTTTACCGTGTGTTCCTGCCACTGCAATGTTGGACTTCAACCGCATCAACTCTGCAAGCATTTCGGCCCGACGAACCACTGGCAATCCACGGCGACGCGCCTCGTCCAGCTCGGGGTTGCCCGGCTTAATCGCGCTTGAGATCACGACGACTTCGGCCGCCTCAAGATTCGCAGCCGCCTGCCCTTCAAAAACCAATGCACCGATATTTTCTAACCGCTTGGTGATTTTGCTCGCCTTAAGATCAGAGCCTTGCACCACATAGCCATGATTCAACAACACTTCGGCAATGCCAGACATGCCAATGCCCCCGATGCCCACAAAATGGATCGGTCCAACATCTCCGGGAAGCTTGGTTGCTGCCATCATTCACTTATTTCCTTATTTACTAACATCTCAACCAGCGCGACCAACAGTTCTGTTGCATCTGGTTTGCCCACCGACATCGCAGCCTGCGACATTAACAAGGCCCCTTTGGGATTGCTCAAAATCTCGGCAATATGCTGCGCCAAGGTTGCTTCATCCATGCGACTTTCTGGCATCAGGATCGCACCACCCGCCTCAACCAGCCCGCGTGCATTCGCGGTTTGATGATCCGAAGTCGCGGTTGGAAGTGGGATCAAAATTGCAGGTC
>CAXIAD010000077.1:0-12662 GCA_964021645.1 uncultured Cognatishimia sp. | reverse complement strand
ACCCATGTCTCAAACCTGCTGCGCAAACAGGGTGACTGGTTCCACTACTCTGTCGATTACCGCATTGGCACGCGCTATATGGGTGAACACATCGCCGATAACGCCAAGGCTGAGGCAATGAAAGTCCCGTTCCTGCGCGAGCTTTTGATGACAGATTCGATCTATATCGGCTCCAACATCACCTTTGACAATCTCGCCCCGCTCTCGACATATCTAGGCAAACCCGGCAACCCTGACAAAGGTGGCGTGCCATTCGCCGAATATATGCGCCGCCAGACACAGCATATGCATGCCGAAAAAGCCGCCCTTATGGATACCGCAGAATTCATCTCGCGCGCCCATGATCTATATGGCTATCCGCATTTCATCTGCGATTCCGGTGGCTCCATCTGCGAGGTGGTTGATCCCAATGACGCGAACGATCCGATCCTGAGGGCCCTGTCTGAAAACACCCTGATGGTCTGGATCAAAGGCTCTGATGCCCATGAGGCCGAACTTGCCCGCCGTTTTGATAAAGCCCCAAAACCAATGTATTATGAACCTGCCTTTTTGATCGAGAAATGGCAGCAATATCTTAATGAAAACAACACACAGGCCGAAAACGTCGATCCCGACGCCTTTGTGCGCTGGACCTATGCGCAGGCGCTTGCGCACCGCCAACCCCGCTATGAGGCAATGTCAAAATGGGGCGTCACCGTCACCGCCGAAGAGATCAGCGAAGTCACAACCGCGTCAGACTTTGAAACCCTTATAGCCAAGGCACTTGAGCGTTCCTAATCCCTGGCTTACATAGTCCTCTCCGATATAGAGGATGATGTTCCAATGCCTATTAAGATCCCCGCCGACCTGCCTGCCTATGACGTGCTCACGCGCGAAGGCGTGATGGTCATGACAGAGGATCAGGCAGCCCGTCAGGACATCCGCCCCCTGCGCATCGCGCTGCTAAATTTGATGCCCAAAAAGATCGCGACCGAAAACCAGTTTTCCCGCCTCATCGGCGCGACACCGCTGCAAATCGAATTGACCCTGATCAGAATGAGCGAACACACCTCGCGCAATACTGCCACGGATCACATGGAAAGTTTTTATCAAACTTTTCAAGAGATTAAGCACCTGAAATTTGACGGGCTGATCATCACTGGCGCCCCGATAGAGCATCTGCCTTTTGCGGATGTGACCTATTGGGATGAGCTGCGCGAGATTTTTGATTGGACACAGACCAATGTGCAATCCACCTTTGGCGTTTGCTGGGGTGGCATGGCGATGATCAACCATTTCCACGGCGTGCAAAAACACATCCTGCCCGCCAAGGCATTTGGCTGTTTCCGTCATCAGAACCTTGATCCGGCCTCGCCGTTTCTGCGCGGTTTTTCTGATGATTGCGTGATTCCCGTTTCTCGCTGGACCGAAATGAAACAAGACGAGATTGGCGCCATTCCCGGCCTGCACACCCTGCTCGGCAGCGACGAGGTCGGTCCTTGTCTTGTGCAGGATGCCAGCCACCGCGCGCTCTATATCTTCAACCATTTTGAATATGACAGCGACACTCTAAAGGGCGAATATGACCGCGATATACTGGATGGCACCCCGATCAATGTGCCCACCAACTACTATCCCAACGATGATCCCTCAGCCAAGCCGCAGAACCGTTGGCGCAGCCACGCGCATTTGCTTTATGGCAACTGGATCAACGAAATTTATCAATCCACGCCCTATAAAATGAATGACATTGGCGCTTAACATCTTAATGTTGCTTGTAATTATTGTGATCCTGTTTGCCGGGATCACAATAATGCGCGCGCGCCATAATGAACACCGCGCCGAGGCTTCGCATCCTCCCGAAGGGCAATTCCTCGATATGGAGGGGCACCGTTTGCACGTCGTGGTGTGCGGCCAACCTCAGGGCACGGCTCCCGATCTGGTGCTTATTCATGGCTCCAGCGGGAACACCCGTGACTACACCCACCGCCTTGTGGATCAGCTCACCAATTCCTACCGCGTCATCATCTTTGATCGCCCCGGATTGGGCTATTCTGAGGCCATCAACCCCAAGGGCGATAGCATCACCACCCAAGCCGCCCTTTTCGTCAAAGCCGCCCAAACCCTTGGTGCCCACGCCCCCATCGTTCTAGGGCAAAGCTATGGCGGGGCCGTCGCGCTTGCATGGGCCGTACACCACCCTGATAGCCTGTCCGCCCTTGTTCTGCTTGCTGCCCCCTCACAGCCTTGGACAACCCCGCTTGACCCCTATTACCGCGTGACATCGCATCCCATACTTGGCCCACTTGTGATCCCGATGATTACCGCCTGGGTGGATAATCGCCGCGTCACCACCGCCTTGGCCGAGGTATTTGCCCCCCAAACCACTCCCGCAGGATATGGTGCCCATATCGGTGCCGGCCTCACCCTGCGCCGCGCATCCACCCGCGCCAATGCCTTGCAGCGGGCCAATCTGCTGGATGAAATCACCGCCCTGCATCCGCAATACCCGCGCCTCACACTCCCGATTGAAATGTTGCATGGTGAGGCCGATACCACCGTCGGCATTGATATCCACGCACGCCCCCTCGCCAAGACCCTGCCCAATGCCCACCTCACCCCGCTCGCTGGCATCGGTCACATGCCCCAACATGTTGCTCAACCCGACGTAATCGCCGCAATTCAACGCGCAACACACCGCGCCGGATTGCACTAATCCGCTCGCACCTCCATATTACTAAAAACACAGGCCTAAAAAACAGACCGATAAGAGTGAGGTTTTATGCAGCTACCCTTTGATGGTGCCATTAGTTCTTTTTACAAAAACGACGCCCCAGATGCGGTACGCGAGGCCATTGAGCGCGCCAAAAAGGGCGAGATCCTTGACGCCTCCTATCCGCACAAAACCCGCCTGAAACGCAAAACCTATGAGGCAGAGCTGAAACTGCTCCAGATCGAATTGGTCAAAATGCAGGCTTGGGTTAAATCCTCAGGCGCCCGTGTCGCCATCGTTTTTGAGGGACGTGACGCCGCCGGAAAAGGTGGCACTATCAAGCGCTTCCGTGAAAATCTTAATCCACGGGGTGCCCGCCTCATCGCCCTCTCGAAACCAACCGAGGCCGAGGCCAGCCAATGGTATTTTCAGCGCTATATCAATCATCTGCCCTCGGGCGGAGAAATCACCTTTTTTGACCGCAGCTGGTACAATCGCGGTGTTGTCGAAAAGGTATTCGGCTTTTGCGATGATACCCAGCGCGACCACTTCTTTGACCAGGCACCCGATTTTGAACACATGCTTGTCAATGAGGGCATCCATCTGTGCAAAATCTGGCTTAACGTCGGGCGCGCAGAACAGCTGCGCCGCTTTTTACAACGCGAAACAGACCCCCTCAAACAATGGAAACTCAGCTGGATCGACGTTGAAGGCCTCAAAAAATGGGATGCCTATTCAACCGCCATCGCCGAAACATTTGACCGCACCCACAATGACGTGGCCCCTTGGACGATTGTGCGCAGTGATGACAAACGCCGCGCCCGCCTAAATGCCATTCGCGCTGTCCTATCTGGCATTGATTATGCTGGTAAAAATACCGACACACTCGGCGAAATTGATCCACAAACCTGTGGCGGCCCGGATATTTGGGCGCATAACACACATGTCTAAACGCGGCTATCATCACGGCAACCTACGCCAAGCCTTGGTTGAGGCGGCCCTTTTGCTGATTGAAACCAAAGGCCCCACAGGCTTCACCCTATCAGAGGCCGCCAAAAAGGCCGGCGTCACCCCCGCTGCCGTCTATCGCCACTTTGAGGGCCGCGAAGATATGATCGCCGAGGCCGCCCGCCAAGGCTATGAAATCTTCGCCGACCTCATGCAATTTGCCTATGACAAAGGCCAACCCTCCGCCCTCGCAAGCTTTGAGGCAACCGGACGCGCCTATCTCGCCTTTGCGCGCAAATATCCCGGCCACTATATCTCGATGTTTGAAAGCGGCATATCGGTTAACCGAACACCCGAATTGGCCGCCGTCGCCACCAAGGCGCGCGATGTGATGGAACGCGCGGCAAACGATCTTAGCCAGCACATCCCGCCGGAAAAACGCCCCCCCGCCAGCATGTTTTCGGCCCACATCTGGGCCATGAGCCACGGCGTCGTTGAACTCTTCGCGCGCAACTCCCCCGGCACCCAAAGCCCGTTTCCCCCGGAGGATTTGCTTGAATCAGGCATCGGCATTTACCTGCGCGGCCTTGGCCTGATTGACAGCGATGACTGACGCTCCCGAGCAATCCGACCCAGAGACAGAGTTCACCTATAAAGGTGGTTTTTCACGGCTTGCCCCTGATCAAAAATCCCAAACCCACGCCCCCTATGACGGCATGGCAGAGCTGCTGCAAAATCTCATCGCACCGGGCCTGGAAACCCTGCGCACCACCAACATTCCCGCGATGCCGCAACAGGAAACAGCCCCCAAAACGGCAATCGAAAAACACCAGGAGCTGCAATCGCTGCTTCAAGGCACCCCGCAATTACTGGCCCTGCACGCGCTCACAATCGCCGCAGCCCGCCGCCGTGATCCTCCAGAAATCGCGCGTATGATCTTCATATCCCTCTGGAAAAATCACGCGAAGTTTCTGCTAGAACACCTTGATATCAGATGGAAAATATCCGCCCTTCAAACATTTGAAACCTTTGGCGAAAACGAAAATCAGCGTCGCTGCTCCGCCGAATTAGGCGTCTTTTTCGCCCTGACGAAACTCTACGAAACCGAACGCTTGTTCTCAGGTCACGCCCCCGATCGCCCCTTTCGCCTTGGGCGCCGCGTCAGCACAGACCTCCCCCTTGGCCTCGAGCCATACGCCCTACCGCGCGGCGATCTGGATCGCAATCTTCTGGGTCATCTCTGGCAAAACGCCGAGGCCGACCCCCTCCTGCGCCCCCTCGCTTGCGCCCTGCTCACGGCCATAAACCGCAGCCCCGACACACTGTTTCGACGCCTCAAATCCATGCGCCAACAACGTAAGCGCCGCCTTCAGGCCCGCAAATCCGCGCCCTAATCCAAAACCCAAACTTCTTCTGAGCAAAAATATCCCCGCCGGAGGCATCCAACCCTACCCAAAACAACCATCACCCCAAACAAAAAGAGCCACCCGAAGGCAGCTCTTTCCAAATACTGTTTGTAAAACGACTTAACGCTTTGAGAACTGGAACGAACGACGCGCTTTACGCTTACCGAACTTCTTACGTTCAACAACACGGCTGTCACGTGTCAGGAAGCCAGCAGCTTTCAACGCGCCACGCAGTGAGGGTTCATAAAGCTGCAAAGCTTTAGAAATCCCGTGCTTGACCGCACCCGCTTGCCCGGACAATCCACCACCTTTAACGGTCGCGAATACGTCGAACTCACCTACAACGCCCGCAACTGAAAATGGCTGTGCCAAGATCATTTGCAAAACTGGACGTGCAAAGTATTCGTTCTGAGGTTTGCCGTTTACGACGACCTTACCGGAACCCGGTTTGATCCAGACGCGGGCAACCGCATCTTTACGCTTACCAGTTGCATATGTACGACCCAATGCATCACGCACTGGTTCACGAGGCGCTGCCTCAACCGCTACTGCGATATCGCCTGCAACGGCGCTCAGCTCTTCGAGAGAATTGATTTGATCAGCCATTGCTTAGCTCCGCGTGTTCTTGGAGTTCATGGATTTTACATCCAGCACTTCCGGCGCTTGCGCCTCATGTGGATGCTCGGCCGCAGCGTAAACGCGCAGGTTGGTCATGATCTGACGTGACAGGCGATTGCCTGGCAACATACGTTTGACCGCCTGTGTTACAACACGCTCTGGAAATTTACCTTCCAGAATTTGTTCCGCTGTGCGGTGCTTGATGCCGCCCGGATGGCCTGTGTGCCAATAGTACTTTTTATCAGTACGTTTTTTACCAGTCATCTGCACCTTATCGGCGTTGATGATGATAACATTGTCACCCGTGTCCATGTGGGGGGTGAAAGTTGGTTTGTGCTTGCCGCGCAAGCGCATGGCAACAATCGACGCCAAACGGCCCAGCACGACGCCTTCGGCGTCAATGATGATCCATTTTTTCTCGATGTCTGCCGGAGTAGCAGAGAAGGTTTTCATGTTGGTCTACCCAAAGGTTGGTTGACAGATACGCCGCAACCCGACGTATCGAATGCGATGGGCGGGTTATACGCCTGCCAAACGCACAGTCAACCGCAACAAACCATAAATAACCAAGCAAAAACAATACGTTACAAAATAGGTATTATAATACCCCATAAATTAGCCTGTAAAACTACGCGGTGGGTTGTCCAATAGGTTCTGCAAGATCACGATCCCCTCTTCAAACCGCTCCTGCGCGATCTGCCCATTAACCGCCAGTCGCACAGCATGCACCGCCCGCCCGTCTCGCAGCACAAACTCATCCGCAGGCTTTATCAGCACCCCCGCCGCCTCCGCCGCTTGCGCAAAGGGGCCAACCCGCCACCGTTCAGGCAACTCCAGCCACAGAATCGAAACATCCTGCCGCCAGCGCACCTTATGCCCCCCCAGATGGTTCACAGCTATACGCACATCTTCATTCATACGCTGACGCATCGCGCATAATACCGTCGGCAGCTTTGGGTTATTCATCACATGGGTGTACAAATCACACAGCGGCGTCGCGACACCAAAATGACTATACTGCAACCCCCGCGTGATGGCCCCGGCAAAGCCCCGTGGTGCAATCGCAAAGCCGATCCTCAACGCCGGTGATATGCTTTTGGATGGCGAGGTCACATACCACCCCAACTCCGGCAATAACACGCGATAGCTTTCGGCCTGATGAATGCCATTTCGATAACAATCATCATCAATCACATGCATCCCAAATCGGTTCGCGACGGCAGCAACCTCACGACGGCGCGCGGCTGTCGTGCATTGTGTCGTCGGATTGCCGACCTCTGCACTGGTACAATATATCTGCGCACCAGTTTCACGCGCCAACCGCGTTAATGTATCGACACAAGGCCCTTCCTCATCCCACGGCACCCCGATCACTTGGGCACGACACAGCTCTGCCGCCCGCCGAAACCCCGGAAACGATAACTCATCCACCAAAACCACAGGAGACGGCCCCGTAAGAACCGTCATCAAGATATGCAGGATCGCATTCTGTGCCCCGTGGGTGATAACCACATTTTCCTCGGTAAAGGCGCCAACCGGGGCGTCTGCCATCCATTTTCGAAACGCCTGACGCGCCCCGAAATTGCGTGCCCTCGACGGTAATTGCATCAGCGCATCATCATCAATATCCGTGGAAACATGCGCCAACGCCTCGCGTATCATCATAGATTGTCCGACATCGGCCAGAACCGGCGATTGCATGCTGATGGTTTGCGGCCATGATGGCGCGCGCACGGCGGCTTTGGGTTCTGCAACAAATGTGCCGCGCCCCACACCGGCCCGCAGCACCCCCTCTTCGACCAATATCGAATAGGCCCGTGCCACAGTGCCCGGCGTAACCTGTAATCGAAACGCCAAATCCCGCACAGGTGGCAGCTTTTGCCCGCCCCTCAAATCACCATTGGCAATCCCATTGCGAATGCTGTCAGACAGGGCGCGATATTTGGATCGTCCGCCTGTTGCGAGGGTTGGCAGCCACTTTGTATCCATTACAATATTTTCCTGTACCAATATCGAAACTCATTGTACCTGTCATTTTGTCATAAAATTCACATTGTATCAATACAATAATTAGGAAAGTCCCATGTCACACTCAGCGACCCTGCAAGCACGCCACCTCGTGAACTTGTCTCAAAACCACCCGCTCCCGGTTTTGGCAAAGTGGGCTTTGGCATTTGCGGTAAAACTGACGACATGGGACCGGCGTTATCGCACCCGTCGCGCCTTGGCGCGCCTGGATGCGGTGCGCCTCAAGGATATCGGCATCACACCTGAGGCAGCACGCCATGAGGCCTCAAAGAAATTCTGGCGCCACTAATCCCCAGCTGGTGTCAGAAAAACTGGAAGCCGGGGCTTGTTCCCCGGCTTTTTTTATCCACAAATCATCCTGCGGATACGCCACAAACTAACGCTTTGGTGGGATAGAATAGGTCATGGTTGCCCGCGCAACCGGGTTTTCCTGCCCTTCGGAGCGGATCAAAATATCCACAACAGCCAGGGTCTTCCCCAGCTTCAGCAATGTCGCCGTCGAAATCAAATCCACTCCAGACACTGGCTTGCGCATAAAATCCACAGAGCAACTGGTTGTCACCGCCAAGGCTTCGCGCCCCAAGGGGGCCATTGTCGCGACATAGGCCGACACATCTGCCAAGGCAAACATTGACGGGCCAGAAACCGTGCCGCCGGGGCGCAAATGCCGATCCTGCACGATCAGGCGCATCTTGGTTGTTACCCCGTCCATATGCTCAACCGCGAATTCGCCCTCAACCTGCGGAAATACTTCCCTTAGATAGGCCTCCATTTCGGCAACGCTCATTACTGCTTTCATATCACACCCATTTTACATTCGTTCTGTCGCATTTATTGGTTTCCCTCAATCTTGTGCATGACTAAGCTTTGTCAACCAACACCAAGAGCCCCACGGAGAGCAAGATGACAATTCTGGAACGTCGCGACACAAATGCCGTTGCCCATCTGCGCCTGAACGCACCCGAACGCCTAAACGCGCTCTCCGATGAGATGCTCGCCGCCCTGCAATCTGAGTTTGACAAACTGGCCACCGACACATCCGTGCGCGCCATTGTCCTCTCTGGCGCGGGCAAGGCGTTTTGTGCAGGTCATGATCTCAAACAAATGACTGCAGGTCGCGCGGCCCCTGATGGCGGCAAGGCCTACTTCAAAGATCTCTTTGATCGTTGCGCCAAAATGATGCTCACCGTGCAGGCCCTGCCCCAACCCGTGATCGCACAGGTCCATGGAATCGCCACAGCGGCGGGCTGTCAATTGGTCGCCACCTGCGACATGGCCATCGCGGCTGAGGATACCAAATTTGGCGTGAACGGCGTCAACATCGGCCTCTTCTGCTCAACACCGATGGTGGCCCTCACCCGCAACATCGCCCGTAAACAAGCCTTTGAAATGCTCTCTACAGGCCAATTCATTCCCGCCACACGTGCCGCAGACCTGGGCCTTATCAACCGCGCAGTCCCCGCAGGTCAACTCGAATCCGAGGCAACCGAGCTGGCAGAGCGTGTCGCCAGCAAACTCTCCGCCGCCGTCAAAATCGGCAAACAGGCGTTTTACACCCAACTCCAGATGGGAACCGCCGACGCCTACGCCTATACGGGCGACGCCATGGTCGAAAACATGCTCTTTCGCGATACCGAAGAAGGAATCAGCGCCTTTTTGGAGAAACGCACGCCCGACTGGACACAGAGCTAACCCCAGCCTAGGCGCAAACCCGCCAAGCCCTAGAAAATTCCCGCTACCTCTGCGTGTATATATCTGTTGGGTTGGTCGCCGCGCGCACTCAATGCCATGTTAAATATGCCCGAAATATTCTCATGTTTCAAAGGCTTGCCTCAATTACCCCCAGTTTGGACACAATTGCCACCATTGTTTCCAGAAGAGCGCCTCATTTTCTCCTTTTTTGCCTAGCGTCACCAGACCTCTCATGACATAAACAATTTATCGTAAATACGATTGTTCAACATGGTTGGGCACTGCATCACGGCCACCCTCCAGGGGCAGACTCTCTCTGTCCCAACGGCTCGCAGCGCTCAGAGCAAAAGGCCCGGTAGAGGATTATTCCCTCCCGGGCCTTCGCATTTTCGCCCCCAAACTGCTTACAAATGCCTGCCCCCACAGAATGCCGCTTCACCACGCCCCAAAAACCCATTATGTGCGGCCCAAAGCGCATCGAACCTTGACCCAAACACCCCAATCCCGATGCGCACGAAACCTCATAGCCGTGGGCACCTCGCTACATTGCTGTGATCCAACAGGTTGGCGACAGGCTTATGACCGATACATTGCACATCATTGGCGGCGGCATGGCCGGATCCGAGGCCGCATGGCAGGCCGCAAACTTGGGCGTCCCTGTGGTGATCCACGAAATGCGGCCCAAGGTCGAAACATTCGCCCACCGCACGGGTGATCTGGCGGAAATGGTGTGCTCCAATTCCTTTCGCTCAGATGATGATGAACAAAACGCGGTTGGCCTGCTGCATTGGGAAATGCGCGCCGCCAATGGGCTGATCATGCAAATCGCCGACAAACACCGCCTGCCCGCGGGTGGCGCGCTGGCCGTTGACCGTGATCCCTTCGCGCAAAGCGTGACCGCCGCCCTCACCAGCCATCCAAATATAACGGTTGAGTACGGCGAAATCACCGCCCTGCCCACCGATGGTCAGTGGATCATCGCCACCGGCCCGCTTACTTCCGCCGGATTAGGCTCCGCCATTCAGGCCGAAACCGGCGCCGATGCGCTGGCGTTTTTTGATGCCATCGCGCCGATTGTCTACGCCGATAGCATCGACATGGATATCGCATGGCTGCAATCGCGCTATGACAAGGGCGAGACCGAGGCCGAGCAAAAGGCCTACCTCAATTGCCCCATGACCAAGGAGCAATATGAGGCCTTCATCGACGCGCTATTAACCGCCGACAAGGCCGAATTCCACGAAGGCGAAACCGCCGGTTATTTCGACGGTTGCCTCCCGATTGAGGTGATGGCAGAGCGCGGGCGCGAAACCCTGCGCTTTGGGCCGATGAAACCTGTCGGGCTGACCAATGCCCACAAACCCGACGACAAGGCCTATGCCGTGGTCCAATTACGCCGCGATAACGCCCTTGGCACCCTGCTCAACATCGTCGGTTTCCAGACCAAGATGAAATACGGCGCCCAAACAGAGGTGCTGCGCATGATCCCCGCCCTTGAGAACGCGCAATTCGCGCGGCTTGGTGGCATCCATCGCAATACCTTCATCAACTCGCCCACTTTGCTTGATGACCAAATGCGTCTGAAATCCCAACCTCACATCCGTTTTGCCGGCCAAATCACCGGGGTTGAGGGCTACGTCGAAAGTGCCGCCATGGGCCTTTTGGCCGGGCGTCTCGCTGCGGCGGAAATTCTGGGCACGCAAATCGACACGGCCCCCCTAAACACCGCCATGGGTTCGCTCGTGCATCACATCACCGGCGGGGCCGAGGCCAAGACCTTTCAGCCGATGAATGTTAACTTTGGTCTCTTCCAACCCGTTGATGGCCTCAAAGGCGGGCGTCGCGGGCGCAAGGATCGCTACAAGGCCTACACGGATCGCGCCAAAATTGAATGGCAGGCGTGGCTCAACCCCGCCTAATCCCAACGCTAACCCAGACCGGTTGATAAAATCTTAAACAGATAAACCGCGCAATTTGGCGACGCATTAACCATGATTCGGCCAAAATCCACGCGAAACGTATATTTCAACGGTCGAAACTGGCAATTCGCACCTTTCGCCAAATCCTAAGCCTGCGTGCGTTGGGCCTCGTCCCCTTGCGCAACACAACATCTGCTCGCGGTAAGGCGCAAAATCCAACCGCGCAACGCAGAAACCCGCACAAAATCCATCGTTAATGCAGCGAGCGCTGGACCAATGCCCGAAATGTTGTCAAAATTGTCGGATGGTAGAAAAATTTCTGGATAAAGCTTACGCAGACGGTGGGCCAAAGGATGTTAAATCCTTCTATGATGATTGGGCCACCAGTTATGAGGCCGAAATCAAGGATAACGGATACGCCACCCCGCGCCGTTGCGCCGAGGCATTGGCAAAATACACTGACGACAAGTCTTTGAAAATACTAGATTTTGGCTGTGGAACAGGGCTTTCCGGTCTTGCGCTTCGCATGGCAGGTTTTGAAAAAATCGACGGCGTTGATCTCTCCGCCGAGATGCTGAAAATCGCCAAATCCAAGTCGATATACACTGACTTAACGCAGATTGATGGTGAGACCCTCCCTTTTTCGCCGGGCACCTACAGCGCCATCGCAGGAATCGGTCTGATCGGGCCGGGTGCCGCCCCGGTTTCCGTCATTGATACGCTATTCAACGCATTGGGATCAAAGGGTAAATTGGTGGTTTCACTCAATGATGTCGCCATCAACGAGCACATCTATGAGGCCCGCCTTAATGAGTATCTAGACGATGGTTCCGCACGATTGCTCCTACGGGAGTATGGCGATCACCTCCCCGGCCACGACCTTAAATCTTACGTGTATGTGATTGAAAAAGCTTGATTTTTCGAACTAGGTTTGCCCCATCCCCCACCGGACCTTTGCATTTGGGCCATGCCTATTCGGCAATTTTGGCCCATGATCAGGCGCGCGCCGCTGGTGGTGAATTCCTTTTACGCATCGAAGACATCGACCAAAGCCGGTGCCGGCCCCATTGGGAAGATCAAATTTATGATGATTTACAATGGCTTGGCCTAGAGTGGCAGACACCAACCTTGCGTCAATCAAGCCGAACCCCAGCCTATAGTGACGCCCTCGTGCGCCTTACAGACATGGGCCTCACCTATCCCTGCATCTGCCGCCGCACCGACATTGAGCGCGCCGCCTCCGCCCCTCAAGAGGGCGTACCACAATTCGGCCCCGACGGGCGTATTTATCCGGGCACATGCCGTAATAATCCTGTTAGTAATCAAGATGATAGCAGCGTTATCCGGTTAAACATGTCC
>CAXIAD010000076.1:0-12763 GCA_964021645.1 uncultured Cognatishimia sp. | reverse complement strand
GCACCAGCCGAGCGAATTAGACCGGGGTAAGTCGCGTAATATGGATCAAGAAACAGCGCGTGCTCGCCCGGATTACAGGTGGCAACATGGGCGGCAAACAAGGCAGCCTGACCACCGGGGGTGATCATGACGTTTTCGGGTTTTGTTTCCACGCCGGTTCGGGATTGAACCCGTTGGGCCACAGCGCTTCTCAGGGCCGCTGTGCCCGGCACTGCGGCATAGCCTGTGTGGCCGCCCTGTGCCGATTTGGCCATAGCATCCAGAATGGAGGGATCGGTGCGCACATCATGCTCGCCAATGGTCAGCTCGATGATGGGTTGCCCCTCATTGACCATGCGTCGCGCTCTGTAAAAAACGTCCCAGCCATCCGAACCACCGCCATTCAGCGTTGTAATCCTGTTTGAAAGTTGCATGCCACATTTCTCCCCTCGTTGATCTGGCAGAGGTACATTTGTTCTGCGTTGGGTCAATAGGCTGTGATGGAGGATCTGAATAAACCGAATAGCGTTCGGGGCAGCGGGGATCAGACGCGCGCGCATCACCCCGAAACGCTGAACATCATTAACTGGCCTCAGGGCGCGCTGGGGGCGGATCTGCGTTCATCGCGTCGCTTTCGCTATCGCCTAACAGATATCGCGGGCCCTGGCCTTGTTTTCGAATGCGGTCTTTGGGGTTGTAAAGTTTGCAATTTGACAGCGATAGGCAGCCGCATCCGATGCAGCCATCCAATTTGTCCCGCAGGGATTGCATTTGCGAAATACGCGCATCCAAATCCTGTTTGAAAGTGTTGGAAATACGCTCCCAATCGGACTTGGTCGGGGTTCGGTGTTCTGGCAGCGTACAAAGCGCCTCGCGGATTTGAGTAAGCGTAAACCCCAATGTCTGGGAAATCATCACAAATGACAGCCGCCGGATATCGGCGCGTTGGAATCGTCTTTGGCCGCTGGACGCCCGAAACGGATGCACCAAACCTTCTTCTTCGTAGAATCGAATGGCTGATGGTGCCAAGCCTGTTCGGTCGGAAACTTGGCCAATTGTTAGCCCGCGATTTTCTAGAGTCCTGTTTCGCAAAGATATTTTCCTGTTGAGCTAAAGTTAACTTGAAGAGTTAGAGTAATAACCAAGCAAAATCAATCGAAAGGACATCTCATGAAACTTGAGCATTTGAACATCACGGTCCAGAACCCGCAGGAAAGCGCAACAAAACTATGTGCGCTGTTTGGGTGGCATATTCGTTGGGAGGGCAGCGCGAAGGACGATGGTTTTTCTGTGCATGTCGGCGATAGTGACAGCTATTTGGCCCTATATTCCCCAAACACACCGTTGGGCGCACGCGGTGACAGCTATGGTCAAGTGGCCGGCCTAAACCACATCGGTGTGGTGGTTGACGATCTGGATCAAGTCGAAAAACAGGTGAAAGCGGCAGGCTATACGCCCCATTTGCATGCCGATTATGAACCCGGACGGCGGTTTTATTTTGATGGCCCGGACGGGATAGAATTTGAGGTTGTTAGTTATGACGACTAGTCGCCGGCTAATTGCGCGAATTGGTGCGGGATTGGATTAAGCGGAAATTTTGGCGCAAAAACGCGATCTCTCAGCGTCAAAATAGGGTCAAATATTGCAGCTTGACCCAAATGAGGTGACCTTTTATGGTCGCCTCATGAACACCCTATGCATCACAATTATTTGCATTATTTCCTGCTGAATTTTTTCGGTGGGCTGTTCTTCTGTTTTCTTAATCATATGAAGTTGCTATGCCCGCCTCCGACACCCGTGTGTAAGGACGAGCCATGACTATTATCAAGCTGCACAATTCTAAATCTCGCAAGAAAGAGGTTTTTGAGCCTATCTCATCCGATAACGTGCGGATGTATGTGTGTGGCCCGACGGTTTATGATCGCGCACATATTGGTAATGCGCGTCCGGTGATTGTGTTTGATATGCTGTTTCGGCTGCTGCGGCACGTGTACGGGGCGGATCACGTTACCTATGTGCGCAACTTTACCGATGTGGATGATAAAATAAATGCCCGCGCATTCGAAAGCGGGCGCTCCATCGGGGAGATCACGGAAGAGACAATTTCGTGGTATTTGACTGATATGGCCTCTTTGGGGGCGATGGCACCTAGTGAAATGCCGCGTGCCACGCAGTTTATTCCGCAAATGGTCGCGATGATCGAGGAATTGATCGCCAATGGCCATGCCTATGCCGCCGAGGGGCATGCGTTGTTCGCTGTGGATAGCTACAAATCCTATGGCGCGCTGTCGGGTCGGTCAGTGGATGACATGATCGCGGGGGCGCGTGTAGAGGTCGCGCCGTACAAACGTAACCCGATGGATTTCGTGCTGTGGAAACCGTCAAGTGACGAGCAACCGGGCTGGGATAGCCCATGGGGTCGGGGGCGTCCCGGCTGGCATATTGAATGCTCTGCCATGTCTTATGATTTGTTGGGCGATAGTTTTGACATTCATGGTGGCGGCAATGATTTGATGTTCCCGCATCATGAAAACGAGCTGGCACAAAGCCGCTGTGCCCATCCTGAATCGACGTTCGCAAATGTCTGGATGCACAATGAGATGTTGCAGGTTGAGGGCAAGAAAATGTCCAAAAGCCTGGGTAACTTCTTTACCGTGCGGGATTTGCTGGATCAGGGGTATCAGGGCGAGGTTATTCGCTTTGTGTTTCTGTCTACGCATTATGGCAAGCCTATGGATTGGACCGACCAGAAGGCGCAGGACGCCGAAAAAACCCTGCGCAAATGGTATGGGTTGGTTGAGGGTGTTACGAGCGCAGATGCACCCGCCCCTCAGGTTGTTGCGGCGCTTGCGGATGATTTGAACACATCACAAGCGCTTGCGGAGTTGCATCAGATTGCACAGGCGGGGGATGCGGCGGTTTTGGGTGCGTCCTTGCAATTGCTTGGTCTGCTTGAGGACGGGGTTCCTGACTGGGCGCTATCACCAACAGATGATCTGTCGGGCTATGCGCAGCAATTGTTGGATGCCCGTAATGCCGCCATGCAAAGCAAGGATTTTTCCGAAGTGGATCGGTTGAAGGCCGCCTTTGTCGATGCGGGAGTAGAGGTGCGCATGAGCAAAGCCGGGGTGGAATTACTTCCGGCTGCGGGGTTCGATGCATCCAAATTGGAGGCCCTAAAGTCATGAAAGACCGTCTGTATATCTATGACACCACCCTAAGGGACGGTCAGCAAACCCATGGCGTGCAGTTTTCCACGACGGAAAAGCACCAGATTGCTAAGGCCTTAGATGTTTTGGGGGTGGATTACATCGAAGGCGGTTGGCCGGGTGCAAACCCAACTGACAACGAGTTTTTCCAATCCGAACCACAACTGAAGGCGTGTTTCACCGCCTTTGGCATGACCAAACGCACGGGCATGTCTGCCGAAAACGATGATGTGCTGGCGCAGGTTGTTAATGCCGGAACCAGTGCGGTGTGTGTCGTGGGTAAATCGCATGATTTCCACGTGAAAACCGCGCTTGGGGTGACGCTTGCTGAGAACACTGAAAATATTGCGAAAACCATTACCTATCTGACCTCCTTGGGAAGAGAGGCGCTGTTTGACGCCGAGCATTTTTTCGATGGTTTCAAGGCCAATCCCGCCTATGCGATTGAAACGCTAAAGGCCGCGTTTGATGCCGGAGCGCGGTGGATCGTGTTGTGTGACACCAATGGAGGGGCATTGCCGCATGAGGTTTCGGCGGCGACTGCGGCGGTGATTGCTGCGGGCATTCCGGGGGATCATGTTGGTATCCATACGCATAATGACACAGAACACGCGGTGGCCAATTCGTTGGCTGCGGTAGAGGCGGGTGCGCGACAAATTCAGGGGACGTTGAATGGATTGGGCGAAAGATGCGGCAATGCCAATCTGGTAACGCTAATCCCGATGCTGTTGCTCAAGGAGCCTTACGCGAGCAAATATGAAATCGGTGTCACATCTGAGGCATTGGCACAGTTGACCAAAGTCAGCAGGCAGCTGGATGAAATTTTAAACCGCGTGCCCCTGCGGCAGGCGGCATTTGTTGGGGCCAGCGCCTTTGCGCATAAGGCGGGGTTGCATGCGAGTGCGATCCTGAAGGACCCCACCACATATGAGCATATCGACCCTGCATTGGTCGGCAATACTCGCATGATCCCAATGTCAAATCAGGCAGGGCAATCCAATTTACGCAGTCGTTTGAATGACGCAGGGATTACGGTTTCAAAGGGCGATCCGGCCTTGGCGCGCATTCTTGACCGGATCAAGGCGCGCGAGGCCGAGGGTTATTCCTATGATGCGGCTCCGGCGAGTTTCGAATTGCTGGCGCGTGACGAGTTAGGGCAATTGCCCAGGTTCTTTGAGATCAAACGCTACAAAGTGACGGTGGAGCGACGCAAGAATAAACACAACCGGATGGTAAGCCTGTCTGAGGCCATCATCGTCGCCAAGATCGGCGGCAAAAAGATGCTATCGGTCAGCGAATCCATGGATGAAACCGGCAGTGATCGTGGCCCGGTGAATGCGTTGGCCAAAGCGCTGGCTAAGGATTTGGGGCCTTATCAGGATTATATTGATGATCTGCGGTTGGTCGACTTTAAGGTGCGGATCACGCAGGGCGGCACCGAGGCTGTGACGCGGGTTATTATTGATTGCGAGGATGCGCAGGGGCGGCGGTGGTCAACCGTTGGGGTTTCGGCGAATATAGTCGATGCCTCCTTTGAGGCCCTGTTGGATTCAATCATCTGGAAGCTGATACGCGATGGCGCACCGGTTGAGTGATCACCGCCTAACGGATCGCAAAATGTGCAAAAATCAACGAGGGTTTTCAGTGTGAGCTATGATGATATTGCTGCCTGTGCCGAGATTGTGCACCGCGCGGACCCGGATCGTTTCTTGGCGGCAATGGCGGCAAAACCGACTGCGCGTGATACGCTGTTTCCGCTATATGCGTTTAATTCCGAGGTGTCGCGCGCGCCTTGGGTGACCCAAGAACCGATGATCGCCGAAATGCGCCTGCAATGGTGGCGCGACGCATTGGAGGAAATCCAAGCGGGAGAGACAGTGCGACGCCATCAGGTTGTCACGCCCTTGGCAAGCGTGCTGAAACCGCCACAAACGCAGGCATTGGATGACCTGATTGAGGCGCGCCGCTGGGATATTCACAAAGACCCCTTTGAGGATGAGGCGCATTTTGAACGCTATATTCAGCACACCTCAGGTGCGTTGCTGTGGGTCGCGGCGTCTTGCTTGGGGGATGCAAAGGAGGGTGTGGTTCAGGATGTTGGCTATGCCATGGGGTTGGCGAATTGGTTCCGTGCGATCCCTGCACTTGAGGCGCAGAAACGTATTCCCTTGGTGGATGGGCGGCCTGAAACGATACAGGCGCTTGCCGACGAGGGGCTGACCAAACTACAGGCTGCACGAAAGATGCGCCGTGATGTGTCACGCCACGCGGGGCAGGCGTTATTGGCCGCGTGGAAGGCAGAGGCGATCCTTGAACAGGTGCGGGAAAACCCGTTGCGTGTTGGCGAAGGGTCACTTGGCATAAGTGCGATACACGCGCGCGCAGGTTTAATGTGGCGGGCGTTTAGCGGGCGCTGGTGATCGCGCCCGCCTAAGGAACCGTTAGGGGTTTAAGCGTCCGATTCCTTGGGGCGTAGCATGAGCCAGATAAGGGCGCAGGCTGCCAAGATAAGGAAGGGTGCCATTGCGATATTGACCGCAGCCCATCCCGCCTGAGCCGTGCCACCAGAGCAGTTCATCAACCCACCCGAGGCCAATGAGGCCAAGGTAACACCGCCAAATACGATCAGGTCATTCAGGCCCTGAACGCGCCCTTGTTCATGGGGTTCATGCGCCCCAGTTAGCATCGCTGTTGCGCCAATAAAGCCAAAGTTCCAACCAATGCCCAAGAGAATAAGCGCGCCAAAGAAATTGGTCAGCTCCACCCCTTGAAGGGCGACAACGCCTGCTGCTGCCAAAATCACCAACCCAGTAGCGACAATTTTTTCAACGCCGAAACGGTTGATCAAATGGCCCGTGAAAAAGGACGGTGCAAACATCGCCAAAACATGCGCGCCAACGATGTCGGCGGCAACGCCTTTGTCAAACCCACAACCGACCACCGCGAGGGGGGTTGATGTCATCATAAGGTTCATCAAAGCGTAGGAAACCGTCGCACAAATCACAGCAACGGCAATGCGTGGTGTCTTGATCAATTCCCAACGGGAACGGCCGCGCGGCATGTCTGCATTGCGTGGCGCAGGGGTTGGGATATCAAGAAACAAAAACAAACCGGAGCCAACGATATTGATCACGATGATGGCAATATAGGTGCCCAGAAACGGCACGACCATTGAATCCGCTGTCACCTTGACGAGTTGCGGGCCGATGATGGCTGCTGCTAGCCCACCCGCCATGACATATGAAATCGCTTTGGGTCGGAAACTGGCCGATGCCGTATCCGCCGCAGCAAAGCGGTAAAAGCCATGTGCGCTCATGTATATGCCGGTGATAAAGCTGCCCAAAAGGAACAGGGGAAAGCTAGCCAACATTAACCCATAGGCCCCGATAGCCCCGCCAAGTGCGCCCGCTGCCGCCCCGATCATAAAGCCGGTTTTACGCCCGTATTTCTGCATAATGGCCGCCATCGGCGTCGCCGTTAGCATCGAGCCAAGAACAATCAGCGAGATGGGAAGGGTCGCGAAACACGCATTGGAAGCAAGTGATTGTCCGGCCAGACCCCCAATGGTGAAAATCATCGGCATCTGTGCGCCAATAAGCGCCTGAGCCAAAACCAAAATGAATACGGTACGCCGGGCTTTGGCGTCATCTATGATATGTGTCATGGGCAAATGGCTAGACCTGTTTTGCCACAATGAAAAGGCTTTGTTGCGGGTTTTATTGTGCCGTCGCGTCAGAAACCAAAGTAACAAAATGCTACGCAAATGATGTGGGGCCGAGTAGGGTCGCGTGATAGTTGAAATTGGGGGCAAGTGCCGTGTTAGGTCGGATCATTGAAACGCCTGAATGTGTGGCCGAGGGGGCCTTGTGGCTGACCTCTCAGGATGAGCGTTGGGCGGAGGTTTTGCACCAAACCGGAGCTTTGCCAACACGGTTGCGGACGGATGGGTTTGCGCAGTTGTTTAGCGCCATTGTCAGCCAACAGGTTAGCGTGGCCTCGGCAAATGCGATCTGGAAGCGGTTGCAAGAGGCAAAACTAACCGGGCCGCGCAATATCTTGGCGGCAAGTGATGAGGAATTGCGCGCGGTGGGATTAAGCCGTCAAAAGATCAAATACGGGCGCGCGCTTGCAGAGGCTCGGATTGATTTTGCTGCCTTGCGAACTGCCCCGACAGATGAGGTTATTGCCCGGTTAACCGCCGTAAACGGGATCGGCGTTTGGACGGCGGAAATCTATGCGATGTTTTCATTAGGGCGGGCGGATGTGTTTGCGCCGGGTGATCTGGCATTGCAGGAGGCGGCGCGTATTTTGTTTGATTTACCGGCCCGTCCCAAGGAGCGAGAGCTGAGAAAAATGGCTGAGCAATGGTCGCCATGGCGGTCGGTTGCGGCGCGCGCGCTTTGGGCTTACTACCACGTTCTAAAGCAACGGGAAGGGATCAGATGACACGGGTATTGAACACGCTGCGCAAGGAACCGGTATCGGGGGATGTGCGCTCTATTGTGGTCTTTTTGCATGGCTATGGTGCGAATGGCCAAGACTTGCTTGGACTGGCAGATCCATTGTCAGAACATCTGCCTGATACGCTGTTTCTTTCGCCAGATGCGCCAGAAGATTGTGCTGGCTCACCAATGGGTTATCAGTGGTTTCCAATCCCGTGGATCGACCATTCCTCGGAAGAGGAAAGCGAGCGTGGCATGCAGGCCGCGACGGAGGATTTGAACGCCTTTTTGGATGCGGTGATGGTGGACGAGGATGTCCTGCCAGAGCAGGTGGTTTTGTTTGGTTTTTCGCAAGGCACAATGATGAGCTTGCATGTGGCGCCACGGCGCGAAGATGAGATTGCGGGCATTGTTGCATTCTCTGGTCGGTTGCTGTCGCCCGAATTGCTGGCAGATGAAGTGAAATGCACGCCGCCCATATTGTTGGTGCATGGCGACGCCGATGAGGTAGTTCCTGTGCAATCATTGCCTGAGGCCGCAGAGGCGCTTGAGCAGGCGGGTTTCAAGGATGTTTATGCGCATATCATGAAGGGCACGGGCCACGGAATTGCCCCTGATGGGCTGAGTGTGGCGCTGGCGTTTATGCGCGATAAGCTGGGCCTGTAAGGGCGAAAAACGGGCGCGCTGACGACGGTTGGCGCGCATCCCACCCTGTGGATAACTTTCTCAATCGTCAGAATTCAGTACCCTGTTTGCAGGGCTGGTTTGGCTTGGGTATTCATATATCGTGAGGCTTGCCATAGAGCGAACCCTATATATAGTGGATATTGAGCAGGGGCGGCATGTCCGGCCCGAATGCTGAGTTGTAAGCAATTGGGTGAAGGACGCGTTCCTGATGGATGGCGATTTCAGAACTGAATTTGTACGTGAACCTGCGGCGTTAAAACGTCATCCGGCATTGGTGCTGAATGCAGATTATCGACCCTTGTCATATTATCCGCTATCCTTGTGGCCTTGGCAGGAAGCGGTCAAGGCGGCCTATATGGATCGTGTCGATATCGTGGCGGAATATGATCAGGTGGTCAGAAGCCCGTCGACGGAAATCAGGATACCGAGTGTGGTGGTTCTGAAGGATTTTGTAAGACCTCAAAAGCGCGTGGCCTTCACGCGCTTTAATTTGTTTTTGCGGGATGAATTTCGCTGTCAGTATTGTGGATCAACGGGTGATTTGACCTTTGATCATGTGGTGCCGCGGGCCTCTGGCGGGGTGACGAGTTGGCAAAACGTGGTTGCGGCCTGTTCGCCCTGTAACCTGAAAAAGGCGGCGAAATCACTGCGTCAATCGGGGATGAATTTACGCAAACCGCCGCGCCAACCGGTGGCTGGGGAATTGCTGAATATGGGGCGGAAATTCCCGCCGAATTTCCTGCACGAAAGCTGGATGGATTTTTTGTATTGGGATGCGGAGTTGGACGCCTAAGGAGGGCGTGCGCAGTGTTAATGCGGTGTTTTCTGGGGTATTATGCGGGATTTCAGCGAATGTATGGGGTTTTACGCGGGGTTTAGCGGCCAGATGTTGCGTTTTGGATATTTGGGGGCACAACGCCCGCTGGTTTAACAATTGGCGAAAGGGACGAATTGCCAATTTCGGGCTTTGAAATGTACGTTTCGAGCGAATTTGGCCCGAATCATGGTTAATCTGGGGGTGATTAGCCCCCAGAAATCTGTGTTCAATTTTATCTATCGGGGCAGATCTGGGTGAGCTAGGGGCAGGATATTTATGGCCAAAAGAAGCTGCGGGCGTTTTGGCCATAGGTTAGATTTGCATCTTGGGTTTAGGTCGGCGTGGCGCGTTGTAGCATGCCGAATAGATCGCGGGGATTGTCTGGATCGGCGAGCATGTCCAGCTCTAGATAGAAATCGGTTTCTTTGATGTGGTCGCGGATGTAGCGAAGGGCCGAAAAATCCTCAATCGCGAAGCCGACGCTGTCAAAGAGGGTGATTTGGCGGGGGTCTGTGCGACCTTGTTTGGTGCCGGTGATGACTTGCCATAGTTCGGTGGTGGGGAAATCCTCGGGCATTTGTTGAATTTCGCCTTCAATCCTAGTTTGGGGCGGGTATTCGACAAAAACGTCAGAGCGGGAGAGGATGCCGCTGGCGAGCTCGGTTTTGCCGGGGCAATCGCCGCCGATGGCGTTGATGTGCACGCCTGCGCCAACCATATTATCGGTCAGGATCGTGGCGTTTTGTTTATCGGCGGTGCAGGTGGTGAGAATCTGCGCGCCTTCGATGGCTTCCTCTGGGGATTTGCACGCAATAACGGTGAGGCCTGAGGTCGCGAGGTTGGCCGCGCATTTGGCGGTGGCGGCAGGGTCTTTGTCGTAGAGGCGCACGGTGGTGAGACCGCAAATGGCCTTCATCGCGATGGATTGGAATTCAGATTGCGCGCCATTGCCGATCATTGCCATGGTGGTTGCGCCCTTTGGGGCGAGGTATTTGGCGGCCATTGCTGAGGTGGCCGCAGTACGCAGGGCGGTGAGGATGGTCATTTCGGTCAGAAGCACCGGATAGCCGGTGTAGACATCGGCGAGCAGGCCAAAGGCGGTGACGGTTTGCAGACCTTCGGAGGTGTTTTTGGGGTGGCCGTTCACGTATTTGAAGCCATAGGCCTCGCCGTCAGAGGTAGGCATAAGTTCAATCACGCCAACGTCGGAATGGCTGGCGACGCGAGGAGTTTTGTCAAACAGCTCCCAGCGACGGAAATCTTGTTCAACATAGGCTGCGAGATCACGCAGCATGGCCTCAATACCGATGCTATGGATCAGGCGCATCATGTTGTCGACGCTGACGAAGGGCACGAGTGCCTTGGAGGAGGGGGCATTGATGGAGGGCGTGGTCATGGGGGAACCTCGGGTTATGGAAACGCTTTAGAAACGGTGGGTGGGGCGATCAAAGATGCGGCGCCCAAGGGCGGAGGCGGCAAGATCGACCATCAGGGAGGCGGTGCGTCCGCGCTCATCCAGAAACGGGTTGAGTTCGACAAGGTCGAGCGAGCTCATCAGGGCGCTATCGTGGAGCATTTCCATGACGAGATGGGCCTCGCGGACGGTAGCACCGCCGGGGACAGTGGTGCCGACAGCCGGGGCGACGGCGGGATCGAGGAAATCAACGTCAAGCGACACATGCAGCAGGCCATTGGCGGCGGCGACCTTGTCTAGGAAGGCCGCGAGCGGTTTGGCGATGCCGTTTTCGTCAATTTCGCGCATGTCGTGGCGGTGGATTGCGCTGTGTTGCAGCGCGTCACGTTCTGGCGCGTCGACTGAGCGCAGGCCAATGATGCAGATGTTTTCCTGTGGGACGGGGTTTGTGACGGCGGGAAACCCGGTGAAGCCAGAGCGGCCAGAGAAATATCCCACGGGGGTGCCGTGCAGATTGCCGGAATCGGTGGATTGGGGCGTGTGAAAATCGCTATGGGCATCTAGCCACAGCACAAAGAGGGGGCGGTTTTGACTGGCGGCGAAATTGGCAACACCAGTGACTGTGCCAGCGGATAGAACATGATCACCGCCAAGGAAAATCGGCAGGCCGATGGACATGGCTTCCTCGGCTGCTTTGGCCAATGCGATGGTCCAGCCGACGGTTTCGTGCCACTCATATAGGCGGTCGTCAGGGCAGGGGGTGTTGTGGGTCGCGGGGGTCACATTGCCGGTATCAGTGATGTGGTGGCCAAGGTCTGTCAGGGTCTCAACAATGCCAGCGGTGCGGTAGGCATCCGGGCCCATCAAGCAGCCGCGGCGGCGTTTGCCGGAGTCAACCGGAGCCCCAACCAGAACACATTTTTGCGCAGTCATTTTACGTGCCTTATATTGATTCCTTTTTAGGATGCTGCCGAAATGGGTTGATTATTAGGGGGCAATTTGTACATAACGGCACCAATTTATACAAAATGGCAGATGGATGTTTCAAAGTGGATGATGTTGACAAGAAGCTAATCTCGGCGCTGCGGCACGATGCGCGGGCGTCCCTGTCTGATTTGGCGCTGCTTTTGGGGGTGTCACGGACGACGATCCGGGGGCGCATAGAGCGGCTGCGGGATCGCGGCGATATTGTCGGGTTTTCGGTCGTGTTAAAGGAAGACGCGCATAATGATCCTGTGCGGGCCCTGATGTTGATCGGGATCGAAGGGCGTGGCACGGACCGGATTGTGCGCCAATTGTCCGGCTTTACCGAGGTGCGAGCGCTGCATTCCACCAATGGGCGGTGGGATCTGGTTGCGGAAATTGGCACCGATACGTTGGAACGGCTGGATCGGGTGTTGGACGGCATTCGCAAGCTGGAAGGCGTGGCGACCAGTGAAACCAACCTCTTGCTGGCGACGCGTAAATCCAGCTAATCAATCAGCCTTGCGCAGGGCCAACCATACCCAGCCAAGACCAATAACCAGCGAGCCAAGCGCATTGAGGTTGGCCATGGTCAAACCAAACATCTGCCATGGGATATCGTCGCAACGCACCAATGGGGCATTCATGATCTGATCCATCAGATCGGTTGTCGACATGCCACCAATCGCGGAGGAGGTGCAGGATGTCGGCCCTTCCCACAAGTCGCGTTCAACCCCGGAATGATAGACACCAATCCCGCTGGTGGTCATGAGGGAAACTGCGCCAAGCCATGCAAGGAGGCGCGTTTTCAGCGCCAAAGCCAGCGCGCCAATCACCACTGCCGCCATATGCGGATAGCGCTGCCAGAAACACATTTTGCAAGGAGGATAGCCGCCGATATACTGGAAACCCCATGCAGAGAGCATCATCGCCGCCGAAGCTAGTGTGAGAAGAACCGTCAAAGAGCGCTGCGAAATCATCAGATATACCTAACCAACATAAAGCTACCAAAAAGCAGAACGAGAAAAACTGTGGCGACAAGGCCCAGGCGTTTGTCAATAAAGTCGCGCACGGGGGGGCCGAATTTCCATAGCAACCCGGCAACAATAAAGAACCGTAACCCGCGCGCAAGAATTGAAGTGGCGAAAAAGGTGGCGATCGGCATGCACGTCCAGCCCGACATGATGGTAAAGACCTGGAATGGAAACGGCGTGATGCCCGCGCCCAAAACTGCCCAGAAGCCAAAATCGTT
>CAXIAD010000075.1:0-12802 GCA_964021645.1 uncultured Cognatishimia sp. | reverse complement strand
ATCGCCCAGCCAGTCAGACCCTTTGACGGTGTCATACATGTGCCACTGCCAGTTATCGGGGCCCATGTTGGACAGGGATGCCGCGATGCCGCCCTGCGCCGCAACTGTGTGCGAGCGGGTTGGGAATACTTTGGTCACACAGGCCGTGCGCAGCCCCTGCTCTGCCATTCCGAGTGTCGCGCGCAGACCAGCGCCGCCCGCCCCCACCACAACCACGTCATAGTCATGGGTTTCATATTCATATGCAGACATCAAAGCTCTCCGAAATAGGCACGTGTGATAGGCGTGTATAGATAGGCGTGGTGGTGGCGAAGGGTCAGGCAGTAAAGGCCAATTTGGCAACCGCAAAAACACCCGCAATCGCCGCAGCACGCCAAAGCAGCGCGTTGATGATCAACAGGCGCATTTGGACACGGTGATTGGGAATGTAATCCTCAATCACAACCTGAAGGCCCATGCGCAGGTGACTAAACATCGCCCAAATAAACATGATCGCAATCAACGCAGGAATAGGACGCGCATAGATCGCCAGCACTGCCTCATAGCCAGCGCCCAGCGCCGGAATAAAGGTATAGAGAAACAACAGCGACAATGGGATCAATGCGATCGCGCTTAGGCGTTGCTCAACAAAATGCTCGGTTCCGGTTTTAGCAGAGCCAAGACCCGCGACGCGTTTGTAATCGGTCAAAAAAGACATATCAGCCTCCGGTTATGGGCGGATTATACAGTAAATTAGACGGCGAGCACGATGCAAAGCACCGTCATCACAATGGAAAGTACAACGGCGATCCAGCCAGTGCGCGCGCTTTCGCCAATGCCAAGGCCAACAACAGCGTCCCAGCGCAGGTGGCGAATGCCATTAAAGAAATGGAACCAAAACGCCCAGAGCGATCCAATCAGGATCAGCATCCCGAACCAAGACGTCAGCAGCCCGTCAACAAAGGCGAAATATTCAGCCCCGGTTGCCGCCGCGACAAACCACCAAACAATCAACAAGGCCGCCAGCATCATGCCTGTGCCCGTGATACGGTGCAGGATCGACAGCACCGAGGTAATTTGCGGACGATAAATCGTCATATGTGGCGATAGTGGGCGGTTGCCCTGGTTCGCATCGGCCATGTTGAATCCTTTCCGGTTCCCTTGCACCCTTTACTAACGGTTTTTTTTCCACTGTCACCTTATGCAAGGGTTAACACATGCGGTTTTTTGTCCATTTATCGGGGTTTTTTCGCATTTTCTTTACCTCAGGCGCATTTGTGATCACCGCAATCTATTTGTGCTCACAAAATATCAATCCAGCGCTTCGCCCTTGAAACCGTTTCCTCTTATACTTGAGACAGGTTTGAATGAAGCCGCCGCGAAACATATCAGTGTTACGGGCGTTTCGAGAGAAAACCGTGATTCACGTTTTTCTCGAAGCGCTTGAGGGTCGCCAATTGGCGTGTGGTTTCGCGTATCAGTTTCTGTCGAATCCTTTGGGGGTAGTCTGCAAACCCATTCGCAGTGACAACAAAGGCCCCCTCGCCTGTGATCACGTTTTCCCAGAAATAGCCGGTGAGATCGACATCCTTATCGGTTTCAATCACCAATGCATTGACCGTGACATCTGCACGGCGCAACGCCGCGCGCAGCTGGATCGGCGCGCGCCCCTCATTTGAAACGCCATCACCGGAGACGTCAATCACCCGACGTTTGCAATCGGTGACGGAGGCAAATTCGCCAAGAGTATGATGCAGCGCATCGCCAATCGCGGTGGAATAATTGCGCCACATGCGCCTGTCTAGTGACACACGGTCAGCCAAGGCAGCGACATCGTCAAAACTGCTAAGCCGTGTCCAAGGGATTGTCGTGACCTGACGCGATTCGCCGGACCATTGCACCAACATCACCGCCGCATTTGCGCGCACCAAAGCGTCGGCCACAATGCCATCACGCAGCCCAAGTGCCAAACCATCCATCTGAATGCGGTACTCAGCGGGATCAACCGACCCCGACACATCAACCGCCAAGGCCAAGGCAAGATCACAGGCCGCGACAGGCGCGCTGAGCAGGGTCAAAAGACCGGAGATTTTAAGCGCAGATAATTTGAAGACAGACCCTAGCATAATAGGAGAGTAGCGCCCAAACGGGCCTTGTCACATCAAATTTATATCAGCGGCCATTTAGCCATGGTGTCAGATAGGACAACGCCCCTATTGAGAGGCGTCATCCGGCCTCATTCACAACTGGACCGTATCGTGGCGGTTTTCTTTTCGACGGCAATTACTTCGAAACGACACATCATATCACCAAACTTTAGCTTAAGATGATTTCCAAGCCCCACCCCATATCCGCTGCCATTAAATTTCAGGACTGCCGTGTCTTCAGTCGTTCTCTCTAACATTGTCAGACTGGAAACACCGTTTGGTGCAACATAGTCAAAGATGTCGCCCGTCTTATAAACGGCCAAACCGGAATAAGAGCGCGCCACAAATGGGGCTGGGCTTGTGTCCGAACCACCAGATTGAGCCAAAGCGCCAGTAAAAGAATCCAATGCCTTACCGATATCCGCCGCGGATGTATCGTTAAGTGACACACCATTCTGGGAGATGGATGCCTCAATGGAATGCAGCGCCTGCACGATCTCTTCGCCCGTCGCGAGAGATTGATCGCCTGACAGCGCAAACCATGATGCCGCAGCACCAACACAGGCCCCAAGGCCGCCCAAAAACGTGCCTAAACCAAGAACTTTTGACATTAATATTTCCCTTGCAATATTTTGCGGTACTAAATTGGCATCAAGGCCCAGTAATCCAGATCAAGCAGGACGTTGGGGTCGTATTTGCCGTCCTCGCCCTTGAGCGCGAAGGCATCGCCGCCTTTGGTTGCGACAAGGCGCAGGCGGATGGCGCCGACGCCGGGCGCTGTGGTTTCGGCCTTGTCCAGTACTTCGGACCAAGCGCGGATGGTCATGCCCGACAGGCAGGGATTGGCATGGGCACCCGCGTTTAGCCCAACGATCATCTGCGCATTGGCCAGACCATTGAACGACAGGGTGCGCGCCATGGAAATCACGTGACCCCCATAGATCAGCCGCGTGCCATCCGGGCGGGCGGTATTGTCAAAATGCACCTTGGCGGTGTTCTGCCACAAGCGCGTGGCGATCATATGCTCTGCCTCTTCGATGGTGACGCCATCGACGTGGTCAATGGTTTCGCCAATGGCGTAATCGCCCCAACGGTGGGCTTCGCCTGCGAGGGTAAAGTCGTAATTCGTGAAATCCAGCCCTTCGGGGATCACGAGCTGATCGGCGGAGAGGGTTTTTGACAGCTCGGGGATCACGGTAACGGGTGCGGGCGCGTCAAAGTCGCGTTTGCGCACCATGACCCAGCGCACGAATTCCATCACAGTCTCGCCGTGTTGATTGATGCCTTGGGTGCGCACATAAACAACGCCGGATTTCCCGTTGGAGTTTTGTTTGACACCAATAACGGTAGAAACAGAACGCAGCGTGTCACCGGCGTATACAGGCAATAGCCAACGCCCCTCGGCATAGCCGAGATTGGCCAGCGCATTCAGCGAAACATCCGGCACGGTTTTGCCAAACACCACGTGAAAGGCCGCAAGATCATCAATCGGGGAGGCAGGCAGCCCGCTGTTGCGCGCGAATTCATCAGAGGAATAGAGCGCATGGCGTGCAGGATAAAGCGCGTGATACAGCGCGCGCTCCCCGCCGGATACAGTGCGCGGAACGGCGTGGTTGATCACGTCGCCGACGCTGTAATCCTCAAAGAAGCGGCCGGGATTTGTCTTTGCGGCTGAAGTTTTGCTCATCGGTGTTTTACTCATCACTGGGCTCCTAGTTTTGTATCAGGGGTATAGGTGCCGGGGGTCTCTTTGGTGACGGCTTGGCCACACCGCATGATGCCCTTTACGGGGTCAAACGTCTGGGTCGGGCCACCATGCAGCTCCCAGCCTTTGTTCAGGGCTTCTGTTACCTTGTGGCAAAAGGCTGATGTGTCATCCTCGGAGAGGAAACGATAAAGCTTCATGGTGGTATCCCGTTAAAGACCTAAGTTATCCCGGAAAGGGTGAAGGGCCGATCAGACTGTGCACATAGCCAATCACACCCAACAGCAGGACAGAAATCGCAAGGAACATGATGTCTTTGACGATGCGGCCCTTGGGATTTGGTGTCCAGTCAGGTTCGGCGCGATTGATCAGCATGGCCTGTGATACGGCCCAGAACAGCATGCCGCCAAACAGCAGAATCGATGCTTGATCGCCGTTGACCAACAGATGCGCAATCGCCCAAAGACCAAAACCCAGCAACATCGGGTGGCGCAATTTGTAAAAGATCGCGCCTTTTTTCGGGCCCGGGCTGGTCAGATACAGTGCGATAACCATCAGGGTATTATTGATATGAACGGCCCAGCTGGGTGGTGTCCAAACGTCAACGAAATCGGCGGCGCGATATCCCAGAACCATCAGCACAATCGACAATACAAGCAGCAGGGTGACCACCAGTTTACCCTTATCCCCCATGGAGGCGCGCAGGTCTGGCGTGACCCGTTTGAAATAATGCGGTGCGATCCACAGCAGCACGCCTATGAACAATAGTGTCATGTCAGTCTCCCAAAAATGTTTGACCTCACGCCTAATGCGTTTCGGCATCTATCTAAAGCGTTATTCATATGCATTGGCCCAGCGAAAGCGCAGAAGGGTTTAAGGCGCGCGCGCTGCCCGCCCTTAAATGGCAGAGGCTGAAACAGCGGCAATGGCGTCGGCCTTGGCGATTAGATCGCGCGCGGTGGCAACATGCAGGTTTTCCACGATCCGCCCATCAACCACGGCAACGCCTGATCCCTCGGAAACGGCCTCCTCAAAGGCGGTGATCTGGCGTTGCGCCAAGGTGATTTCATCCTCTGACGGGGCAAAGGCCACATTGGCGACCTCAACCTGTGCGGGGTGAATCAGGGTTTTGCCGTCAAATCCCATGTCACGCCCCTGCTCGCATTCAGCAGTCAGGCCCTCGGTATCTTTAAACGCGTTATAAACCCCATCCACGATCACGATGCCCTCGGCCTTGGCGGCAAGCAGACATAGGCCAAGCCCTGTCATCAAGGGCATGCGGTCCGCGCGAAACCGGGTTTGCAGATCTTTGGCAAGATCATTGGTGCCCATGACCATGCCTGTCAGTTGCGGGTGGGCGGCGATTTCTGCGGCGTTCAGCATGCCGCGCGGGGTCTCCATCATCGCCCAAATCGGGGTGTCGCCAACAATCTCGGCCAAGGCCGAAACCTGTGCGGCACTCTCTACTTTGGGCAACAGCACGGCGTCGCAATTCATATCCCGAACCGAGGCAGCATCATCCGCCCCCCATTCGGTATCAAGGCCGTTGATACGCACGATACACATCCGCGCGCCGTACCCGCCATGGTGCAATGTCGCCCCTAGCAAATGACGGGCGTTGGTTTTCTCGGCGGCTGAAACGGCGTCTTCCAAATCAAAGATGACAGCGTCCACTGGCAACGTCTTGGCCTTTTCCAAGGCGCGACCATTGGAGCCAGGAATATAGAGCACAGAACGATACGGGCGCATACGTTGATCCATAGTTTCCATAGCTATCGTTCCCCTCAGCAATAAAGTTGCGCAGAAAAGACAATTTTTCACAGAAAAGTTCAAGTGATTTTTGCCGCAGCGCAGAATAATGCTGCGGTCCGACGAAATTCACCCCGGTCTTTGCTGTCGCAGAATGTGGGTACGAAAGGGGTACGTTCTTAGAATTAACCCTTATTTTGCGGATTATACTGCATCCTGTTTATGTCGAACAATAGAAGCGGGAGGTCCGCTCGGCTTGGCCGCCGATGAAACGGATGCAGGGTTCGATCCTTGAAGGAACACGGGGGCACAGACCGTCACCGCGCCAAAGCTGCGCGGGGAGCCGGACGGGGTGCGTCTTGCTAAAAGGGTAAAGCAATGAAACAGAAACTCCTGATGATGACGATGGGCCTTGGCCTGATGGTGCTGGCTGCTGGATCAGTGACAGCGCAAAATGCACGCAACTGCGGCCCGCGTGAGGCGGTGGTGCAGCGACTGGCCGAAGGCTATGGCGAAACCCGCCAATCGGTGGGCTTGGGTGCCAATAACGCTGTAATAGAGGTGTATGCCTCTGACGAAAGCGGCACATGGACCATCACCGTCACCATGCCAGATGGTATGACCTGTCTTGTGGCCTCGGGTCAGGCCTTTGAGACCTTGGCAGAGGCGTTGCCAGCAAAGGGCAATGATGCGTAATAGGCTTTTTGCGCTAAACCAATCTATGGGTTTCGCGCGGGACAGCTGGATTACACAGATAAACGATCCCATTGCGCCCGGTCCTTACCTTAGGATTAGGGCGCAATAATTTTGCGGGACACCAATTGATCCGGGATTGATCTGGCACAGCTTTTTGCCCGTGATCAACGCCAATTTACCACCCTCCCCCTCGAAAAGCCGTACCAAGTTCTGCCAGAATCGTAGCGCTGAGGCGGTTCCCAAGCCTGCCCAAATTGCCTACTCAGGCCCCGTGCACCTTCAAATCAAGGTCTGCGCAAGCGTCAAACACGACCTTTTTATCCCTATGCGCGGAAAATTTTACCAATCGGTCCGCGACGCTGGTTGCCCCCCAAAACCCCTTATCTTCGTGTGATTTTTGACGTTTTGCGGCGCATCTCTAACAGATTGCGCCGCCGCAGTGCAGCGCAAGCCCCTTGCGCGGATGCGGTTTAGGGCGTACCCAAACGCCAAATTTCAACCGGATCGGAGATATTTTCATGGCCAGAGCTAAAATTGCCCTTATCGGCGCAGGTAACATCGGCGGCACGCTCGCCCATCTCGCAGCTGTCAAAGAACTGGGCGACGTCGTCTTGTTTGACATCGCGGATGGCCTACCACAGGGCAAAGCTCTGGATATCGCTGAATCCGGCCCCTCTGAAGGATTCGATGCAGCCATGTCCGGCACCAGCGATTACGCTGACATCGCGGGTGCAGATGTTTGCATCGTGACCGCAGGCGTGGCCCGCAAACCCGGCATGAGCCGTGATGACCTGCTGGGCATCAACCTGAAAGTCATGAAATCCGTTGGCGAAGGCATCGCAGCCCACGCGCCAGACGCCTTTGTGATCTGCATCACCAACCCGCTGGACGCCATGGTTTGGGCATTGCGCGAATTCTCTGGCCTCCCCCACAACAAAGTGTGCGGCATGGCTGGTGTTCTGGATAGCGCGCGCTTCCGTCACTTCCTTGCTGAGGAATTCAATGTCTCCATGCGCGACGTAACAGCGTTTGTTCTGGGCGGACACGGCGACACAATGGTGCCATTGGCGCGCTATTCCACCGTTGCGGGCATTCCTTTGCCTGACCTGATCAACATGGGTTGGACAACACAGGACAAAATGGATGCGATCATCCAGCGCACCCGTGATGGCGGTGCCGAAATCGTTGGCCTGTTGAAAACCGGTTCTGCGTTTTATGCGCCTGCGACCTCGGCGATTGAAATGGCCGAAGCCTATCTGAAAGACCAAAAGCGCGTTCTGCCTTGTGCTGCCTATGTTGACGGCGCGTTGGGGTTGAACGGCATGTATGTTGGTGTGCCAACTGTCATCGGTGCCGGTGGTGTTGAGCGTGTGATCGACATCCAAATGACCGCAGACGAGCAAGCGATGTTTGACAGCTCTGTCAAAGCCGTGAACGGCCTCGTTGACGCCTGCAAAGGCATCGACAGCTCTTTGGTGTAATGTCTCGCGGATTTATTTTCGCAGTAACCGGGCCGGACTATACAAGTCTGGCCCGGCAAGCGGCACAAACGATTTCCCAATATCACCCGGACATCGCGATTGATCTGTTTACGGATCAAGATATCAACGATCCGGTTTTCAGTGAAATTCATCGCCTCGATCAGTCTGGCCGCCGCCCCCGGTTTGAGGCCCTGCTACGCTCACGCTTTGATCTGACAATCTGCCTTGATGCCGATTTGTTTCTTGTCGCTCCGGTTGATGATATTTTTGAAGTTCTGGAGCATTTTGATTTTGCCGCGGCGCATGATCAGCGTCTGAATGTGGCGTCCCATACGCAGAAATTTCACAAAACACAGATCCCGGCAGCATTCCCGCAATACAACAGCGGCGTGATTGGGATGCGCAGATCTGACGCTACCCTAGAGTTCGTACGCGACTGGCAGCACCAGTTTGAAACCAGCGAACTGACCATTGACCAGCCCATTCTGCGCGAACTCCTGTTCCTAAGTGATCTGCGCATTGCCACCCTGCCCGCACAGTATAACATCATTGATGTCGATCTAATTCGCAGCTGGGATTCGCGCACTTGTGCCCCGCGTATTCTGCATAGTTCCCGCATTCATATGGATGCAACAGACACGCAGCCCCCCATCGCGACCGCAGAGGATCTGGTTGGGCGCGCGTATTTTAAGCACCTGCAAGAGTGGCAATCGGTCGACGGCACCCTGAACCCAAATGGCGAGCGTTACCGCACCCGCGCATATTGCGACAGCCACCCGCGAAAGCTGATCCACAGGGCGAATACCGGCCTTGCAGGCCCGCAGAGAATCTCTTGGCTCAACCGCCAACTCACCCGGCTTGGTCTTTTTCGCAGCCTCTAAATATTTAAAATTCGCGGCACCTCGCCTTTTTGTGATCACTAAATTTTTTAATGTGATCACAAATGCGAGAAAATGCGCCCATTTAGCCAAAACCTCAAAAAATAGCTTAGTTCCTTGGTAATATTATGCCTATACCTATCGCTAACTGCAGCAAGTATGGGACAGTTTCATGAATATCCATGAATACCAGGCGAAGGCACTTCTTCGCTCTTACGGCGCACCGGTTTCTGATGGGCGCGTCGTGCTCAAGGCCGAGGATGCGAAAACCGCGGCGGGCGCCCTAGATGGCCCCCTTTGGGTTGTTAAGGCACAAATTCACGCGGGCGGCCGCGGCAAAGGCTCCTTTAAGGAGGCCGATGCGGGCGAAAAAGGCGGCGTGCGCCTGACCAAATCGGTCGAAGAAGCCGCAGAAGAAGCCAAGAAAATGCTGGGTCGCACCCTTGTGACGCATCAGACTGGCCCTGCGGGTAAACAGGTTAACCGCATCTATATCGAAGATGGCTCCGGTATCGAAACCGAACTGTACCTTGCCCTGTTGGTTGATCGTCAAACCAGCCGCGTATCGTTTGTTTGTTCTACCGAAGGTGGGATGGACATCGAAGAGGTCGCCGCCGAAACGCCAGAGAAAATCCTGTCGTTCAGCGTTGATCCCGCCACTGGGTATCAGGCCTTCCATGGCCGCCGCATCGCCTTTACGCTGGGTCTGACCGGCAAGCAGGTTAAACAATGCGTCGCCCTGATGGGTCTGCTGTACAAAGCGTTCCAAGAAAAAGACATGGAAATGCTGGAGATCAACCCGCTGATCGTTTCTGACAGTGGTGATCTTAAGGTGCTGGACGCCAAGGTATCGTTTGACGGCAACGCGATCTATCGCCACGCCGACATCGCGGAATTGCGCGACGAGACCGAAGAAGACAGCAAAGAGCTGGAAGCCAGCAAATATGACCTGAACTATATCGCCCTAGATGGTGAAATTGGCTGCATGGTCAATGGTGCGGGTCTGGCGATGGCGACGATGGACATCATCAAACTGTATGGCGCTGAGCCTGCGAATTTCTTGGATGTTGGTGGCGGCGCGACCAAAGAAAAGGTCACCGAGGCGTTTAAAATCATCACCTCTGACCCACAGGTCAAAGGCATTCTGGTCAACATCTTTGGCGGCATCATGCGTTGTGATGTAATCGCTGAGGGCGTTGTGGCCGCTGTCAAAGAAGTGGGCCTACAGGTGCCATTGGTTGTGCGCCTAGAAGGCACCAATGTCGAAGCTGGCAAAGCGATCATCAACAACTCTGATGTCGATGTGATTGCGGCGGATAACCTCAAGGACGGTGCCGAGAAGATCGTGAAAGCGGTTAAGGGGTAAGCAGGTGCCATACGTCAACGCCCTTAACAAATCCGGCTCCCAAACCGGAAATCCGTGCCCAAATTGGTCCGCGGAAAAGGCGACGACCTATGCAACACCTATTGCCCGCTCAATTGGTTACTTTCGCACCGAAATTCACCAGAATTCCGCGTCATCTGACGCTTGGACGAAATAGGAGACTCCAAAATGGCAGTCCTCGTAAACGCAAATACCAAAGTGATCTGTCAGGGCCTCACCGGCTCGCAGGGCACATTCCACTCTGAACAGGCCATAGCATATGGCACGCAAATGGTCGGTGGTGTCACCCCCGGCAAGGGCGGCAGCGAACATCTGGGCCTGCCCGTGTTCAACTCTGTCCATGAGGCACGGCATGTAACCGAGGCGAACGCGTCGGTGATCTATGTTCCCCCACCTTTCGCGGCCGATTCCATCCTTGAGGCGATCGACGCCGAGATGGAGCTGATTGTTTGCATCACCGAAGGCATCCCGGTGCTGGACATGATGCGCGTCAAACGTGCGCTTGAGGGCAGCAAAAGCCGCCTGATCGGCCCCAACTGCCCCGGCATCATCACGCCGGGCGAATGCAAAATCGGCATCATGCCGGGCCACATCCACCAGCGCGGCTCATGCGGTGTTGTCAGCCGCTCAGGCACCTTGACCTATGAGGCGGTGAAGCAAACCACTGATCTGGGTCTGGGGCAGTCTTCTGCTGTGGGCATCGGTGGCGATCCGATCAAAGGCACCGAACACATCGACGTGCTAGAGATGTTCCTTGCTGATCCCGAGACGCAAAGCATCATCATGATCGGCGAGATCGGTGGCTCTGCCGAAGAAGAAGCGGCGCAATTCCTTGCCGATGAAAAGAAAAAAGGCCGCTGGAAACCCACGGCCGGCTTTATCGCAGGTCGCACAGCCCCTCCGGGCCGTCGTATGGGCCACGCAGGCGCAATCGTCGCCGGTGGCAAAGGCGGCGCAGAGGATAAAATCGAAGCCATGCGCGCCGCTGGCATCATCGTCGCCGACAGCCCTGCCACACTAGGCGAAGCTGTTATTGAGGCGATTGGGTAATTTATGTCTAGGGTTTCTATATTACCCCTAGTTTTGACAGTGTGCTTATCTGGTTGCCAGATAAGCACATCTGCTCAAACCCAAACTAGTGAAGCTACCGAAACGAATTCGGCAGATTTACAATTGATTGAACCCATTTCTGGGCTTCCTAAGGATGGGTTGGTTGCTCGCATTACAGCGGGAAACCAAACAAGCATAATCTACAACTCAGCGAAAATAACCAAAATACAGTTGGGTAAATCCGCCGCAAAGATTTGTGCGTTGGGTGGCACCCAAATCGCTAGTACCAATGACACGACAGTGCATCATCCCGACGATTTTCCACCAAATACCCGTCACTACATCATCCTCTGCCAGTAACTCCCTTAGGAGAGCAACAAATGACTGATCAATCCTCCAACGATCTGTTCCATGCTTCCAGCTTTATGCAGGGACATAACGCTGAATATCTAGAACAGCTTTATGCCCGATATGCCAACGATCCCAATGCGGTCGATGAGGCGTGGCAAGAGTTTTTCCGCCAGCTTGGCGATGCCGATCTGGATGTAAAGGCCGAGGCGCAAGGCCCCAGCTGGGCGCGCGCCGATTGGCCCCCCATGCCCGGTGACGATCTGACCAATGCGTTGACAGGCGAATGGCCAGCAGAGCCTGAAACCAAGGCCGCTGGCAATAAAATCAAGGCCAAGGCCGCCGAAACCGGTGTTAAAGTGTCTGACGAGGCGATCAAACGCGCCGTTCTGGACAGCATTCGCGCGTTGATGATCATCCGCGCCTACCGCATCCGCGGGCATTTGGTTGCCGACCTTGACCCGCTTGGCATGCGCGAACAGGTCGCTCACCCCGAGCTTGATCCAAAATCCTACGGCTTTACCGATGCCGATATGGATCGCCCGATCTTTATCGACAATGTGCTGGGCCTACAGGTCGCGCCCATGCGCCAAATCCTAGAGATCGTGCGCCGCACCTATTGCGGTACTTTTGCGCTGCAATACATGCATATTTCCAATCCTGATGAGGCCGGTTGGCTAAAGGAACGCATCGAAGGCTATGACAAGGAAATCACCTTTACCCGCGAGGGGCGTAAGGCGATCCTGAACAAGCTGGTCGAGGCTGAGGGTTTTGAAAAATTCCTGCATGTCAAATACATGGGCACCAAACGCTTTGGTCTGGATGGCGGCGAAAGCCTGATCCCCGCGATGGAGCAGATCATCAAACGCGGCGGCAACCTTGGCGTGCGTGATATCGTGATCGGCATGCCGCACCGGGGCCGTTTGTCGGTGCTGGCCAATGTGATGCAAAAACCCTATCGCGCGATTTTCAACGAATTTCAGGGCGGCAGCTTTAAGCCCGAGGATGTTGATGGCTCAGGCGATGTGAAATACCACCTTGGGGCCAGTTCCGACCGTGAATTTGATGGCAACACCGTGCACCTTAGCCTGACGGCGAATCCCAGCCACCTTGAGGCTGTGAACCCGGTCGTTCTGGGCAAAGTGCGCGCCAAACAAGACCAATACAACGACGATGCGCGTACCAGCGTGATGCCGATCCTGCTGCACGGCGATGCTGCCTTTGCCGGACAAGGCGTTGTGGCTGAGTGTTTTGCACTGTCAGGTCTGCGGGGCCACAAGGCCGGCGGCACGATGCATATCGTGGTCAACAACCAGATCGGCTTTACCACTGCGCCGCATTTCAGCCGTTCCAGCCCCTATCCCACCGACAACGCGCTGGTGGTT
>CAXIAD010000074.1:0-12878 GCA_964021645.1 uncultured Cognatishimia sp. | reverse complement strand
GGGGGGGCGGTGGGGGGCGGGGTGGGCGGGCGGGGCCGCGGGCTGGCCGGGGGGGAAGGTGTCGCGGGGCCGGGGTTGACGGTGGCGGGGCTGGGGGCAAACGCTGGAGGATAAACCCAATCTGTCTCGGTGGATTGAAACACTTTGGGCGCGGCCAGGTGTGGTGGCTGGGCGGGCTTTGCAGGCACAGCGACGGGCTGATAGATCCGACACGTACGCCCAAAAAGTTCTGTTTGGAGACACGACCTGAACAGCAATTGGTCATTCTACGAACGGTGTTGAAAGTCACTGGCTAAGGCTAGCGCGCACCTCAATGAACGCAGGAAATGTGGCCGCTACGCCTGTGATCTAAAACAAGCTATCGGATGAATACCCCAGCGCACCGCAGGTGCGCTGCCCGGCCCAACGGGAGAAGGGCCTGCAAGGCACGTACGACGGGCGGGAGTGCACCACCACAAATTCACACATATTCCCAAGGGTTATTCGTCGGCGGGTGTTTCGTCAGATAGTCCGTAGGCCTGAAACAGTTTGCCCTGCGTCATAAAGAACACGAATATCGCCGCCGTCAGGCCGAAAGTCTTGAAATAAACCCATATATCAGTGGTTTGCGTGCGCCAAATCACCTCATTCAGCAACGCCAATCCTAGAAAAAATCCACACAAACGACGCGTTAGAATCATCCAACCTTCGTGCTGCAACGGGAGCATTTCTTCCATCACATGCTTGAGGTAACTCTGTTTACGCAACAACCCAAACCCGAGAATCCCGGCAAACAACAAATAGATCATCGTCGGCTTCATTTTGAAAAACCGATCATCATTAAACCAAACCGACAAGCCCCCAAAAACCACCACCAGAACCACCGTAGTGACCTGCATTTTTGACAGTTTCCCGGTCAGCTTCCACAGCATAAGCGTCGACAGAATCATCAGCGGAATAAATCCAGCAGTGACAACAATGAACCCCTCATACTCGGTGCCCCCAATCGTCAAAACACGATCCTTAAGCTTCAGATATGCCGCGAAAAATAGCACGACTGGCCCGAATTCAAGCGCAAGTTTTAGCGTTGGGTTGATGTCTTTAGTCGCCATGTCCCGTCCTTTTGATCTGTGCGCTATCCGCCCATCTCCACTATCACAGCGCCTGCTGCAATCAAGGTCATGAGGAAAATCCGTCGCGGCCCAACTGTTTCTTTCAACACCAGCCACCCGATGAGGGCCGCAAAAACAGTTGACGTCTCACGCAAAACCGCCGCTTCACCCACTTTATCCAAACGCGTTGCCAGCAAAATTGACCCAAAGCTGCCAAAGGCAGTCACCCCGCCAATAACCCCACGCAGCATCAAGGGGCCAGCATCCGGGCGCGCGGCCATCTTGCGCCAACGCAGGTAAACAACAGGTGGGATCGCTAAACCATCAATCAAGAAGAACCATGCCAAAAACGTAAATGGATCCGCCGTCGCGCGAATTCCGTAGGCGTCATAGGTTGTGTAAAGCGCAACAAACAGCCCGGTAATAAATGCCAACCCTAATGCCAGCCCCAAGGTGTCGCGTTCCGCCGTGAGAAAGATCAAATTATAGACCGCCAGCCCAAAAATACCTGCCAATAACACGCCAACACCCAGCCATTGTATGACGCTGAATGTCTCACCAAAAAGCAAATAGGCGCCAATGACCGTGAACAACGGCCCCGTGCCACGCACCACAGGATAGACCACCGTAAAGGCACCCTTGGTATAGGCCATAGCCTGCATGACCTTGTATCCAGTGTGGATAACGAACGCGCCAAAAAAGATCGGCCACATGTGGGGTTCTGGCCAAGGTACAACGAAAAGCGCAAATGGGGCGGCCATGGCCGCGTAGCTGAAATCAATCGCGCCGCGCGTCAGCCAAGGATCATGTCGCCCCTTTTGGAGCGCTCCGAAAACTGCGTGTAAAAAGGCCGCCACCAAGGCAAGCCAAAGCGCGAGTTGATGTCCCGCCTCTGTTCCCTCTAGTGAGATCAGCCAATCGCTCATGTCACGCTTTCAATTGTGGGGATATTCCTTGGGGGTTTCACCCCCAAACCCCCAAGGATATTTCTACTCAGAAGAAATTTAGGATCTGTGAGAGCCAGTCAGGGCAGCGGCGAATTCTTCGGGATCAAAGGGCGCGAGGTCGTCGATTTTCTCGCCAACGCCGATGGCATGAATGGGCAGGCCAAATTTGTCGGCCAGTGCCACCAGAACCCCGCCTTTTGCGGTGCCGTCCAGTTTGGTCATAACAAGACCCGACACATCGGCGAGCTTTTGAAACGTCTCGACTTGATTTAAGGCGTTCTGGCCGGTTGTGGCATCGAGAACCAACAGGGTGTTATGCGGTGCATTGGGGTCTTTTTTGCGGATCACGCGCACTATTTTTGATAGCTCTTCCATCAAGTCAGCGCGATTTTGCAAGCGACCTGCCGTGTCGATCATCAGCAAATCCGCACCATCCTCATGCGCTTTGGTCATGGCATCATAGGCGAGGCTGGCAGGGTCAGACCCTTCGGGGGCAGTCAGAACAGGCACGCCTGCACGCTCGCCCCATACCTGCAATTGCTCAACTGCGGCGGCGCGGAACGTGTCACCGGCCGCGATCACCACAGATTTACCCGCCGCTTTGAATTGGCTGGCTAGTTTACCGATGGTAGTGGTTTTGCCGGAGCCATTCACGCCAACAACCAGCACCACCTGAGGTTTGCTTGGATATAGCGGCATTGGTTTAGCAACGGGATCCATGATGCGCGTGATCTCATCGCTGAGCAGCTTTTTGATTTCATCAGTCGACAGGCGTTTGCCGAAACGGCCCTCAGCGATGTTGGCAGTGACGCGCAGGGCTGTATCCACCCCCATATCCGAGGCGATCAGCAACTCTTCGAGTTGCTCTAGCATCTCGTCATCAAGAGCGCGTTTTACGGTGGGATGCGCAGTGGTCTCGGCATTGTGGGCAGAACCAGAACCGGTGTCGGATGGGGGGCCTGTGCGGCCCGTTAGGCGGCTCAGCAGGCTTGGTTTTGCAACGGATTCCGGGATCGGTTTTGGCGTTACCGGGATTTCTTGCACTGGCAATTTGGTAATTGGCTGCGCGTCTTCTTTTGGTTGAAGAGTCGGTTCCTGAGGTATTTGAGGGGTTTCGACCTCGCCGCCCTCGCCCACAATAGCATCCAGCCCTTCTTCAAGTTTTGAAGAGGACTTAAATAGCTTGTCTTTGAGTTTTGAGAAAAACGCCATTGGGGTCTCCGAAAATCGTTCTCTCTCACCTAATGGGTGTTGGTCAGATTTGAAAGAGCGGGCGTGCAAAGCCTGCGCCGATAAAGATGCCCAATTGCCCCGAGACATAGAGCACCCACAAACAAATTGAGGTTGGTGTTTGCCACGATGAGTTTTTTGCAAGGCGAAACAGCTGAATCGCCAGGAGCGTATCGGAGGCGATGAAGGCAAAGACGCCGATAAGGGCTAATTCACGCCCCAGAGGAAGAGATAGGGCCGTGACGCCCATTACGGCAATCAAGATGACGTATATCCGCACGGGCCATTTCATGCCCCCTGTGAAGGGTGCCAGCCAGTATTCGGTCGACAGTGCCAAACAGATGATCCCGACTGCGGGGGCCAGAGGCACCGCCAAAAGACGCTCGCCCCCCTCGGAGTAAGGGACGCCAGTAAAATATAGGATGTAAGATAGATGTGCTGCTGCAAATGCTATCAACCCCAACAGAAAGCGTTTTTCGCCATCTCGTGCCAAGGCAATGTCACCAATGGCAGAAAGCAAAAGCGCCACAATCACAAAGGGATTCGCAAAATTGGCGTATCCAGCGGCAGCAAGTGCCAACATCGGGATGGATTTGACCACAGTTTTAGGTCGGCTTGCACCGCGGAAACAAAAGAACAGCGCAAAAACTGCCGCGGCTCCAAGGCCCAAGAAGATGCCACCAAACATAAGCGATTGGCGTAGGGCGATTTCTTCGAGAATGGTCATGTGCTGTTCTACCGTTATAAGGTGAGCATAGTTAAACAGGCCGCATGCCAATTGTCAGTAGCACCGCAGCGGTGATCTTTCAAAATCCTGCTGTATTTGAGAAAAAGGCGGCCCACTTGGACCGCCTTTGTATCTGTTTCAATCGTTGGGGAGGCGATCACACTTCGTCAGGGAAGTGCTTAATCGTCATGCGGATTGGGTTTGGAGCAGCTTGACCTAGACCACAGATTGATGTGTCGACCATCGCCTGCGAGAGTTCCTCAAGCAGGTTTGTGTCCCATTTATCTTTGCTCATCAGTTTGACGGCTTTTTCACAGCCAACACGGCACGGGGTGCACTGGCCACAGCTTTCGTCTTCAAAGAAGCGCAGCATATTCAATGCGGCCTGTTTAGCGCTGTCTTTGTCAGACAGAACAACAACCGCAGCTGACCCGATAAAGGTGCCATGTGGTTGTAGCGTGTCAAAATCCAGCGGGATATCGTTCATGCTGGCCGGCAGCAAACCCGAGGATGGGCCGCCGGGCTGATAGGCCTTGAGGGCGTGACCATCGAGCATTCCGCCGCTTGCCTCGATCACATCCATGATCGTGGAACCAGCAGGCAACAAATGCACGCCAGGATTCTTTACACGGCCTGATACTGAATAAGAGCGCAGGCCTTTGCGGCCATTTTTCTCAACCGAATTCAGGCACTCTGGGCCTTCGCGACAGATTTTAGCGACCCATAGCAGGGTTTCGACGTTGTGCACCAATGTCGGGCGGCCAAAGATGCCGACCTGAGCCACAAATGGCGGGCGGTGACGGGGTTCGCCGCGCTTGCCTTCGATGGATTCGATCATGGCGGATTCTTCGCCGCAGATATATGCACCAGCCCCGCGACGCAGATCAATATAGCCTGCTTCAACAATGCCTGCATCTTCTAGCGCTTTGATCTCACGGCGCAAAATTTCCAATACGGCGGGATATTCATCGCGCATGTAGATAAAGGCTTTGTCGGCCTCAACCGCCCATGCGCCGATCAGCATACCCTCAAGGAACAGATGCGGTGTGCGTTCTAGGTAGTAACGGTCTTTGAATGTGCCCGGCTCGCCCTCATCGCCATTCACGGCAATATAGCGTGGCCCTGCGTTGGCGCGAACAAAGCCCCATTTGGTGCCTGACGGGAAACCCGCGCCACCAAGACCGCGCAAACCGGCCTCTTTTACTTTGGCCTGAATGGCCTCCCAATCACCGTTAGCGCGCAAATCTTTTAGCGTCGCGTAACCGCCTTGGGCAGCGTAATCAGCATAAGTTTCATAGGCTGGCAGATGCGCGTGGGTATCATTGGCTGCAATCGCTGCCTGTACTTTTTCCGGGGTGGCGTGGTCGATATGGTTGTGACCAATTTCCAGCACGGGGGCCGTATCGCAGCGGCCCATGCACGGCGCGCGCACAACGCGCACCTCAGAGGCATCAAGCCCGTCTTCTAGCGCTTTTTGCAACTGTGCAGAGCCAGCAAGCTCACACGACAGCGAATCGCACACACGAATGGTCAATGCGGGCGGTGGGGTCTCGCTCTCTTTTACGACATCGAAGTGGGCGTAAAACGAGGCGACCTCAAAGATTTCGGCCTGACCAATACGCATAACTTCGGAAAGTGCGCGAATGTGGGCAGCGGATATGCAACCGAACTTATCTTGTACCAAATGCAGGAATTCGATCAGCAAATCACGGCTGAGCGGGGTGTCCCCCAGCAATTCCAGCACCTCAGAATGGGCCTGATCGTCAAGCTGCCGCCCTTTGGGCGTGTGACGGCCTTTGCCTTTACCTGATTTCCATACGCCCTTGCGTTCATCCAGTGCCATTCGTAGGTCCCCAAAAGTTGCCTGCGCAAACATTACACAATTGCGGCGCATAGAAGCGAGGCCAAAAGCGACACCTATCGACCCGTATGCGTTTGCATGCATGATTGTTGGCGGTTGTCTTGTGCCAGACATGTACCTAGCAAAGTGACATTGTCACAAAAAGTCCCCCAGTGGGTCATGATCTGTAGACAGTCATGGTCTATGATGCGCCACACAACGTCAGCATCGAATATGAAAGAGCACGCCTATGCGCTGGTTTGCCATTGCAACATTAACGCCTGTCGCCCTGCTAAGCCTTGCCGGGGTTTTTGGTGGGGTTTGGTGTGTTCTGGCCTTTTTGTATTTAACAGTTTTCACCCATGTAGTGGATCGTTTGACGCATAAAGACGCCGCATTGCAGCGAGAAGATGGGGAATTCCCAAGTGGAGAAGCGTTATCCGAAACCTTGGGTTTAGCGCATATATGGCTGATATCATTGGCAATATGGGCGATTAGTGGCGCAGGTGGAGGCCAAGCGTGGGAGCAATTTTTGTGCTTTGCGAGCTTTGGGATTTTCTTTGGGCAAATCAGCAATGCCAATGCGCATGAGTTGATCCATAAGCCATCGCGATGGCAACGCAGGCTCGGCAAGTTGGTCTATATCAGCCTGATGTTTGGCCATCACGTTAGTGCGCATACGCGGGTGCATCATGTCTGGGTGGCCAGCGATGGCGACCCGAATTCGGCGCGCTTGGGCGAAAATTTTTACAGGTTTTGGCTGCGGGCATGGATCGGGTCTTTTGCGAAGGGTTGGGTCGCCGAGGATAAAGCCATGCGCGCAGCACAGCATCCACGGTGGATGCATCCCTATGTGGCCTATTTTGGCGGTGCGTTGGGGATGGTCTGGCTTGCTGTTGAGCTTGGTGGAATAAGGGGCGTGATCGCCCTGATTCTGGTTACGGGCTACGCGCAAATGCAGTTATTGCTAAGCGATTATGTGCAGCATTACGGGTTGCGCCGTAAACGTGGTGCTAATGGACGGTTAGAGCCGGTGGGCGCTCAACACAGTTGGAACGCTCCGCAGTTTTTTTCCAGTGCAACGATGCTGAATGCACCGCGACATTCAGATCACCACACCCGCCCGCAACGCCCCTATCCCGCGCTGCAATTGCGTGAAGAAGCGATGCCAATGTTACCCCGGAGCCTGCCGTTAATGGGGCTATTGGCACTTTGGCCCTCAAAGTGGCGGCGTGTGATGGACCCAAGGGTGGCCAGAGTGGCAACAGATCGCCGATAGGGGCGTGATTGCACAGTTAGAATGGATTATCCGGTGCACCTCTGGCAGCGTAATCACATGAGATATCTGAGTATTATTTTTGCGTTTTGCGCGGCTCCGGTTTTGGCGGGTGGCCCTATGAGTGGTGTCGAATTTGAGACCTATTCCAGCGGCAAAACAATGTTTTATGCCGAAGGTGGGCAGAGATACGGTGTTGAGCAGTATCTAGAGGGACGGCGCGTGCGCTGGTCCTTTTTGGATGGGCAGTGCAAAGAGGGGTATTGGTATGAAGATGCCGCCAAAATTTGCTTTGTCTATGAGGATAACCCGGATCCGCAGTGCTGGGTGTTTACAGAAACCGAGCGTGGGTTGAGCGCGCAGTTCGGCAATGATCCTGACGCGCTTGCGTTGTATGAGGTACAAGATGCGCAAGAGGAGATGCTGTGCCTAGGCCCACAAGTGGGCGTTTGAGGGGGATGTAATCCAGCGGTGCGCCCATGGCGCGCGCAATTAAGCATGATTTTTCCTGCGGAAAACATCGCACGCGGGGCGTACTACACCCATGCAACACATCCGCAGGAACAGCATTTAGATCAGAACAAATTGCCCTGATCAGGTGCGGGAGATGCAGGTTTTACCGTTTTTTTCGGTGCTGATTTGGCCCCGACAGTCATGCGCCCATCAGCAAATTGAATTTCCAACTCGCCCAGTTTGGTTGCAGCCTTGGTCGCTGCCTTGGCCGTAGTCACCAGATTTCCGCTACCGCGCACCACGGCATAGCCGCGTTCCAAGGTGGCCTCGTATCCTAGGGTTGTGCGCAAACGCTCAAGCGCGGATAGGCGATCCGTCCAGCTGGTCAATTGCGTTTGGGTTGCCTTGGTGAAGCGGGCGTGCAGTTGGCTTAAGTCTTTGTGTTTGCGATCAATATCCTGCTGAATCGGCGTGAGCGACAGCCTATCAGCGCGGCGACCCAATGCCTCGCGTTTGGCATCAACCGCACGGCGCAGGTTGTTTGGCCGCAGGCTGGCAGCCGATTCGGTCAATTTAAGACGTCGACTGTCAACAGAGCGGCGCAGCGCATTGGGCAGCCTATCTGCGATGTGATCAAGCCGTTGGCGCGGGCCATCCAGCAAAGTATCCGCACGGGGCAACGCCCGCGACAGATCACGCAATCGCTGCCCCCGCTGCGAAATTCCGTGGGTTAACGCACGCGTCAGACGTGCCGCCTGCTCCTCTGTCCATGACAGCAATTCAAGCCGTACAGGCACAGCAATTTCCGCAGCCGCCGTTGGAGTCGGGGCACGTTTATCGGAGGCAAAATCAATCAGCGTCGTATCTGTTTCGTGCCCTACTGCCGAAATTAGCGGAATGGTGGAGGCAGCGGCCGCACGCACGACGCTTTCTTCATTGAAGCCCCACAGATCCTCAATGCTGCCCCCGCCACGCGCCACGATTATCAGATCAGGGCGCGGCAACGCGCCACCGGGCGTCATCTGGTTGAAACCCTCAATGGCGCGGGTCACCTCGGGGGCGCATTTCTCGCCCTGGACGGCGACAGGCCAAATCATAACTTTGCGCGGGAAACGATCCCGTAAACGGTGCAAAATATCGCGAATTACGGCACCAGAAGGCGATGTAACAACGCCGATTATGTCCGGCAGATAGGGAATATCCCGTTTATGGGTGGCGTCAAACAACCCCTCTCCCGCCAGCTGGGTTTTGCGTTTTTCCAGCATCGCCATTAGCGCGCCAACACCTGCTGGTTTCATATCCTCGATGATGACCTGATACTTGCTTTGACCGCCAAAGGTGGTGATACGTCCGGTTGCGACCACTTCCATGCCTTCTTCGGGACGCATCGGCAATCGCCCTGCGACACCTTTCCAGATCACTGCATTGATAACCGATTTCTCATCTTTCAGATCCAGATAGATGTGACCCGAGCGGGGCATCGACACACGGCCAATCTCTGCGCGAATCCGCACATGGCCAAACTCCCCCTCGATCACCCGTTTGATCGCGCCAGACAGCTCTGTGACAGAGAATTCCGGGGCATTTTCGCCCTCTATCGGGTCATCTAGCAGATCAGACATCGGGCCTCGCTTGTGCAAATCACTTGTGCAGCTTAGAACGCCCTGAACGGAAGGCCAAGCGGAAGGGCACCCCATGAACATACTTATTCTCGGCAGCGGCGGGCGCGAACATTCATTGGCTTGGGCAGTGGCGCAAAACCCCAAATGCGACAAGCTGATTGTGGCACCGGGCAATGTCGGCATCGCACAGATCGCCGATTGCGCGGATATTGATATCATGGACGCAGGTGCGGTGGTGACCTTTGCCGGGGAAAACACCATTGATTTTGTCATCATCGGCCCAGAGGCCCCGCTGGCGATGGGGCTGGCGGATCGGTTACGCGACGCGGGTCTGTTGGTTTTTGGCCCCTCAGAAGGGGCGGCGCGGCTTGAGGCGTCGAAATCCTTTACCAAGGCGATTTGTGATGCAGCCAATGCGCCCACAGCAGGTTATGGGCACTTCACTGATGCAGATGCCGCCAAGGCGCACATTCGTCAGCATGGTGCCCCCACTGTGGTCAAGGCAGACGGGCTTGCCGCGGGTAAAGGCGTGATAATCGCCATGACCGAAGACGAGGCAATGGCCGCGATTGATGTCATGTTTGATGGCAGTTTCGGCGATGCCGGTGCCGAGGTGGTGATCGAGGAATTCATGGAAGGCGAAGAGGCATCCTTGTTTGTGCTTTGCGATGGCACCGATATTTTGTCGATGGGCAGCGCGCAGGATCATAAACGTGTTGGTGACGGTGATACCGGGCCAAATACTGGCGGCATGGGTGCCTATTCACCTGCGCCGGTTTTAACCGCCGAGATCGAAGAACAGGCCATGGCCGAGATAATTCGTCCCACAATGGCCGAAATGGCGCGCCGTGGCATGCCGTTTCAGGGCATTCTATACGCGGGCTTGATGATCAAGGATGGTCAGCCGCGTCTGGTGGAATACAACGTACGCTTTGGCGATCCTGAATGTCAGGTGCTCATGATGCGTCTTGGCGCGCAGGCGTTTGATTTGATGCATGCCGCCGCCGAAGGCCGTCTGGCTGAGGCACAGATTAACTGGGCCGATGATCATGCGATCACGATTGTCATGGCCGCCAACGGCTATCCCGGTGCCTATGAAAAAGGGTCGGTGATTGCTGGGCTAGAGGCCCTCCCCGAGGATAGCAGCAACATGGTGTTCCACGCAGGCACCGCTGCACGCGATGGGGACACTGTTGCCACGGGCGGGCGTGTGCTTAGCGTGACAGCGCGCGGCAATAGTTTGCAGGACGCGCGTGCTCGTGCCTATGCGATGGTGGATAAAATTGATTGGCCGGGTGGGTTTTATCGCCGGGATATCGGCTGGCGCGCACTATAGGATTGCGCGCAGCTAAATTCACAGCAACCGCATCATGCCTAACGGCACCCCAAAGCGATCTTTAGATTGGCCACGCTAAATCCCGCCACTGCGCGGGTTTTAGCGACGTTACCGTCAAAGGAGGTGGCCATCACACGCTGCCAATTTGCATCCGCCGTGATCAGCTCTGGGCCAGCACCGCAATCACGCACCCCACCAGAAATAACATTCTCGCCGATTTTGTGATTGGTTAGCCCATCCCGATCGGCGGCATGCACCAGCTTGCCACGTGCAAATCGCCAGATGCGCAGACGTTTTGCCAGATGCGGGCGATCAATATAGGCCAGCTCCATCAACCCGTCACCATCCAGATCGGCAATGCCAATCGGTGCCAACCAACGGTTGCGTCGCCCAATATAGGGTGTTGCAGCAATCATGCGCGGGCGTAGTCCCGTGCCCATCACAATCAACCTACCACCTTTGGAAAAGCTTGACTGCACTAGTACAATCTCGTCACGCCCATCCTTATCCAGATCAACAAGCCGAGGGGCAACGTCTTCAAAAATGTGATCTTTTAGATGCCAAACGAATGGTTTGCGATTCCCGGTCCATTCAATGGTGATCGACGTCCATTCTGCCGTGTTACCCAGAATGCCATGTCCATAGGGGTTCACATCCGTGTCACCGTGTAAACAGACCTCAAGAATGCGGGTGTCATCCGCCGCACTACAGGATTTGTATGGGTCCGCCGCCAGCGAAGCCCCCCCCCCGAGTGCCACGAAAAATGCCACCTGAAACGCGCGGCGGAGGCGTGCCACCAAAAAGCGCGACATCAGATGCCGCGCCTTGCTGGAAGCGTACCAAATCTGCGGCACGCGCCGAAACATCAGATCTGCTTTTCAGGCATCTGCACAATGAGGCCGTCCAACGCATCGCTGACTTTAACCTGACAGGTCAAGCGTGAGCGCGCCGCATCTGGTTCAAAGGCGAAATCCAACATGTCTTCTTCCATGTCATCCTTGGCGGGCAATTTTTCGACCCAATCAGGGTGAATGTACACGTGGCAGGTAGAGCATGCGCATGCGCCACCACAATCTGCCTCGATGCCCGGAATATTATTATCGCGCGCGCCTTCCATTACGGTCAGCCCATTTGCAACTTCAACCACATGCTCGGTCCCGCTGTGTTCGATATAGGTAATTTTTGCCATGTCTCAATGTTCCCTTGCAAGAGTTCCGCATAGTCCTAGCCAAGGTGCCTCACGCGCGCTACCCCTATTTGCGACTCTGGTATGTCGCCAGCACTACAATTCGGCTGGATTTGGCCAATTTCTCCCTTCAGATCACTTTCGGCACTACCAATCCTCCAAAATACGCAGCACCGATTCCAGCTGGTGTCGCTGATATTCGCCAAAACGTGCCAATTCACTTTTGGAATTATGTAAAAGCGGTTAAAAGAACTCCCAAGCGACCAACAGAGAGCCCGCAAAGAGACCCGAGCATGCTATTACGTCTGCCCATTGTTGTCATTTCTGCGGGAATTCTCGCGGCTTGTGATGCCTCCAATTTGACCTCACCAGACCTTGCGGCTCTGCGTGAACCAGATCTTGTGCGCACGGCCGCCAGCGGCCCGCCCGGCGCGCGTCCAGGCACCTGTTGGGGCCGCAATGTCAGCCCCGCGATTGTTGAAACCGTGACCGAGCAAATTCTATTGCAGCCTGCCGAGGTTCTTGCGGATGGCACTGTTGTGGCTCAGGCGATTTATAAAACAGAAACCAGACAAGCGATTGTCAAACAGCGCATAGAAACCTGGTTTGAAACGCCTTGCGAGCAGGCTTTGACTTTGGAGTTTGTCTCCTCTTTGCAGCGGGCATTGCAGGTACGCGGCCATTATCGGGGCACGATCACCGGAGATATGGATGCCCGTACCCGCGCCGCGATCCGACGGTTCCAAAAGCCTCAGGGATTGGATTCGAGCATCCTGTCCCTTGAGGCAGGGCGAATATTGGGGCTGGTTGCTGTTGCCAAACCCGTATCACCTGACCAAACCTCGCCCCTTGACCCTAGCTGATTATCATGGCTTTGGGGTTTTGATCACAGGTTAGCGCGGCCACTTTGGCAAACTTCAATCACAAGCGTTGTTTCTAGAAACATGCCGATGGCATTCAGGCCAAGCCACAAAAAAAAGGGCACCACGATGGGTGCCCTTTTTAAGCCTATTTACCGGCTAGAAGTCATTCTTCTATACTTAGCGCGACAAAACGTGGATCGCCCCCACGACGCACCAACAGCAGCAGCGATTTTCGCCCGGCCTCACGGCCCTCTGTTATACGTGCCTCAAGATCTGCGATACTTAACAGCTTTTGCTGCCCGGCCTC
>CAXIAD010000073.1:0-13733 GCA_964021645.1 uncultured Cognatishimia sp. | reverse complement strand
TTGGTGCTGAAAACGTAGAAGCGGTGAATTCAGGTTGTGCAAACTTGGGTCGTCACATCGAAAACGTGAAATCCTTTGGCGTGCCAGTGATCGTTGCGATCAACCACTTTGTCACTGATACAGATGCCGAAGTGCAGGCTGTAAAAGACTATGTGGCAACACATGGCTCAGAAGCGATTTTGTCGCAGCATTGGGAATTCGGCTCAAAAGGATCTGCGGATCTGGCGAGAAAGGTTGTTGAAGTTGTTGACGCAGGTCAGGCAAACTTTGCACCGATCTATCCTGATGACATGTCATTGTTTGACAAGATCGACACAATCGCCAAGCGTATCTATCGCGCAGACGAGGTGATTGCTGACCAAAAGATCCGCAAGCAGTTGAAAGAATGGGAAGATGCCGGTTACGGAAATCTGCCAGTTTGTATGGCGAAAACTCAGTACAGCTTTTCAACTGATCCAACATTGCGCGGCGCGCCTACTGGTCACTCTGTTCCAGTTCGCGAAGTACGCCTGTCAGCCGGTGCGGGTTTCGTCGTAGTTGTCTGCGGTGAGATCATGACAATGCCGGGTCTGCCACGGACTCCTTCTGCCGAAGCGATCCACCTCAACGATGAAGGTCAGATCGAGGGCTTGTTCTAAGTCGAAAAATACGCTTTCTGCGGTTCAGGGAAACCTGAGCCGCAGGAGTATTATTATGAGCGAAATGACACCACCACAGGATTGCCATGACATGGCGGCTCTCCGGGTTGAAATCGACAAGATGGATCGACGTCTCGTGGGCCTCTTGTCAGCTCGTGCAGCCTATATTGATCGCGCCATAGAGCTGAAACAGATCAATGGCTGGCCTGCAAGAATCCCGGCGCGCGTCGAAGAAGTTGTACAAAAGGTACAATCGGAAGCGACCAGCGTTGGATTGGATCCAGATTTGGCAGAGCTTTTGTGGCGGCAACTGATTGACTGGTCGATTGCACGTGAAGAACGCGTAATCACTGCGGAATAACCCAGGGTCGTTTGACCCAGGCATTGAAAAGGGAAGCAAGGATCATGGCAGCAGATATCATCGACGGCAAAGCATTCGCAGCCACCGTGCGTGAAAAAGTTGGCGGGCATGTTAGCCGCCTGAAAGAAGAGCATGGCGTGACACCTGGCCTTGCCGTGGTGTTGGTTGGCGAAGATCCCGCATCACAAGTATATGTGCGCTCAAAGGGCAAGCAGACCGTAGAGGTCGGCATGAATTCCTATGAGCACAAACTGGAAATCGACACCAGCGAAAGCGACTTGTTGGCCTTGATTGCCAAGCTGAACAACGATCCTGCTGTGCATGGTATTTTGGTGCAACTGCCTCTTCCAAAACATTTGGACGAAGATCTGGTTATCAATTCCATCGCCCCAGAAAAGGACGTGGACGGGTTTCACATTTCCAACGTCGGTCGCTTGGGCACTGGTCAAAAATCAATGGTGCCTTGCACACCGCTGGGCTGTCTTATGATGCTTCGCGACCACCATGGCTCTCTTAGTGGCATGGATGCTGTGATCATTGGGCGCTCGAATATTGTGGGCAAACCTATGGCGCAATTGCTGTTGGGTGATAGCTGCACCGTGACGATCGCGCATAGCCGCACCAAAGATTTGCCTGACGTTGTGCGTCGTGCGGATATCGTTGTTGCAGCTGTTGGGCGCGCTGAAATGGTGCCGGGTGACTGGATCAAAGAAGGTGCCACAGTGATTGATGTGGGCATTAACCGCATCGAACGTGACGGCAAAAACAAACTGGTTGGCGACGTTGACTTTGCCTCGGTATCCGAGCGTGCGGGTGCCATCACTCCGGTTCCCGGTGGTGTTGGCCCGATGACGATCGCATGCCTCTTGGCAAACACAGTGACAGCATGCTGTCGCGCCAATGGTCTTGCTGAACCAGAAGGCCTAACCGCCTAAACGAGATCAGTGACTATGAGATAGATTGAGGGCCTTAGGGCCCTCTTTTCTTTTGAAATATCGAAAACAGGGCACACAAAAATCTCCAAGCGGGCATTCAACGCGGCATCGGCACCAATCTAGGTGTTTGCCCGGTAATGATCGCGTTGGCCTCGGGGCGCATTAGCTGGGTGATGGCTTCATCCGTGCTATATAATCCGCCCGTATAGGTGCCAAATGCTGGCAAAATAACGCGGTCACTATCAAACAGGAATGCAGGGCGCGAGATGTTGCGCAAGCGTGTTTGAACGCGTACCTTTGGATGATAATGCCCTGATATTTCACCGCTTTTACCAGGCTTGGCAATATGACGAAAAGTCAGGGGCGGCACGGGAAGCTCTGCCAGATGACTGCCCCCCAGTGCAATCGGGCCGGGATCGTGATTGCCTTCGATCCAAACCCACCGCCGCCCAGCCTGCAAGCGATTGATCCACAGGCGTTCTTCCTCGGGCAGGCTACGGGCGGCCTCCATATCGTCAAAGCTATTGCCAAGACAAACGATGGTGGCGGCATTGGTTTGTGTCAGGTCATGTTCCAGCCGGATAAGAGTATCACGCGTTTCAAAGGGGGGCAGGGGCGGGCCGCTATGACGTGCACTCCGGTCAGACTTTCCCAAATGCAAATCTGACACGCAAAGCATGCGCCGTTCAGCCCACCAAAGCGCGCCGGAACCAAGTGCGGTAAGCTGTGCACCTGCTAGTGAAAAAGATACTCCGTTCATGGATAGTATTGGTGGCGTAAATTATCGCCCGGAGCAAGAGACGACACACCTAATTTTGTGCTGCACCCAAGTTTGCGGCGACGCGCCCAATCCTGAAGGTTTCATCAGGGCGCGCTTTTCTTGCTGAGGTAACTCCAAAATGCGCAGGCTTCGCTGCGTTGACGTCGCGAATGACGAGACCCGCGATCAAGAGAGCCAAGGCGTTGTCATGATGAAGACTAAATGCAGAGCGCAGGCGTGGTTTGCGCTGCGTTCTGTAGTCATAGGTTTCGCCGCGAAACCTATGCGATGCAAAGTCGTGCCGAGTTGCGACATAGGTCCGAAAGCGTTTTCGCCAAAGTTTCGCGCGGAATTATCTGGATACGCGTAAGATCACAGGTTTCGCCGCGAAACCCAAATGCCATAGCAAGGAGCCGCCATGTTTTGGGGCGAAACGCGTTAACGTGGGAAAATAATGACATTTCGTCGGGCGCTGCCGGATTTGGTATCCGCAATCGCCTCGTTGATCTGCTCCAACGTCCAACGACCTGAAATCAACTCATCCAGTTTCAGCCTGCCTTGAAGGTATAGATCAGCCATCCACGGAATATCACGTTGAATGACAGCATCCCCCATTTTGGAGCCGACTAACCCCTGTGATGTCGCGGCGAAAATGACCGGCTCATAGGATGATTTCGCGCCCGAATGTGGCATGCCCACCATGACGACACGCCCGCCACCCGCAAGATATCGTGGGGCAGTATCATAGGCAGGAATCGCGCCGACAGTCACAATCACTGCATCTGCCCCCCGCCCAATCGCGCGACGGGCGGCTGACCACGGTTTCGGGTCTGTTGCGAGGATGCCGTCTGTCGCGCCGAACTCCATCGCGACCTCAAGCTTTTCCGCGGTGGTATCCACGGCAACGATGCGCCGCGCGCCTGCGATACGGGCCCCTTGAATGGCGTTCAGGCCCACGCCGCCTGCGCCAATGACAACGACATCCTGGCCCGCGCGAACGGCTGCTGCGTTCACAACCGCGCCAACCCCAGTGATGACGCCACAGGATATCAAACTGGCAACATCCATTGGGATATCTTCGGAAATTTTGACGATCTGGCTTTTGTCGACGACGACTTTTTCAGCGAATCCACCAGTGGCCATGGCTTGATGTAACACGCCGCCGTCTTTGGTGCTGAGGGGGCCGGTGTCGCCATTATAGGGTGTTTCGCAAATCGTGGGTTTGCCGCCAGCACAAGACGGGCAAACGCCGCAGGCCCGAATAAGCGTGACAACAACCGCGTCGCCGATGGCAAAGCCACCAACACCGGGGCCAAGGGCGGAGACGCGGCCCGCGGCCTCGTGCCCAAAAACAGCCGGTAGCGTGCCTGCCCATGCGCCCTCTGCAAAGGAGATGTCGGAATGGCAAATCGCGACGGCATCCAGGGTGACTTCCACCTCGGCCATTTCAGGCGCGCGCAGAACAACATGTTCAATGGTCAGGGGTTGGCCGAATTCATGGCAAACTGCGGCTTTGATCAGTGACATAGTAGCTCTCCGATTGTGCCTCATGAGGCTTACGCGTTCAGATTATGAGCGCAAGAATTCTGCAAAGTAACGTCAGGTCACGACACAGGGCGTCGGGAAAGTTTGAAGATTACGATAGAGACGGCCATCAACCCGGTTGCTAGTAAAAATGGCGCGCCGGGCAGGTAGATCGGGGCATTGGGCCCCGAGAAATGCGCAAAGGTTTGGGTCATGACCAAGGGGGCAATGACCGTGGCGATGGATGTGACAGAGGTAAGCACGCCTTGCAGCTCCCCTTGGGCATCATCGGGAACGCGACGGGACATGATCCCCTGCAATGCGGGCAATCCGATCGCCCCCAAGGCCGTAATTGGAATTAGGCCCAACACGATCATGCCATTGGTTATAATACCGAGGATAAAAAGCGTGAACATCTCTATCGTCAGGCCTGCCATCACGGTGCCGCGATTCCCCAGCAGCCGGATAGAGGGCTGGACAAGTGTTCCCTGCACCAAAGCGAAAAAGCACCCAAAAATTGCAAGCGAGATGCCAATCATTTGCGGCGACCACTTGAACGCTTCGGTGGTGAAATACGGCCATGTTGATGGGTAAACTGCGCTGGCGATTTGATAAAAGAAAAACACAACCAGCAACAATTTGAGGCCGGGCAGTTTGCCAACCGCTGCTAATGCGCCCAACGGGTTGGCGCGGCGCCAGCGAAAGGGGCGGCGCATCTCGTCGGTCACGGTTTCTTTGAGCACAAAATAGCCCAGTACCGCGTTGCCTCCCGCAAGAACCGCAGCAGCAACAAAGGGTGCGCGCGTGCCGAACTCTGCCAGCAGCCCACCCAAAACGGGGCCAAGGACAAAGCCAACACCAAAGGCTGCGCCGATCAGGCCAAAGTTTTTGGCCTTGTCCTGAGGGGCGGAAATGTCGGCAATATAGGCCGATGCGGTAGAGTGGTTTGCAGCGGTGATGCCACCGATAAACCGCCCGACCAGCAATAACCAGATGGACCCGGCAAAGGCCATAACGACATAGTCCGCCGCCATAACAGTCAATGAAATCAATAGAATAGGCCGTCTACCAAAACGATCAGACAGGTTGCCAATCACCGGGCTGAATAGGAACTGCATCACAGCGAAACTTGCGGCGAGGATACCGCCCCAGATCGCAGCGGATGCCAGCGTGCCCCCCTGTACCTCGCGGATGAGGTCGGGCATCACCGGCAAAATAAGGCCGATGCCCATTGAATCGATCGCTACCGTAAAAAGTATGAAAATCAATTGAAGTCGGGATTGCATATATCTGATCACTCAACACTGTTGCGCGCACAGATAGTCGCTTTGGCTGCATGATGAAAGGTCTCAGGACAGAATGATCGAAACATGAGACGCAAAATTACGGGCTGATTGGGGGGCGGTGCCCATCTGGTTTTGAGGGTCAAACAGGGGGCCTATATCTAGTGTGGGGAAGTGGCGCTGTGTCAGTACCGATAGAGCGGTGCCGGATGTCGTAGCTTCTGTACAGATTGATTTCACGGCTGCCTTGGCGTCGGGCAGGGGCATCTGTTGCGCAAGCGAAAATGCGATGGTTTCTGCAAAACAGGTTTCGGAAATACCGTGGCGCATCGTTGCCATTTGAGGCGCAAGTGACGCGCTAATTGATTTCGCCGTCACCAGTGCGGAAGCCGCCCCTAGGCATAGCTGCGGCAGCGTCAGCCATTCCGTGAACCAAGCAGCCCCATCGCGCTGTTGTTTCTGTTGTGCGCCTGCCTGCAAGGTACTGCGCAGCCCTGCGGCCTGATGCGAAAGCGCGATCAGGGAAGCGGGGGCCACAGGGTTTTGCTTTTGCGGCATCGTGGAGGATGATCCAGCGCTTCCTAGGGTGATTTCTTCAATGCCGGTTTGGGACATAAGCCCCAAATCCGCGCCGAATTTCCCCAAGGCAGTGTTCAACCGGGTAAGCCAATCTGCAATGCGCAAAACCGGATTGCGATCAGTATGCCAACTGCGACCCGGATCGCGAAGGTTCAGGGCTTTGGCCAAGGCCGCACGGGTTTCGAAGGGCAAAGGCAAGGCGCTGCTGGTGCCGGCAGCACCGGAAAGCGATACCATGAGCGTGGCATCGCGCAACGTGGTGAGTTCCTCGAATAAATCCGCCAATGGCTGACCCCATTCGGCGACCTGTGCGCCAAAGCTGGTCACAGTTGCCTGCTGACCCCATGTGCGGGCAGCCATTGGGGTATCGGCATGGGTTTCGGCAAGGCGCGCAAAGTGCAGCAATATTGCTTTCAAATCTGTGCTGCAAATGGAGAGTAATTGCCGCAAACGAAGCATCAACCCCGTGTCGATAATATCCTGAGACGTTGCGCCATAATGGATGAATTGGGCATGTTCTGGTGCCTCCATTGCCTTGCGAAAGGCAGCGACCAAACCGGGAATGCAAACACCATTTTGGCCAGTTTCCACGGCTAACCCGCTGGGATCAATCTGACATTCCATAGAGGCGCGGTGGATGAAAAATGCGCTATCCACGGGTATGACACCCAATTCGCCCTGCACCTTGGCCAATGTGCCTTCAACCAACATCAGTGCGCGAATTTCGGCAGCATCGGTGAAAAGACGCCCGGCGTCCCCACAAGGGAAAAGTTTGGAAAATAGGGGGCTGTCAAATACCGAACCGGCCATGATATTTCCTTGAAGCTAAGGGTTTTCTGCCCACTGGCTATATTGTGTAGGATGGAAGGGCGTCAACTGTGGGCGGGTTTCAGATGTGACCGGTGGCGTCTAGAAATTCTGTCAAATGGGTCGCAAAGGCCGTTGGTTGATCCACACAGGGTAAATGCCCAGACCGGCGGATGATGCGAAAGGCCGATCCGGGAATAAGATCGACGGTTTCACGTGTTAGGTCAGGCGGAATTGTGCGGTCTTCACTGCCAGCGATGCCAAGGGTGGGCAGGCGCAATCCGCTAGTTGGGGTGTAAAAATCGGTGCCCTTAACCGCATGTAGCGCACCTAAAATGGCGTCTTGCGGGGTTGTCTCAAATTGCTCCCGCCATGGGGTTACGCGATTTGAGGTCAGCCAATCCTTGGTAAACCAACCCTGCATGGTGGTTTCGCATAGATCGGAGATGCCGTTCTGCTGAACGCGGTCAATCAGGGCATCCCAATGCGGCGCGTGGCCGATTTTGGCGGCGGTGTTCACAAGTACCAAAGCGCGGATCTGATCAAGCCGCTTGATGGCAAGGCCCTGCGCGATCATGCACCCGATTGAAATGCCGACGAATACGCAGTCGCGCACCTTGAGGAAATCCAACAGACGTTCGGCATCGCGGATCAAGGCCCCCATCGAATAGGGAGGGGCAGGGCAATCAGAATGGCCATGCCCGCGTATGTCATAGCGGATCAAACGCAGGTTTTTGGGCAAGCGCGACACCACCTCATCCCAAAGCGCAAGAGACGTGCCCAAGGCATGGGCAAAGACGACAGGTTGGCCGTTTGGGTCGCCGTCTTCGGTGTAGTTTAGCGAGACATCGCCAAGCTCAACCTTGGTCATTCATCGTCCCCTAGGCGCATGTGGGCCATGATCTGCCCGTGGTCCGAGGCGAGCTTGTTATAGGGGGCCTCTGGGTGGCTGCCATCGGTTAGGTGGTCATTCAGAACGCTGAAGTACTCCATGTCGCCAAGGCGGTCAGGATTGTCGGGATGAAAATGCCGGGACATGAAAATCTGGTCGATGCTTTCGTAGACACCACCAAAGGCGCTAGTATAGACCATGTCGCGCAGGCTTTTGCGAACAAACAGTTTTTCTGCTGAAATCAGCTGCACCTTTTCGATCGCATCGCGAATTTGAATGTTTTGTTCTTTGCTGTAGCGATCCCGAGAAGTCTTGGCGTCATGGCGTAACATCCAAGAGTAATTTTTGAACGGCGTTTCCCCCGAGATGATCTCAGAGCTGACAGCGTGTTCGCCATCGTTGAAATCGCCCATCACCATAACGGGGCGGCCCTTGTCCAGCTCTCGCACGATTTCACGGCGCAGCACCCATGCCTCGGCCATCCGGCGTAAACCAGCGCGAAGTGCGCCAAGGGCACGGCCCACTGGATCATAGGTGGTTAGATCAGATTCAGGGGCGAATTCTGCATTTTCAGGGGTGATATGTTCCCCCAGCTTGGATTTTAGGTGGCAGTTGAACAGTGTGATTACCTGATCGCCAACGGGCACCCGCACCTTGAGAATGGGTCGGGACAGGCGGCTAACGGTATAATGGCCGCCATCGCCTCCGCCGAGTTCCTGAAGCGGGATATTGAGCGGTTCTGGAAGTTCTTGAATGATTTCAGGGGGCTCGGCAAAGCCAAAGCGGGACAGGATCGCCACACCGGGGCGTCGTTTGCCGGGCAGACCCGTGTCGTTGCTGTTGGGGGCAAAGGCCAAGGCGGCGTCTGTATAGGGCGTGAAGCCAAGTTTGCGGAAAATCGCCCGGCGGTGATAGCGTTTATCGGGGCCGGGAACGACCGCGTCATTCATCGCCTCACCGCGTTGATCACATTCTGTGATGACATCGCGCAGGGCGTCTTCCTCAAAGATCTCTTGAAACCCGATGATATCCGCATCCATTGTCAGCAGTTGTTCTGCCATCCAATCGGTTTTCCATGCGTGTTCTTCGGGGGTGTAGGACTGAAAACTATAGTATTCTTTGTTCGCACCGATCAGGTTTTTGACATTGAAAGAAGCAATCGTGAAGCGCGTCATGGGCTATCCTATCTATGCGAACCGCCGCAGCGCGGTCTGAAACATTTCTGCGTCCACGTTACCGCCTGTGCAGACGGCAATGACGGCATCACCTTGGATTTCCTGGGGGCGAAACAGTGCTGCCGCCAAAGCAACCGCGCCACCGGGCTCCACCACAATTTTGAGCCGCGAGAATGCCAGCGCCATCGCGTGCAATGCCTCGTCATCAGATACAACAAGACCGGGACCACACAAGCGTTTCATGATCGGAAAGGTGATTTGGCCGGGTGTTGGCGTCACGATTGCATCACAAATACTGCCAGAATTTTGCAGGTTTTCTTGGTGTTCACCGGTGTTGAGGGAGCGGGTTGTGTCATCGAAACCCGCAGGCTCGCACGGGCGTGCGCGCATATTGGGTGCCTCAGCCTCTAGTGCGAGGGCGATCCCGGAGGTCAATCCGCCACCACCGCAACACACTAAAACATCAGCCTTTTCAATGTTTTGTTCTGCGGCTTGCGTGGCAATTTCCAACCCTGTGGTGCCTTGGCCAGCGATAACGAGGGGTTCGTCATAGGGGCGTATCAATGTTAGGCCACGTTTTTCTGAATGGGCCTGACCAATGGCCTCTCGGCTTTCGCCGCCAGCGCGATCATAGAGAACCACCTCGGCCCCTAAGGCACGGGTGTTGTCGATTTTCATTTTGGGCGCATCTTGGGGCATGATGATCACGGCAGGGGCACCGTGGGCGGCCGCGGCCATGGCCACACCCTGCGCGTGGTTGCCCGAGGAAAATGCAATAACACCGCGTTTGCGGGTGGGTTCATCCAATGCGGAAACCGCCGACCACCCGCCCCGAAATTTGAACGATCCTGTGTGTTGCAGGCACTCGGCTTTGACGAAAAGGCGCCGCCCGGCGATGTCATCCAGAAATGGCGAGGACAATAACGGCGTGTATCTGGCGTGGCCCTTTAGGCGCAGGGCTGCTGCGCGGATCATGTCTATGTTCATTTTAGCTGTTCGATCCATTTTGTTAGTGCGTCTAGGGCTTCGGGTTCGTCCAAGAACGGTATATGCCCGCGATCAGGGACCGTGGCGAGAATGGCATCCGGGATGACGCGCCCCATTTCTTCCAAGGTTTCCGCAGAGAGCAGATCGGAATTGGCCCCACGGATCACGGCAACTGGCAGGTCTTTTAGGGCGGCGTAGAATGGCCAGAGGTCGGGCACGGGCTGCGCGCCCGCTTCGATCACCGCATCACGGAGCCGCGGATCATAGTTGATTATCAGGCCTTGCGGGGTTTGATGGTAGAGTTTTTCAACCTCTTGACGCCAGCGTGCATGCGGGACATTGGCAAATCCTTTCATCACCGTGGCGCGTGCGGCGGTGGCCTCGGCGTAGGTTTTCCACGATGGATTTCGCCCCAAAAACCCCATGATGGCATCAAGGCCTTGCGGGTCAATTTCCGGGCCAATATCATTAAAAACAACACCTTGCAGGCGATCTGGTGTCGTCGCTGCAAGGGCCATAGCGATCAGACCACCGCGCGATGTGCCCAGCACCGCTGCCTTAGCTAGTCCGAGATGATCCAGCAATTCCACGGCATCCCGCGCCTCGTGGAGAATGTTGTAGGTGGTGTAATCCTCGGCCCAGTCGGAGCGGCCACGACCACGGTAGTCGAGCTTGATCAGGCGTGTGCCGGGGAGCTTGTCGGTGATGTAACTGAAATCGCCACTGTGGCGGGTCAGACCGCTGAGACAAAGGATAGGAATGCCTGCACCCTCGTCGGTGAAGTACAGCGTTAGACCGTCGGATGTTTGAAAATTAGCCATTAGCGCACCACCAAAGAAGGGATTGAAGAAAGGTCTGTCAGAATGTGATCCGGCACCCATGGCAGGCGATCAACGGGATCATTTGCGCGGTTCACCCATGCGGTTTCAAAGCCGTGACCAGCTGCTGCTGCTGCATCCCAACCATTTGAAGATACAAACAAAACCTCGGATTTTTCACAATTAAAGCGCTGGGTCACAAGATCGTAAACCACGCCTGCGGGTTTGAAAATGCCGACCGACTCAACACTTAGGGTGTCGTCCAAAACATCGGCAATTGCGGCGCTCTCGACGGCGCCTTGGAGCATGGCAGGTGATCCATTGGAGAGAATCGCTGTGTTCAATCCAGCGCGTTTTAGGGCGTGCAGCATGGCGGGAACCTCGGGAAAGGCGGCAAGCTCCCAGTATAGTTGCAAAAGACGCTCGCGCAGGGGGGCGTCATCTTGCAGGCCATTGGCCTCTAGCGCCCAGTCCAAACCGTTCTGAGTGACCTCCCAAAAGTCGGTATGCGCGCCAGTTACGGCCCTTAACCACGTATATTGAAGCTGTTTTTGTCTCCACATTTCAGATACTTGGGGCCAATGACGCGCAAAGACCTCTCGCCCTGGTTCAGTGGCGGCTTGGCGGGCGGCGGCGGCTACGTCGAAGAGGGTGCCGTAGGCGTCAAAGATGCAGGTGGTAATGGTCATTATGTCCTCCGTTGCGGTACAGACTGCGTGTTGTGGCGGCATTGTCAATTCACGCTTTGACTATGGCGGGGATGATGTTTGCCAATCTAAGAATGGGGCTGTAAGTTCTGCGCTTTCAAATAGGGCAGGCAAGGTGTTTGTTCCCGACTTACAACGAAATGGACAGCAGATGACAGAGACAAACCCGACCGACACTGCGGTTGCGAAAACGGGCGATTCCGTGCGCATTCACTACACCGGAACCCTGAGTGATGAGAGCGTTTTTGATAGCTCTGAAGGGCGTGAACCCCTTGAATTCACTCTAGGATCTGGAATGGTGATCAAAGGGTTTGATGACGGTGTGACCGGCATGGCTGTGGGCGAAAAGAAGACTGTTAACATCCCCTGCGTGGATGCATATGGGGTGATCAACCCCGAGATGATGCAGGATGTTCCACGCGAACAAATCCCTGCGGAGATCCCGCTGGAAGTTGGATTGCAACTGCAAATGCAGGCGCCAGACGGCCATGTAATGCCCGTAACTGTGGTGAAAATCACAGAGGAAAGCGTAACGCTGGACGCTAATCACGCGCTTGCGGGCAAGGATTTGACCTTTGCTTTGGAGCTGGTTTCGATCAGCTAAATTACGACCTATTGGGGCGGAAGTTTTGTACAAAACGTACAAAACACCCCCCAGTTTTGTACAAAACTTTGCGGGATTTTGGTGGTTTTACCCTCCGCCCGTGTGAGACCCGTCACAAGACACAAAAAAGGCCCGAAGATGCACGCATCTTTGGGCCTAAATTTTCAATTAGAATTTTGGGATCAGAGGTTTTCTGACTGCGGCATGCCAAGCACGTGGTAGCCGCCATCAACGCGGATAATTTCACCCGTTGTATAGGCACCAGCCTCTGATGCGAGGTAGACGGCGGTACCGCCCACGGCCTCGAGTGTGGCGTTGGAGCGCAGGGGCGCGTTGGCCTCTGTTTGGCGGAAGGTTTTACGTGCACCACCAATGGCCGCCCCGGCGAGGGTTTTCATCGGGCCGGGCGAGATTGCATTCACACGAATACCATCGGGGCCAAGATCATTGGCAAGGTAACGCGTGGTCGCCTCAAGCGCTGCTTTGGCGACACCCATGACGTTGTAAAACGGGGTGACGCGATTGGACCCTTGGTAGGTGAGGGTCAAAAGGGTGCCACCGTTGTCTTTCATCAAAGGATGGGCGCGGCGGGCAACCTCGATGAAGCTATAGGCCGAGATATCGAGCGAGTTTTTGAAATTCGCGCGCGAAGTATCAAGGAACCGTCCGGTCAGCTCATTTTTGTCAGAGTAGGCGATGGCGTGCACGACGAAATCCAGCGTGCCCCAACGATCCTGAAGCTGTGAAAAGGCACCGTCGAGCGATTCGTCATTGGTGACATCCACATCAACCATGAAATCGCTGCCAAGGCTTGCGGCAAGGGGTGCGAGACGTTTACCAAAGGCATCGCCCTGATAGGTGAAGGCAAGTTCGGCGCCTGCGCCGTGCATCGCCTTGGCGATACCCCAAGCAATCGAGCGCTCGTTTGCGACGCCCATAATCAGGCCGCGTTTGCCCTTCATCAAATCAGACATCAGTTATCCTTTGAATTTTGAAAGCAGCATAGAGCCATTGGTGCCGCCAAAACCAAAGCTATTGGTCATCACGGTATCAAGGCCTGCATTCTCGACATAAGCGGTCGCAACTTCGCCGGGGTTAATGCCCTCGGCCAAGGTTTCGACGTTGATCGAGGGGGTTATGAAATCATTGTCCAGCATCAGGAGGCAGAAAATCGCCTCAAGTGCGCCGGCGGCCCCTTGGGCGTGGCCGGTCATGGATTTGGTGGAGGAGATCGGGGGCACGGAGCCTTCGCCAAAGACGCGGCGCACGGCGGCAACCTCGCCGATATCACCAACGGGCGTGGAGGTGCCGTGGGCGTTGATATAGCTGATGCTGCGGTCTGCGGGCAGGGTTTCAAGCGCGAGGCGCATGGCGCGTTCGCCGCCCTCACCGGAAGGGGCAACCATATCGTGGCCATCTGAGGTGGCAGCGTAACCCGTTACCTCGGCATAGATTTTTGCGCCGCGCGCCAATGCGTGATCCAGATCTTCGAGGACAACAATGCCGCCGCCGCCTGAGATCACAAAGCCGTCACGATCCTGATCAAAGGCGCGGGAGGCCTTGGTTGGGTCGTCGTTTTTCTTGGAGGACATGGCGCCCATGGCGTCAAACAGGCAGGACAGGGTCCAGTCAAGCTCTTCGCCGCCGCCAGCAAACATCACGT
>CAXIAD010000072.1:0-14034 GCA_964021645.1 uncultured Cognatishimia sp. | reverse complement strand
AACTTGAAGCATATGAAAAACCAATGTCCCGATAGCGCCGGAGGCGCGGCAGGGTGTTGGTGATTCAAATTCAAGGCGAGGCGCTCTAGTCTCACATTTACCCGCACATTGCGTAGGATATTTTATGCGACAGGCATCTGTTGTGTTGCGCAGTGAATACCGCCGCCCAACTCCCCCAACGTATCCACATTCAACGTAACAATCTCACGTCCGGGGTAATGCCGCCGCAATGCCTCCACCGCTTGAGCGTCACGTTTGGCATCCCCGAATTGCGCGGCGATAACACCCCCATTACACACATAATAATTCGCATAAGAGGCGACGAAATCCACGCTTTTCACCCGGCGCTTTACCGGCTCATCAATCACATCCACCTGTAGCCTCGCCGCCACCAACGCATCATGTGTATCCAATGCAGCCATATGGAACGGATCACGCGGATCTGTGGCGGCAGGAAGGTTGATCAAAACGCGCCCCGGCCCGGTGAACCGCGCGAGACTATCAATGTGGTAATCGGTGATATCCTCCCCCCATACGCCGTCTGACCAGATCATCCGCTCTGCCCCATAGGCCGCCAGCAATCGCGTCTCAATCTCATCGCGGCTTTGGCCCGGATTGCGGTTTTCATTCACCCAAGAGCTTTCGTGCGCCGCCAACAGACCGTGACCATCATGTTCCACCCCGCCAGGTTCCCCTGACAACCCGCTGTCAATTATCGGCAGGCCCAGCCGTGCAGCGACGCGTTCGGCAACCTGCCCATCATGGCGATGAACCTGTTTTTTGCCCCACCCGTTAAACTGAATATGGCTCACTGCCAGCGACCCGCCTGCCGCGCGCGTAAACAACGGCCCCGCATCCCGACACCACAAATCCTCTGTTGGGATGTCCCATAACTCTACGCGCGTTGATACCATTTTGCGGATGCGTTTATGATGTGCGGCAGCGGCCAATAGGGTGACAGGCTCAAACTCGGCAATGGTATTGGCGATGTCTGCAATAGTTTGCTGCGTCATGCGCAAAAACACCGGATCAGGATGCACCTTACGACTGTTGGGCCACATCATGAATGTACGTTGATGCCGTGCCTCTTCTGGTGGAACGATATGTTGCATGCTGCCTGACTTGATTGATTGGGCCTCAATTGATTGTGCGCCCACCGATTGAGACAATCCCACCACCGCTGCCATACCCGCAGTTTGCTTGAGAAATCCGCGTCTGTTGGTCTGCGCCATGCCGTCACCTGCTCCGCTTCAAGGTTCCCCCGCCCACCTCTTGGCTGAACGGAACGGGCAAGGCGACCTGACCCAACCGCGCGCGATAGACTGGCAGGCTTTCTGCCACACGCATCACATAATTGCGGGTCTCGTTAAACGGAATATGTTCGATCCAGTCGATCATATCAATTGACCTTAGCCGTGGGTCACCCCGCTCCTTCATCCAGCGTACCGACCTATGGGGCCCAGCGTTATATCCAGCCGCCACCAGTATGACGTTGCCATCAAATTGATCAACCAAGCCCGCCAAATAGGCCGATCCCAGCGTTGTGTTATAGTTCGGATCACTGATTAACCCCGATTTGGAATACCCAACGCCCAGCTCTGCCGACACTTGTTTCGCCGTGCCAGGCATCAATTGCATCAATCCGCGCGCCCCTGCATGGCTGATCACTGACGGGTCAAACTCGCTCTCACGTCTCGCAATCGCCAGCGCCATTTCCGCAGGCACGGGCAGGCGGCGTTTGGCCAACGGATGCAACGCATAATAGGGGCCGGGCAGGGTGATTCCGCGCTTCACCATCTGCTTGCCCAACATCACGGCGATATGCGGCTCCTTTAGATCAACAGCCATCTGGCCCATTTGCCCCAAACCATCTCTGGTTTGCGTTTCCGCCAGATGAACCCAGAACCGCTCCGCCAGAGATAATTCGCCTGACTTCAGCAGGATTAGAGCCGCTTTATGCACCGACGATTTGGTGTAATCCGCCCGCTTCCAATCAGCAAAACGCTCCTTGCCACGCAACGCTGGGTCAACGGCCATTCCGGCCTTTTCGGCGGCCAGCAATCCGTAAAAACTGGTTTGATGTGCACCCCCTGCGGCATAGGCCTGCTTGGCCGCCGCCCCGTTGCCGAGCGCCTCATGCGTGCGGCCCAACCAATATCCGGCCCGCCCGCGCGAAATCGGTGATTGCACCGCGGCGTCAAAGCGTTGGAAATGGGTCAATGCACGTTTCGGCTTGTTCAGAAAACGCAGCGCGACATAGCCTGACAACCACTCCAGATCGGCATATGCAGACCCCGCGCTCAGCCCATGGTCGGCCGCCACTACATAGGCGGTCTTGTATTGCCCAGCACGCATGCTGCTACGCGCCAATGCCCGGCGCCGCCCTGCCCATTGCTCTGGCTGGCCCAGCGTTTTTGTCCGCGTCCGCGCCAACAACAATTCAATCGCAGCCTCATCGCGCCCCTTACGAGCGCGCCACAAAAACCGCTCATAGGCCAATCCGGGATCATTTTGCAGCCCGGCAGGCACCGCCTCAATCAGCGTATCGACACCCTTGGCATTTTGCCGCAGACCCATCCGCGCCCGCGCCAATGCACGCCACCCATCAGGCATCAACGGCAACATCCGGGTCGCGTTTTCATCCCACCCACGCCACAGCATCACATCCATCCGGGCCACATGTTGCCCCTTCAACAGATCGCCATAGCGCGTGCTAAATTGCGCATGATCGCTTGATCCCACAGATAGTCGCATCCACGCAGCCTTGATGACATCCTCCGCGGCATCCTTGCGCCCCGCCGACCGCAATGCCGACGCATAGGCCAGCGCACCGCCAGATGTTTGCGGTTCATGCCCGTCAAACAACGCCAAGACCTGACGTCGCGACGCCCCTTCCAGCCGCTTTTCGGTGCGTTTGCGCAGTAAACCCAACCCGGGCCAATCCGCCCGCCGCCCTAAAAAATCCAACGCCTCAGCCACGTTACCCTGTCCGGCGCGCAACCGGTGCCACGCAACAATATCACGTTCCACCGCTCCAGCCCGGCGCACAGCCCTTGTGGCCTCGGTCCAGTTTTGCGCTCGTATCGCCCCCATTGCCTCGCTTAATGCAGAATTCGCGTGACCCAAACCCGGCCCACACAGCAACAACGCGACGATAAAACCCCGGATAATGTGCAACATGTCTTGCAATTTCCTATGTGACAAAGGATAGAACCCAACCATAATTGCTGGTACGCCGTCTCTCCAATCACAATCTTGGCAGAGTGGCAACTTCCCGCCAAGGGCCATGCGATTATACCATTCTCGGGCGTTTCGCCCAGCTACGCAAGAAAAGGAGCGTGTCATGTTTAAAGGGTCATTCCCTGCACTCGTCACGCCGTTTACGAACGGCGAGCTGGATTTAGAAACGCTCAAGAAACTGATAGAGTGGCATATAGGCGAGGGATCAAACGGTTTCGTCCCCGTTGGTACCACGGGCGAAAGCCCAACCCTCACCCACGAAGAGCATGAGCTGGTGATCGAGGAAGTCGTGCGCGCCGCTGCGGGTCGTGTCCCTGTGATTGCTGGCGCCGGTTCCAACAACACGCTCGAGGCGATTCGCCTGATCCAATTCGCGGAAAAGGCCGGTGCTGATGCCGGGCTTGTCGTGACGCCCTACTACAATAAACCCACACAGCGCGGCTTGATTGCGCATTTCACAGCCTTGCACGACTGCTGCACCCTGCCGATCATGATTTACAATATTCCGGGCCGCTCGATCATTGATATGACCCCCGAAACCATGGGCACACTGGCAAAACTGCCGCGTATTATGGGCGTCAAGGACGCAACAGGCGATCTTGTGCGCGTGTCACAGCAACGTGCCACTTGTGGCGCTGATTTCTGTCAGATGTCAGGCGAAGATGCGACCGCGCTGGGCTTTAATGCCCATGGTGGTGTCGGCGCGATCTCGGTCACAGCCAATGTGGCACCGCGCCTTTGCGCAGAGTTTCAGGCCGCCACTCTCGCGGGTGACTACGCAACGGCGCTTCAATATCAGGATCGCCTGATGCCTCTGCACGATTCGATCTTTGTCGAACCCGGCCTCGTCGGTGCAAAATACGCAATGTCCAAACTGGGCCTCTGCTCCGAAGAAGTCCGCTCTCCGCTGACCGGCCTTCTGGATAGCACCAAAGCTCAAATCGACGCTGGCATGCGCCACGCAGGTCTGATTAGCTGATCAACTCACGCATAGCTGCAAACGCGAAAACCCCGGCACACCACCGGGGTTTTTCTTTGTCTAAACATCCTCTTTGGCTCAAAATTCCCGCTCGCTTCTTCTGAGCAAAAATATCCCCGCCGGAGGCTCCGACAGCAGTACCACTCACCATATTCTGCAGATAAATTCAGTCTCTAAACCAGCCAAAACAGCGCAATAACTGCCCCGCCACCCGTGATCACACCGATAACACTGCTGGCCAATACCCATGGCCAAACCCGCTGCGTCTCTTTAACTTCCGGCGTTGCTTGGCGGATTAGGGCGGCCTCCACCAGCCCCGGCAAACGAGGCCCGAAACGTGACATCACCCGCATGGTTTTCATCAAATCACGCCCCAATGCCGCAGGGCCAAGGCTCTTTTTGATGTAATCTTCCACCACGGGGCCCGCGACATCCCAAATGTTGATCGACGGATCCAGCGATCTCGCGACTCCCTCAACAACAACCATGGTGCGCTGCAACAGGATCAGCTCGGTACGGGTTTCCATGCCAAACCGTTCCGTCACCTCAAACAGATAACTCAGCAAACGCCCCATCGAAATATGGGTCGCGTCCATGCCAAAAATCGGTTCTCCCACAGCTCGCAACGCGCGCGCAAATTCATCCACATCCTGATCGGCGTTGACGTAACCGGCCTCAAAATGCACCGCAGCCACACGCTGGTAATCGCGCTGCGTAAATCCAAACAAAATCTCGGCATAGACCCGACGGGTATATTCATCGATGTGCCCCATGATGCCGAAATCATAGGCGATGATATTGCCGTTTGCCGCGACCTTCAGGTTGCCCTGATGCATATCGGCGTGAAAATACCCGTCGCGCAATGCATGGTTCAAAAACAGGCTTAGCACCCGACTGCCCAGCGCATGGCGATCATGCCCGGCCGCATCCAGCGCGTCATTGTCGCCCAGCGCAGACCCCTCGGCCCAGCCCAATGTCATTACCCGACGCCCAGATAAATCCCATTTGACTAGGGGAACCTGAAATCCTTCATCTCGTTGGGTATTATCGGCGAATTCACTGGCTGACGCTGCCTCAAGCCGCAAATCCAGCTCGCCCGACACCACGCCATCAAAATGCTTGATCACTTCGCTTGGGCGTAGCCGCCGCGCGGATGGCGACAAAAATTCAATCACGCTTGCCGCGAAATAGAACGCATCCACATCCTTGCGAAACGCTTTCTCAATCCCCGGACGCAGCACCTTTACCGCGACTTCTTCGCCCGTGCTGCGCAACCGCGCCTTATGCACCTGTGCGATGGATGCGGCTGCAACAGGCTCTGAAAACTCGGAAAACGCCTCATCCACAGGGATGCCCAGCTCTAGCTCAACACTGGCGCGCGCCGTCGCCAGATCAAACGGCGGCAGCTTGTCCTGTAACACCCGCAATTGCAGGGCCATTTCGTCGCCCACAACATCGGGCCGCGTCGATAAAACCTGCCCAAATTTGATATAGGCCGGTCCCAATGCCGTTAGCGCGCGTGTGGCGGGCGGCATATTCGGATCGCCCTTGATACCCAACCACCGAAACGGAAAGGCAAGCCCACGCGCAAATACCCGCAGCAACGGCGGCGCATCAAACGCCTCCAGCACAACATTCATCGCACCCGTACGTTCCAACGTGGCACCGGTACGGATCAGCCGCCAAATATTATGTGGGCCCCGCATCTACAGCTTCCAACCAGAATGCAGCGCGGCAACACCCAGGGTCAGGTTGCGATACTTGGCATTGCCAAAACCGGCATCCTTGACCATCTGCAAAAACGTCTCCTGATCCGGGAACTTGCGGATCGATTCCACCAGATACTGGTAACTATCGCGATCATCCGCGATCAGCTTGCCCATTTCTGGGATCACATTGAATGAATACCGATCATAGGCCCATTGCATCGCCGGATTTGGCAGTTGGCTGAATTCCAATACCATCAACCGCCCGCCGGGTTTTAGCACGCGATACGCCTCGTTCAGCGCCTCTTGGGGCCGGGTCACATTCCGAATGCCGAAACTGATCGTGTACACATCAAAGCTGTTATCGGCAAAAGGCAGCGCCATCGCGTCCCCCGCGATCCAATCCAGACTGTTCGCCATATCCTCGGCCTCGGCACGCTTGCGTCCCTCAACCAGCATTGGCTCTGTCAGATCAAAAACCGTGGCATGCCCGCTGCCCGCGCGCTTTAGGAACCGAAACGAGATATCGCCAGTGCCGCCCGCCACATCCAACAGCCGCTGCCCCGGTCGCGGCGCCAGCCAATCCATCATCGCGTCTTTCCAGATGCGGTGAATGCCCATGCTCATCACGTCATTCATCACGTCATATTTTGACGCGACCGATCCGAAGACGCCCTGCACACGGCCGGCCTTTTCGGCCTCCGGTACGGTTTCAAATCCGAAATGGGTGGTTTTCTCAATGTTTTGTGTCATGGCTCTTGCCGTTCTTTGTTCACGCCCTTCTTATAGGGCACCGATCTGGCGCACAATGCGCCCAAGGCGTTTTGCATTTTGCCTTAATCCGTAAGAAAGCACACCATGCCCGAATTACCAGAGGTAGAGACAGTTCGCCGCGGCCTGCAACCCGCGATGGAGGGGGCGGTGATCGCCCGGGCCGATATCAATCGCCCCGATCTGCGGTGGCCTTTCCCCGAGAACATGGCCGCACGTCTCACAGGTGCCACCGTTTCCACCCTGCGCCGACGCTCCAAATATATCCTCGCCGATCTCTCCACGGGCGAAACCTTGTTGATCCATCTAGGCATGTCAGGCCGCATGTTGGTGTCTGGTGATCCGTTGGGCCAATTCGCCCACAATCACCCGGCGCCGGAAAAACACGACCACGTCGTCCTGCATATGAACAACGGCGCGCGCGTCACCTTTAACGATCCGCGCCGCTTTGGCGCGATGGATCTGCTGGATACCGCCACCGCCAGCGATCATCCCCTCTTGGCCAAAATCGGACCAGAGCCTTTGGGCAATGGTTTCAACGAGGACTACTTCGTTGATCAGCTCAAAAACAAGAAATCCCCGATCAAATCGGTGCTTTTGGATCAACGCATCGTCGCGGGACTCGGCAATATTTATGTTTGTGAGGCGCTTTACCGCGCAAAAATCTCGCCAGAACGCCGTGCAGGTGAAATTTCTGAACCCCGGATTCGCAGCCTTGTTCCCATCATCCGCGAGGTGCTGTCAGACGCGATCAAAGCGGGCGGTTCATCCCTCAAGGATTTCCGCCAAGCTGATGGAGAGCTTGGATATTTTCAACATTCCTTTGATGTCTATGGGCGTGAATCTGACCCCTGCCGCACCCCCGAATGCCGTAGCGTAATTACCCGAATCACCCAGTCCGGACGCTCATCCTTCTTTTGTCCGCAATGCCAAAGATAGCTTGATCCGCGCTACCTAAATGGTAAGGAATCGGTCTGACTGAAACAGCTGGAAGCAAAAACATGGCTTTTGAGACGATCATCGTCGATGTTGAAAACCACGTAGCTCTGATTACCCTGAACCGCCCGGATGCGCTAAATGCGCTGAACCAGCAACTCTTGGTAGAGCTGATGGAGGCATTGGAAGCTGCCGACGCGAATGAAAAAGTGCGCTGCATTCTTCTCACTGGCTCCGAAAAGGCATTTGCCGCGGGCGCGGACATCAAAGAGATGTCAGGGATGAGTTTCGTTGAGGTTAACAATATCAACCTTTTCGCTGACACTGGCGACCGTATTGCCAAAATCCGCAAACCTGTGATCGCTGCCGTGTCTGGCTATGCGCTGGGCGGCGGGTGTGAATTGGCGATGGCCTGCGATTTCATCATCGCGTCTGATACGGCCAAGTTTGGCCAGCCTGAAATCAACCTTGGCGTTATCGCCGGGATGGGGGGCAGCCAGCGTTTGACGCGCTTTGTGGGTAAATCCAAATCTATGGATATGAACCTGACTGGCCGCTTTATGGATGCCGAAGAGGCAGAGCGCTCGGGCCTTGTGTCCCGTGTTGTGCCCGTCAAAAAGCTGATGGAAGAGGCGATGAATGTCGCCCTTAAAGTGGCCGAGAAATCAATGGTCACTGCGCGCGCCGCCAAAGAGGCCGTGAACCGCAGCTATGAATCCACCTTGGCCGAGGGGCTGTTGTTTGAGCGGCGCTTGTTCCACTCCCTCTTTGCCACCGAAGATCAAAAAGAGGGCATGAACGCCTTTCTTGAAAAACGCGAAGCCCAATTTCGCGATAAATGATCGTCCAAAAATATGCAGAAGCGGCGGCCTCGATTCGCCTCTTCTGCGCATTGGTCGCGAAATCGAAACAATTTGCTTCGATTTTTGACACATCAACTGTGACCAAATTGCCCATCTGATACTAGGCCCACTTTCCTATTTTCATTGGTGATAATATCGGCTATAGCCCGCCGTCATACATGCGCGTGATGCCCGCTCTGGCAAGAATCACCTCGAAACATCGAGGGACCGTTCGGACGGTATTACGCTTAGATAAACTGAACCGAACACTAATAAAGGTCTGAGATTCATGGCAAATACGACTCAAGCGAAAAAACGCGCCCGTCAAAACGAAGCCCGTTTCGCTGTAAACAAAGCACGCCGTTCGCGGATCCGTACATTCCTGCGTAACGTAGAAGAAGCAATCGAATCTGGTGATAAAGCAGTGGCAACCGCCGCGTTGCTCGCCGCACAGCCAGAGCTGATGCGCGGTGTTACCAAAGGCGTTTTCCACAAGAACACAGCAGCGCGCAAAATGTCGCGTCTGACTGCTCGTGTAAAAGCACTGGCCTAATTTTCCTACTGGAATACCGGTCAAGTCATTGAATAAAAAGGCGTCGCAGCAGCGGCGCCTTTTCTCGTTTCGCCTTAGTTTTATCGTCTCGGAATCGCCTCGGAGATTCTTTTTCAGGAATCTCCGAGTCAAGGACGAAGATAAGTTGAAGCGATGCTCACGAACTTGCTAACTTGTCCGAGCGATTCACATCGCTTTGGGGGGAAGGACAGACGCCACTCAGATGTAATCCTAGGGATTGGATCTGACGAAGCTGATGGCTGAACTTGGTCACAAGTTTTTGACGCATTGCTTCCGGGCCTCTGGGCTTGGCATTGTTTTTTCAATTCGCACCGTCGTGCGCAGAACGTATCAGCCGTTGGGATATTGTCCCACCGGAGCGGATGTTTTGTGCCTGCTGGCGCGATCCAAGGTGAATTTGAACCGGGGCACTTGATGCGCTGGCAAATACGCTACCTGCAGTAGTGGGTGTGGATCGGGGGACAGTGGACGGACGGACCTTCGGGTCAAATGGCAAAACGCGGAATCGGGGACGCATGACACAAGAACAATGGGGCGCGCTGCAACAGGACTTATTGAAAACTGTTGGGCAAAATAATTACACGACTTGGATCGAACCACTTCAGTTTGCAGAGCTTACCGATGGAATCGTTACCTTTCATGTCCCAACCAACTTTGTTGGCAATTACGTGTCTCAGAACTTTGGTGATTTGATCTTGCATCAGATGACTAGCGCCGGTGTTTCCGTGGCCCGCACACAGTTTCAGGTTGCCAGCCAACAGCCCGCCGCCGCGATGCCTGCCTCGGCTCATGCCCCAAAATCTACTGCCGCACCCCGCCCCGCCGCCAAGGCCAAGGTGAAAGAGGCCCTGACAGGTGCCCCGCTTGATGCCCGCTTTACCTTTGACAGCTTTGTCGTTGGCAAGCCGAACGAACTGGCGAATGCCGCTGCCCACCGCGTTGCTGAGGGTGGCCCAGTCACCTTCAATCCCCTGTTTCTCTATGGCGGCGTTGGTCTGGGTAAAACCCACCTCATGCACGCCATCGCATGGGAGCTGCAATCGCGCCGCCCCGATCTCAACGTGCTTTACCTCTCAGCCGAGCAATTCATGTACCGCTTCGTGCAGGCGCTTCGTGATCGCAAAATGATGGATTTCAAAGAGCTGTTCCGCTCCGTTGATGTCCTCATGGTGGATGACGTGCAATTCATCGCTGGCAAGGATTCCACCCAAGAGGAGTTCTTCCACACCTTCAACGCGCTGGTGGATCAGAACAAACAAATCATAATCTCCGCCGACCGCGCCCCCGGCGAAATCAAAGACCTAGAGGACCGCATCCGTTCGCGCCTGCAATGCGGTTTGGTGGTTGATCTGCATCCCACCGATTACGAATTGCGCCTTGGCATTCTGCAATCCAAGGTCGAACAATACCGCCTGCAATATCCTGGCCTTGCCTTGGCGGATGGCGTGCTTGAATTCCTCGCGCACCGCATTTCCACCAACGTCCGCGTCCTCGAAGGTGCCCTAACCCGCCTCTTCGCCTTCGCTTCGCTTGTGGGTCGCGAAATCACCATGGACCTCACCCAAGATTGCCTGTCCGACGTGCTGCGCGCCTCAGAGCGTAAAGTATCGGTTGAGGAAATTCAGCGCCGCGTAGCAGAGCATTACAACATCCGCCTCTCTGAGATGATCGGCCCCAAGCGCGTGCGCAACTTTGCTCGCCCCCGTCAGGTCGCGATGTACCTGTGCAAACAACTCACCAGCCGCTCGCTGCCAGAAATCGGCCGCCGCTTTGGTGGACGCGACCACACCACCGTCATGCACGGGGTCAAACGCATAGAGGAACTGCGCGTCTCCGATGGCCAAATCGCCGAAGACCTAGAAATGCTGCGCCGCGCCCTAGAGGCGTAAGGCGCGCTTCGTTTCGCCCCAAATCGGACGCAGCTTCAAAAAATGCGGTCAAACAGCTATAGGTGAGACAATCCTAAACCTATAAGAACGACCGCATTGCCGACAATGTTGCCGTCCCTCATGATTGGTGCCACTCTACGATCAGTCAAACTAGTGGGAAGCGTTGAAATGAGTTTAGGTTTTCATAGAAATGCTAATGGACGCCGGAAAGTCAGCAATCGGCAAATTGACTTTCTCGGATGGATTTTGTTCATTCTTTCAGCATCTTCATTTATTGTTGCGAGTATTGGGAACTTCTGGGCAATGGCGGGTAGCATTTTTTTTCTAGTGGCGTGTTTGGTGTTCATTGTCCCGTTCTTTCGCAAAGATTAGTTTCGCCATGGTGGTATTCTCTTTTCGATTGAAACGGGCTCAAACCAGGCCTTGGCGCAGCACCCAAGCCCGGAACAAGCCGCAGGCGCCGGGCGATCGGCGGCCCGGCCCACGGGTTGGCGATTTTGCACCCCTCGTGGCTGCCTGACGAGTCAGAAACACGAGGCGACGATAAATTGCCAAACTGAAAACCCGCATCACCCACCCCCGACCCGCCGATCGCTCGGCTTTCGCGGGTGTCCTTCACCGTTCAATTCTTGAGATTTTCCCGCAAATTCGAAATCCCGATTTCTGAATCGCCTCGTAATTTTCTGTAACCTACAGCGCCGACCCCTCCTGTAAATCATCTTGCTCACCCGGTGTCGGCGTATGATTGAAAACATAGGCATTCTGGCAGGCATCCTCGCCGCCTAATTCCTCAATCCGGCGCCTTTGGCTTGCAAAACAGGCGTCATTTACGGCCTCGGGATCGCAAATCTCGCGCAGCCGTTTTTCGCCCTCTTGCAGGGCCGCGTGAACACTCGGGTCATTCACCCCGTGCACAGCAAGATTGTTCAGCTCTGTCGGGTCTGCCCTCATGTCGAATAACTGCGGGGCATGGCCCACATAATAGACGTATTTCCACTGCTGCCAGCGCACCATAAACGTGCCCGTGGTGGATCCGCCGTCGTGATATTCGCTGAAAATCGTCCGGTCCAGATCATCCTCATCCTGCGCGATCTCCCGTAACGATTGCCCCGGCAACGCGCCGCTAATGGCATCATGTTCCAACCCGCTAACGTCAATCGCCGTCGCCGCCAAATCCAGCAGCGAGGTGCCGGTTTTCACACGTCGCCCTTGCGGCACACCCGGTCCCGCCGCAATCATCGGCACCCCGGCAGAGGCATCATACATCACCTGCTTGGTCCAGAAACCCAGATCCCCCATCATGTCGCCATGGTCAGAGACGTACACAATTACGGTGTTCTCCAACTGACCGCTTTCCTCCAATGCGGCGACAACGCGACCAAAACAATGGTCCATGAAACTGGTCAGCCCATAATAGGCCGCCTTGGCCTCGCGGATTTTTTGCTCATCGAAATACGCGTCATATTTGAAAAACGCCGCAATATTGCGCAGCTCGGCATGATCAGGGCGCGCCTGCGCCTCATAACCAATTGGCATGTCCATCTGTGCAGGGTCATACATGTCGTAATATTCTTGCGGCGCAGTTAGCGGATAATGCGGGCTAACCAACGACACAAAGGCCGCCCATGGCTCTGATGCGTCTTTCTTCTCGTGTAGCCATTCCTCGGCTGCTTGCGTTATCGCCAAATCATAGTCGGTATAGCTGCTGTTGCCCGCCCCCACTTGCTCTGCCAGCTCCGCCGCTGCGTCATATTCAGGGGGGTTCTCACGCAGCAGGCCCACGGCCCACCCCACGCCGCCAACGACATGCATCGGCATGATTTCCTGCGTAAATCCGTTGTCGATCTCTGCTGATTTGAAATGCAACTTTCCGATTGAGGTCACATCAACCCCACCGTCCCGCAATTGCCGCATCCAGCTGCGCTGCGTGCCATCATAGGGCGTTGCGCTATCCCAAAACCCGGTTTTGTGGACGTGATCCCCACAGGCAATTGCCGCCCGCGTTGGCACGCACATCGGCGAGGGGGTGTAGGCGTTCTCATAGACACTGCCGCGCGCGGCCAATGCATCCAGATGCGGTGTTTTCACAATCGGATGGCCGACACAGCCCATGGCGTCTTTGCGATGTTCATCTGAGATAAAGACCAACAGGTTCATTGCCTTGGAATTTGTCATGCCGCACCTTTGATTTGGTTGTTTCACGCTCAAGTGGACAGCAGAAATGCGCGTGCCGCAATCGTGACAGCGACAGTTTGCTGTCTGGCTGCGGAAATACCCAAAAGGGATCATCGGGGTGCTGCGGGGTAGGGGGTGTGAATAAAGGGCAAAATGCCTGCATAAGTAAGGGCGTGCGATGCTTTTCTGGTTTCTCGTTCAGGAATGTCGAAAAAGGGTTCAATATTCGTCTGGTAAGGGCAAATAGGACTTGAGCCGCTGTGTGAAACGGTTACGTTAACTGTCCGACTAAAGCGTAACGCGATGACCCGTGAACAACGGATTTACCGCATTGCGCCCACAACATTGATATATCTTGCAGCCCCTCGTCTTTGCCTGCCTCAGGTAAAAGACGTGACGATTTAGGCGGAGGAACGACGGATGAAATTCAGTATTGAACGCGGCACATTGCTCAAGGCGGTGTCACAGGCGCAGTCGGTGGTTGAACGTCGCAACACCATTCCAATCCTTGCGAATGTCTTGATCGAGGCCGAGGGCGACACCGTCCAGTTCCGCGCCACGGACCTTGATATTGAGGTGGTCGATAAGGCCAACGCACAGGTTGAACGCGCAGGCTCCACCACGGTTTCCGCCACTACCCTGCATGAAATTGTCCGCAAGCTGCCCGATGGCGCGCTTGTGTCGCTCAGCGATGATGGCGCTTCCGGTCGTTTGACCGTCGAGGCGGGCCGCTCCAACTTCTCTCTGGCCACCTTGCCCAAAGAAGATTTCCCCGTGATGGCGTCCTCAGAATACGCGTCCAACTTTTCGGCACCCGCCTCGATGTTGCGTCGCCTGTTTGATAAATCCAAATTCGCCATCTCGACCGAGGAAACCCGCTATTACCTCAACGGTGTCTACATGCATGTGTCCGACTCCGAGG
>CAXIAD010000071.1:0-14165 GCA_964021645.1 uncultured Cognatishimia sp. | reverse complement strand
GAACTCTCGACCCTAACCTTGGCAAGGTTATGCTCTACCCCTGAGCTACGCCCGCTTCCTTGGGTGAGGCGTGAAATAGTAATTCTTTGTGAAACCCGCAAGAGGAAAATGCACCCTAGTCGAAAAAAAGCATCATATCGCGACGGAAATTTGGCCACCCAACGTATTATTCCCCAGAGATCATTGAAAACGAAAGATAAATGCCTTGTGCAGCGATTGTACCGGGCATTCATGACAAGAAATGGGAAGGTGGCGAAATGACCATCACATACAACTGGAAACTATTAACCCTCGCCTGTGCAATCATTCTGGGTGTGGTGGTGCAGGGCCAGGCGCAAGCGCAGAATCATCCAGCAATCACAGAATCTGAACGTATGTACAAATAGACCGCCCCGCACGCATGCTTTGAGGCGCGGAATTTCACAAAATCCCCACTTTAGCTAAGTTCCGAAACGCTTTAGGTTGGGCCAACTTCGATGTCGCAGCAGATCACGGGTCTTGTTGCTGGCTTGAATGGAGCAATGTGAAACGGGGCGGACAAGGTCATGCAACAAGACTATGTGATTTCGCTCACCACGATTCCACCACGGTTCGATAGAATTGCGGGCACTCTGGACAGTCTGTTGCAGCAATCGCTTCCCGCGCAACGGGTGATTCTGTATCTCCCGCGTCATTACCGCCGTTTCCCCGAGTATGATGGCCATTTGCCCGATGTGCCTGATGGTGTCGAAATTCGCGTCATTGATCGGGATTTTGGTCCCGCAACCAAAGTACTGCCCGCCGTTCAGGAATTCGCAGGGCAGGGGGTTGAACTGCTGTTTTGTGATGATGACATGTTCTATCCTAGCTGGATGGCCGCACGCTTTCTAAAGGCACGCTCTGCGCATCCGACGTCGGCTGTGACATTGATGGGCCAAATGATCACCAGTGTTCTTGAGGATGCAACGCCAACGCCGCTACGCCCTCACCGCGTGCGTCTGTGGCGCAGCGCTGATGTGCCCTTTCAGACCCATATGTTGTGGCGTCAGCTGATTGCACGTTTGGGTGGTCCCGCCCTCATAGAACCGCCAAGGCGCACAATCATCCGCTCCGGCTATGGTGACTTTTTTGAGGGATACGGCGCGGTGATGCTCTCCCCTGACTTTTTGCCGCCAGAATGCTTTGATATTCCGAAATTCGCGTGGCCTGTTGATGACATCTGGATTTCAGGTCAGCTTGTGCGCTCTGGGCATTCTATTTGGGTTTTGGGCGGCACCCACGAACCACGCCCCATGGCCCATCATTTTGAGACGCAATCAGCATTGCATCACACGGTGATACAGGGGCAGGACCGCGGAAATTCAAACCGCGAAACTGCGCGCTACTTTCAGAAAACCTATGGGATTGGGTGTTAAACCATGCATCTAATTTCACTTTCCACCATTCCATCGCGTTTCGGCAAACTAGATCGCACATTGAATCTCTTGTTGAACCAGTCTTCGCGCCCGGACCACATTATCCTGTACATACCGCGCACCTACCGCCGTTTCCCTGACTATGACGGCCATCTACCGCAGGTGCCCAAAGGCGTGGAAATTCGCGTGGTAGATGAGGATTTCGGCCCCGCAACCAAGGTGCTGCACGCCTGTCGTGATTTTGCGGGTACCGACACTGAAATTCTGTTTTGCGATGACGATATGCTGTATCCGCGCCACTGGGCCGCCGCGTTTCTAAAGGAGCGCCGCCATGCGCCCGAGGCATGTTTAGCGATATGTGGGTTTCAAATCAGCCGCCTGATCGACAGCGACGGTATGCGTGATGCACAGCCGCGCGCGCTGCGGTCCTGGCGTATTACGGATGTTGAAAACCACCTGCGCCAATATGTGCGCAATATTCAACAACGCTGGTTCGGGAGAACGCCAACCTTACTAGGGCGACGCATCAATCTACGATCAGGCTATATTGACTGTTTTGAGGGGTTTGGCGGCGTCATGGTGCGCCCTGACTTTTTTGACGAACGCGCCTTTGATATTCCAGAGGTGCTTTGGGCCGTTGATGATATTTGGCTCTCTGGCATGGCGACAGCCAACCATCATCCGGTCTGGGCAATAGGGCGGATGCGTGAGCCTGAACCGCACCCCTTGTTCATTGAAAACGCTCTGCACAATGCGGTTATCGACGGTGCAGATCGAGGACAGGCAAATCGGGCGGCAGCAACCTATCTACGCGAGACCTATGGCATCTGGAGTTAACGTGTTTTGCCACCGCCTCAATGGCCCTAACAGTGGCAAAACACAGTTTATTCAAACAAAGGTAGCGACCAATAAAACCAATGCCGTTCCACTGATCTGACCAAATGTCAGCAGCATACCAATACGGCGCAAAGGGATGATTTGCGGTGTGCGCCCAAATCCAACGGCATGAAAAACCCGTCCAAGCACCAATGCCGCAGCGGAACAAAACACCAACCACGCAGGCACGTGTTGCATCTCTGCCAATCCCAACAGGATGATTCCCATCGGTACATATTCCGCGCAATTAGCTTGCGTGCGGATCGCCTTGATCAGATGCGCATCACCGTGATCCCCTACCGACGCTTTGGCCCGGCGGCGCTGGCGGATGACATCAATTGACAGCTTTACAAACAACAGAGCAAGGATCGCAGCAGCGAAGGCAGTGATGGGCAACATTTTGAATTCCTTTGGTAATTTATTGTATGACTGCCCGAGATAGGCGATGAAATACCCGCGAGCCGGATGGGGGTACTGGTGATCTCTGAACGCAATGATTGGCATATTCGCGCCGCATTGCACAGCCCGACTTACGCCACGGAATTTTCCGCCATGACCGCAAATAGAAACGGGCGCAGCCATATGACCCCGCCCGTTTCCAGATAATTTTGCAATATTGCAGATCTATTCGAACTCAACCAATAGATCTTTGGCATCAATTTGCCCGCTTGCATGCACATGCACAGCTTTTACCACCGCATCGCGCTCCGCATGGATACCCGTTTCCATTTTCATGGCTTCGATGGTCAAGAGCAGATCCCCTTCGTGAACCATTTGCCCCGCCGTCACCGCCACAGAAGCAACAACGCCCGGCATTGGCGCCGCAATGTGGTTTGCATTCCCTGCCTCGGCCTTGGGGCGCTGTGCAGTTGTCGCTTTTACCAGACGGTTGGGGACGCGGATAACCCGCGGCTGACCGTTCAGTTCAAAGAACACCTTCACCTCGCCGTTTTCATCGGTTTCTCCGACGGCTTGCAGGCGGATTTCTAGAATTTTACCGGGATCAATCTCTGCTGTGATCTCTTCGCCCGGCTCCATGCCATAGAAAAACGCGCGCGTTGGCAAGGCCCGTACAGGCCCGTACAGACGATGCCGACCCATGTAATCAAGGAACACCTTGGGATACATCAGATACCCGTTCAGGTCCTCGTCATCGACGTCATAGCCTTCCAGCTCGGCACTTAGTTCGGCACGAACGGCTTCCAGATCAATAGGCGCAAGATGCGCACCGGGGCGGTCGGTATTTGGCGCTTCGCCCTTCAATACCTTGCTGACAATCCCGTCAGGGAAGCCGCCAGGAGGCTGCCCCAGATTGCCGCGCATCATGTCGACAACAGAGTCAGGAAACGCGACATCTGTTTCCACACTTTCCACGTCATCACGGCTCAAACCTTGGCTGACCATCATCAACGCCATATCGCCCACAACCTTGGAGCTTGGCGTGACTTTGACGATATCGCCAAACATTTGGTTCACATCCGCATAGGTGCGCGCCACGTCTGGCCATTTTTCTTCCAAGCCCAAAGAGCGCGCCTGCGCCTTTAGGTTGGTGAATTGCCCACCGGGCATTTCATGCAGATATACCTCGGACGCTGGTGCCGCGAGACCGCTTTCAAACGCAGTATATTGCGCCCGTACCGCTTCCCAATAATCGCTGACCTCACGCACGGCGTTCATGTCTAGCCCGGTGTCACGGTCAGTGTTGCGCAGCGCCTCAACGATAGAGCCAAGACACGGCTGGCTTGTCCCGCCAGAAAACGCATCCATCGCCACATCAACGGCATCTACACCCGCATCCGCCGCCGCAAGGATTGTCGCCCCTGCAATGCCGCTGGTGTCATGGGTGTGGAAATGGATCGGTAAACCAACCTCTTCCTTCAACGCCTTCACCAGAACCCGCGCCGAGGCAGGCTTTAGCAATCCTGCCATATCCTTTAGGCCCAGCACGTGCGCGCCCGCGGCCTCCAGCTCTTTGGCCATACCGATATAGTAGTTCAGGTCGTATTTGCTGCGCTCAGGGTCTAACAGATCGCCTGTGTAGCAAATCGTGCCTTCGCAGACCTTTCCGCTATCAACCACAGCATCCATGGCAACGCGCATGTTTTCCACCCAGTTAAGCGAGTCAAACACCCGAAACACGTCAACGCCCGTAGTAGCTGCCTGTTTAACAAAGGCCTGAACCACATTGTCGGGATAGTTGGTGTATCCAACGCCATTGCTGGCCCGCAGCAACATTTGCGTCATCACATTTGGCATGCGCTCGCGCAGATCGTGCAGGCGCCGCCATGGGCATTCCTGCAAGAAGCGATAGGCCACATCAAACGTCGCCCCCCCCCAGCATTCCACAGAAAACAACTGTGACAGATTGCTGGCATAGGTCGGCGCAACAGTGACCATATCAATCGACCGCATCCGCGTGGCCAGCAATGATTGATGCCCGTCGCGCATGGTGGTGTCAGTCAACAAGAGCTGCTTTTGCTCTTTCATCCAGTCCGCAACCGCCTGCGCACCCTTGTCTTCCAATAGATTGCGCGTGCCATATGCCGGCTCACCGCGCCGTGCAGGTGCCGTGGGCGTCTTTAGATTGGCGACAGGTTCAGGCCGGTCCGTGGTTTCAGGATGACCGTTTACAGAAATATCCGCAATATAGGTCAGAACCTTGGTGCCCCGATCGCGACGTTTCTTAAAGTGAAACAGCCCCGGCGTCGTGTCGATGAATTTGGTTGTATAGGTGTTATCCAAAAATGTCGGATGCTTTAGCAGGTTTTCCACAAAAGCGATGTTGGTTGAAACACCGCGAATACGGAATTCACGCAACGCACGGTCCATCCGCGCAATCGCCGCCTCAGGGGTTTGCGCATGTGCGGTCACCTTAACCAATAACGAGTCATAATATCGCGTGATCACACCACCCGAATAGGCCGTACCACCATCCAGACGGATGCCCATGCCAGTGGCCTCGCGAAACGCAGTAATCCGGCCATAATCGGGGATAAAGTTGTTCTGCGGATCTTCGGTTGTGATGCGGGTTTGCAGGGCGTGACCATTCAAACGCACGTCTTCTTGCGTCGCTTTTCCTGTGGCCTCTGCAATGGTTTTGCCCTCGGCGATTTTGATCTGTGCCTGCACAATATCAATACCGGTGACTTCTTCTGTGACGGTATGCTCAACCTGAACGCGCGGATTCACCTCGATAAAGAAAAACTTGCCGGTTTCCATATCCATCAGGAATTCGACCGTACCGGCGCATTCATAGCCGACGTGTTTGCAAATCTTATAGCCCAATTCGCAAATCTCGGCGCGCTGTTCTTCGCTCAGATAGGGGGCAGGGGCGCGCTCGACCACTTTTTGGTTGCGCCGCTGAACCGAACAATCGCGCTCAAACAGATGGTACATGCCGCCATGTTTGTCGCCCAAAATCTGAACCTCGACGTGGCGCGCTGAGATGATCATCTTTTCCAGATAACCCTCGCTATTGCCAAAGGCCGCCTCGGCCTCGCGACGTCCCTCTAGAACCTTTTCTTCAATCTCGCCTTCGTTGTTGATCGGGCGCATGCCACGACCACCACCGCCCCAGCTCGCCTTTAACATCAAAGGATAGCCAACTGTCGCCGCTTCCGCCTTGATGGCGTCCATGTCATCCCCCAGAACCTCAGTCGCTGGAATGACCGGAACACCGGCTTGCATGGCTACTTTGCGGGCGCTGGCCTTGTCACCCAATGCGCGCATGGTGGCCGCCTTGGGGCCGATAAAGGCGATACCATTGTCTACGCAGGCATCCACAAAGTCGGGGTTCTCCGACAACAGCCCGTAACCTGGATGGATCGCATCGGCACCGCATTCTTTGGCAACGCGAATGATCTCTTCGATGCTTAGATAGGCGGCAACCGGTCCCATCCCCTCGCCAATGCGATACGCTTCGTCTGCTTTAAATCGGTGCAGGCTCAGCTTGTCTTCTTCGGCGAAAATTGCGACGGTGCGTTTGCCCATTTCATTGGCAGCGCGCATGACGCGAATGGCGATTTCGCCACGGTTGGCAATCAGGATTTTCTTGAACTCGGTCATCGGCAGGCGGCCCTTTCTTGAGTGTCTGTCCGGCATAGTCACCATGGGCATACTCAGGCAATAAACCTAAATCAACACCTGCGGCTATGGTTTCAGTAACATTTATGAAAGGATTTGTTCACGGAAATACCCCCGCAGGCGGCAATTTTTTCTGCGGTTGCGACATAACGTGCCAACTAGACTAGATTTTTTGCCGTTTCCGCCGGTTTCGATAAACCCATCTGGCCCAGATTCGCCTCGATATCCTTTTTGACGATATCCACAAAATGATCAGCCCCAAGATGCCCCAAAGCCGCCAATGCGTGGTGAAACCCCCTACCGAACATGACGAAATCGGCCCCCAACGCCAGCCCACGCAACACATCCAACCCCGTTTCAAACCCGCTGTCGATGATAATGGGCAGGGTGGTTGCCGCGCGAATCTGTGGCAAGACATCTATGCTTGCAGGTGCAGCATCAAACTGACGCCCCCCATGATTTGAGACCCAGATAGCGTTTACACCCTCCGCTTCTAGGGCGGGGATATGCTCTGGGCTCATGATACCTTTGATCACCATTGGCCCGTGCCACTCGCCGCGCACCTCTCTCAGGTAATCCCAATCGGGTGCCGCGCGCATTTGGTATCCCGCATGGGCGTTTGAGGCCGCACCGCTCACCGCTCCCGCATAGTCATCAATCATACGCATGCGCGGCATCGGATGCCCCAAATAGGCCCATGCCCAGGCAGGCGCTTGGGCAATATGGGACAGCAATCTTGGTGTCAGTCGCGGCGGCGTCGTTAAACCCGATCGCACCTGTCGTTCCCGCCTGCTGGCAACCCCGACATCAACCGTCAAAACCAGCGTTTCAAACCCCGCATCACGCGCACGCCGCAGCATATCACGCCGGATATCCTTGTCTTTAGGCGGGTATAGTTGAAACCACCCGTGGTCTCCCAATACAGGCTGCACCATTTCCGGTGTTTGGCTGGCAACCGTGGATAATGTATAGGGAATGTTTGCGCGCGCCGCCGTCGTTGCCAACAGACGTTCGGCATCTGGCCAGATCAATCCAGACATCCCAACCGGGGCAATGCCAAAGGGCAGATCAAACTGTTGCCCCAGCAAAGAGCAGCGCAGATCCGTCGTCACATCTCCGCGCAAAATGTCAGGACGAAAAAGCACCTTATCCAGCGCGGCACGATTTCTGGATTTACCAGTTTCATCCCCTGTGCCGCTGTCCAGAAATTCCCAAACAAAATGCGGCAACCGTCGTTTGGCCGCTCGGCGCAGATCGGACGCAGCAGGATATCGATTGTGCAGGCTCATGATCGGTCCCTCCCACGGCATTCGTTAAAAATCATGCCTCCTCCAATCGGGATGGGCCTTAACTTCTAGCGCAGCGGCTTGTTTTCAAAATCACATGCCCGAAACCACCGCCCCCTGTCAAACGCGATCAAGCTCGCCCCATATTCACAAGGCCCCCATTTTACCGAATTCAAAGGGCACCACAGCCCCAGATTGCAGTAGAACATTGTGCGAACGTGTCTTTTCCTTTTTGTGAATTGACGCTAAGTTCCCCTGATGAGCAGCTTTGATGAATCCGACGCCTTTGAGGGCGCATCCCTTTCCGCCCGTGCCATGGCCGCGCGGCCCATGCCCTATCTGGATGATCTGAACCCCGCACAGCGCGCCGCCGTTGAGGCGCTGGATGGTCCCGTCCTGATGCTTGCAGGGGCCGGCACCGGTAAAACCAAGGCACTGACCGCCCGCATTGTGCATCTACTGAATACGGGTCGGGCACGTCCCAACGAAATCCTTGCGGTCACTTTCACCAATAAAGCTGCGCGTGAAATGAAAAACCGCGTTGGCCATATGTTGGGCCAATCGGTTGAGGGCATGCCATGGCTAGGCACCTTTCATGCGGTCTGCGTGAAACTGCTACGCCGCCACGCCGAACTTGTCGGATTGAAATCAAACTTCACCATTCTGGATACGGACGATCAGGTCCGCCTGCTCAAACAGCTCATCCGTGCCACTGATATTGATGAAAAACGTTGGCCACCTAAGCATCTTGCCAACATCATTGATAATTGGAAAAACAAGGCGCTGACCCCGGATAAAATCCCTGCCAGCGATGCGGATCATTTTAATTCCCGCGCTGTCGAAATGTACGCCCAATATCAAACCCGCTTGCGCGAATTGAACGCCACCGATTTCGGTGATCTATTGATGCACGCTGTCACGATATTTCAAACCTATCCTGACGTGCTGGAACAATACCAACGGTGGTTCCGCTATGTGCTGGTTGACGAATATCAGGATACCAACGTTGCGCAGTACCTTTGGCTGCGGCTTTTGGCGGGCGGGCATAAAAACATCTGCTGCGTGGGCGATGATGACCAATCTATTTATGGCTGGCGCGGCGCAGAGGTCGGAAATATCCTGAAATTTGAAAAGGATTTCCCCGGCGCGACCGTGGTTCGGCTTGAGCAAAACTACCGCTCCACCCCGCATATCTTGGCAGCCGCCTCACGCATCATTGCAGGCAATTCGGATCGCTTGGGCAAAACCCTCTGGACAGAGACCGAGGAGGGCGAAAAAGTCCGCCTGATCGGCCATCATGACGGCGAAGAAGAGGCCCGCTGGATCGGCGAAGAGATCGAGGCAATGCAGCGCGGCACCCGTGGTATGCGCCAGTTTTCACTGGATGATATGGCGATTCTTGTGCGCGCCTCCCATCAGATGCGCGCGTTTGAGGATCGGTTCCTGACCATCGGTCTGCCATACCGCGTCATCGGCGGCCCGCGCTTCTACGAACGGCTAGAGATTCGCGATGCCATGGCCTATTTCCGCGTCGTCACCAGCCCGGATGACGACCTCGCGTTTGAACGCATCGTTAACACCCCCAAACGCGGCCTTGGCAATGTGGCGCAATTGAAAATTCAGACCTGTGCCCGCGCCAACGGCGTGTCCCTGTTTGAGGGTGCACGCATCCTGCTGAACGAACAGGGAATCGGCGGCAAAGGGGCCAAAGAGCTGACAATTCTGCTTGATGGCATCGACCGGTGGCGCAATATGTCGATGGGTCCGCTTGTCGAAATCCCCTCAGATGGGGATGCGGTGATTGATGACGAGCTAACGCAATCCGCCATCCGTTTTGAGCGCGCGCAGCCTGATATTTCCCATACGGAATTGGCCGAGGTGATACTGGACGAATCCGGTTACACGTCGATGTGGCAAAACGATAAAACACCCGAGGCTCCGGGGCGCCTGGAAAACCTCAAAGAGCTTGTGAAGGCGTTGGTGCAATTCGAAAACCTGCAAGGGTTCCTCGAACACGTCAGCCTTGTGATGGACAACGCCTCCGAGGATGAGGGGGCCAAAGTGTCGATCATGACCCTGCACGCCGCCAAGGGATTGGAATTTCCCGCCGTCTTCCTACCCGGTTGGGAAGACGGGTTATTTCCTTCCCAACGCTCCATGGACGAAAGCGGCCTCAAGGGCCTAGAGGAGGAGCGCCGCCTTGCCTATGTCGGCATCACCCGCGCCGAAGAGGTCTGCACGATCTCGTTTGCCTCCAACCGGTTTGTGTTTGGCCAATGGCAATCGCAACTGCCCAGCCGGTTTATTGATGAGCTGCCGGCCGATCACGTCGACGTTTTGACCGCGCCCAGCGTTCATGGTGGCGGCTATAGCGGCACAACAGGTGATTTCGGCGTCTCTGGCCTGCAATCACGGGTCGAAAACGCCAATGTCTATAATTCCCCCGGTTGGCGCCGCATGCAAAGCCGCGCAGGTGAGCGTGGCGTAAGTAAACCCAACGCCCCGCGCGCTCCCGTCATTGATCTGTCTGCTGTTTCCAGTTTCACCGTTGGCGACCGCGTGTTCCATCAAAAATTCGGCTACGGCGAAGTCATGGAAATCGAAGCTGACAAGCTGGCGATCGAGTTTGACAAGGCCGGCGCCAAAAAGGTGGTGGCCAAGTTCATCAGCCCCTCGGATGATGTTCCATTCTAAGGTTGGAAGATCACATTTGTTGAACGATTTACGCCAATAGTTTTGTACAAAACGCGACCTAAAACGTACGTTTTGTACAAAATATCAGGTGAAATTCCGCCCCATTTCCATTTGTATTAGGCAAATAAAAACGGCGGCACCGGGAGGAGATGCCGCCGTCATGCATCGCCAAAAACCTACGGGAGGAGAAGGTTTTTGGCGAGTTTTAAGTCCCGACAGCGTTTGGGAGGAAGTGACACTGTCGGTCTTTTAACAAGAACCCCTTAGGGAGGAGGAAGAGATCCTTGTAATTGATAAACTGCGAATTATTCTTGTGCAGTTGCAGCATTTGATGGGGAGAACAACCAACTACTTGATACGCTCGCCGGTTACTTTCAGCGGGCTTGGGGTCGAATTATTTTCCGTATACAGCCTCATATGCAGTGCTATGGATGGAAGAGTGCGTCAGGCCCAAATCTTTAAGCTCGCGCGAGTTAAGAGTGCTCAGCTCACGCAGTGTTTTGCGGAACTCCATGTATTTGTTTAAGTTTTCCCAAAGAACTGCGAAGCGGTTCAGGGCGCTATCAGCCGAAAGGACAGCAGCAGAACTATAGTTTGTTGTCAGTGCCATGTTACATTCCTTGGTTTTGCAAGATGTGGATCATTGCGTGTTGATGATGAGGATATAGGGATATGCTGCGGACGCACAATGGAGACATCTGCAATGCTGTTATGCAGAAAATGAATACCTAAACGGCTTGAAATTTTGGAATCCGAGACAAAGGCCAATGAAGTTATTTGCAAAACTTGTTCGATAGGGGTTGCTCTTCGGGGGGAAGGGCGGGCCTATAGCGGGAAATATTAATGGAGGGTGTCATGGCAGTAACTGAAGAGCAGGTAAAAGCGGCGTTGCAGCGATTGGCACTGCCAGATGGAGGGGATCTTATCTCGCGCGATATGATCCGCGCCCTAACAATTGACAGCGCTGCTGTGCGTTTCGTCATCGAGGCCCCCTCACCAGATATAGCACGTCAAATGGAGCCGTTGCGCAAGGCCGCAGAGCAGGCTGTAGCCGCGCTGGATGGCGTCAATAGTGTCAGTGTCGCATTGACCGCGCATGGGCCATCTGAGGCTCCCAAAGCGCCTCCGAGTTTGAAAATCGGCGGGCATCCAAAGCCACAGGCCGACCCGATGAAACCGGCGGGAGTTGACCGGATTTTAGCCATTGGATCAGGCAAAGGCGGCGTTGGTAAATCGACTGTTTCAAGCAATCTTGCGGTGGCCTTGGCCAAGCAGGGGCGGCGCGTCGGATTGTTGGATGCCGATATTTATGGACCCAGCCAGCCACGCATGATGGGGATCAATAAACGGCCATCGTCACCTGATGGAAAAACTATTATTCCGCTGCATTCTCATGGGGTTACCTTGATGTCCCTTGGTTTCATGCTGGAGGAAGATAAGGCTGTTGTTTGGCGTGGCCCGATGTTGATGGGGGCGTTGCAGCAGATGCTGGGACAGGTGCAATGGGGTGAGTTGGACGTGTTGATTGTCGACCTGCCACCGGGCACCGGAGATGTGCAGTTAACGCTGTGTCAGAAATCAGAGGTCAGCGGTGCAATTGTTGTATCGACACCCCAAGATGTGGCACTAATTGACGCCCGTAAAGCATTGAATATGTTTGAGTCGTTGAACACACCCGTTTTGGGATTAATCGAAAATATGTCGACCTATCACTGCCCAGAATGTGGGCATGAGGCGCATATCTTTGGCCATGGGGGTGTTGCGGCCGAGGCTGAGAAGCTGGGACTGCCGTTACTAGGCACTTTGCCGATTGATTTGGACACGCGTTTGGCAGGTGATTCTGGCACGCCAATCGCTGCGGGTGACAGCCCGATGGCACAGGCTTATGCGCGGATTGCCGAGGGTTTGATCAAGGGTGGCATGGCCTAAGTAGCCAAAAGTTTTGTACAAAACGTACAAAATAACCCGAGTTTTGTACAAAACTAATCCTGATATTCGACATTTACATGCGCCCCTCTTGGGCGCATGTTTCGCATATTGGCGTAGACAAATTGTATTGCTGCGATGCAGCGTGAAAACAATCCCGTTTTGATGATCTGAACGTGATCTCGCGGAGTGCCTTTGGCACGCTTTATGATTTGCACAGTGGGTGCCGCACGGCCGCCTGACGATCTGGCGTAGATGCGTGAGGCTGCGTTTAGGGCGCGTGGGGCGCGGGCGGTGTTTTCAAATAGTCGATGAGCTCGCTGTAAAGAATGAGCCGCTCTTCCTCTGACAGGAAGGCCCCGATTTCGACGCAGCGACCGTTGCCTTTGAGGGTTACGTAATTCTTAACAGGGCCGTCGTTTGGGTGCAGATCTGCGCGGGCCCAATAGATGTTACATTCCCACGTCTGCGGGATGCCTTTGGCATTTTTATGGGTGAGGGTGAGCATGTCGCCTGAGCGGCTTAGGTGCTCTGTGATGTCGGCATCCTTGTAGGAGCGGCGCAGCGCCACCCAGAGAGCGGCGACCGTCATCAGCAGGAAAGGGAGCAAGAACCAGAGGACACCTGTTCCCAGAACCGAGAAGAGCGGCAGAATGATCATGGCAAAGGTTGCCAGTATCATAAAAGCAAAGCCGCGTTTGGGCAGGGAATTGTGGGGCGTCAGGGTGAGGATTGTGGAACCTGAGGAAGGGGGGGACCAATGGTGGGGCATATGTGTATCGGTGGATTTGTTGGGGAATGAAAAAGGCCCCGGAGATAAACTCTCCGGGGCCTTGGTGTGCGTGGCCTTTGTCCCAGTCTTCCTGCTTTGGCAGGATTTCGAACGTGTGCTCTGGGGGTGGGCACGGAAGTGTCCATTCCAGCGTATCTGCATATTCGTTCCAGTAGTTGTTTTCGGTGATCCGTGCGCCCCGGAAGAGAGCATAGAACATGATGCCGAAGAACAGCAGGAACGAAGCAAAGGACAGGAAGGCGCCATAAGACGAAATCTTGTTCCAATAGGCAAATGCCTCGGGGTAGTCGATATAGCGGCGCGGCATACCTTGGCGACCCAGGAAATGCTGGGGGAAGAAGGTGATGTTGGCGCCGATAAAGAACAGCCAGAAGTGGATTTTGCCTGCGAGTTCGGGGTACTGACGGCCGGTCATTTTGCCGAAGTAGAAGTAGATACCCGCAAAGATGGCAAACACGGCACCCAGCGACATCACGTAGTGGAAGTGTGCCACAACGTAGTATGTGTCGTGATAGGCGCGGTCGACCCCTGCTTGGGATAGAACAACCCCGGTAACACCGCCCATGGTAAAGAGCGCAAGGAAACCAAAGGCGAAGAGCATTGGTGTCTTGAACTCAATAGAGCCGCCCCACATGGTTGCGATCCAGCTGAAGATTTTCACCCCAGTTGGGACCGCGATGACCATCGTTGCCAACATAAAGTAGGATTGTTGGGTCAGCGACATGCCAACGGTGTACATGTGGTGTGCCCAGACAACAAAGCCCAGACCGCCGATAGCGATGATCGCCCAGACCATTGGCAGGTAGCCAAACACTGGTTTGCGCGAGAAGGTCGCGATGACGTGGCTGATGATACCAAAACCGGGCAGGATCACGATGTAAACTTCGGGGTGACCAAAGAACCAAAGGATGTGCTGATAAAGGATCGGGTCGCCACCGCCAGCAGGATCAAAGAAGGTCGTGCCAAAGTTACGGTCGGTGAGCAACATGGTGATTGCGCCAGCCAGAACAGGCAAGGCCAAAAGAATGAGCCATGCGGTGACAAAGATGGACCATGCAAACAGCGGCACCTTGAACAGGGTCATGCCGGGGGCACGCATGTTCAGGAAGGTGG
>CAXIAD010000070.1:0-14240 GCA_964021645.1 uncultured Cognatishimia sp. | reverse complement strand
TATTGAATGGATCGAAGTACACGCTGAGAATTATATGGGTGATGGTGGCCGCCCTCTTGCCCAACTGCGCCATTTAGCAGAGAAATTTCCGATTTCCGTCCATGGCGTTGGCCTGTCGATCGGTGGCGAAGCGCCCCTCGATCCAGAGCACCTTAACCGCCTTTCTCATCTGCTTAACTGGCTAAACCCCGCCTCGTTTTCCGAGCACCTTGCATGGTCCACGCATGAGGGTGCTTTTTTCAACGACCTGCTGCCCCTGCCCTATACCGATGCGACGTTGCAGCGATTGTGTGACCATATTGATCAGCTACAAAATGCCATCGGGCGGCAGATGATGCTGGAAAACCCCTCCAGCTATCTCGCTTTTGACGAAAGCACATGGTCTGAACCAGATTTCCTGCGCGAACTATCCAACCGTTCCGGCTGTGCGCTGCTTTTGGATGTGAACAATGTTTTTGTGTCCGCGACCAACCTAAACTACGATCCCTATGCCTATATCGCCGACTATCCCTTGGACAAAGTCGGGGAAATCCACCTTGGTGGCCATGATGAGGATCACGATGATCACGGGGCCCCCCTGTTGATCGACAGCCATGGATGCGCTGTCGTTGATCCGGTTTGGGCGCTGCTTGATCACACTCTAGAACGCAGTGGACCCCGGCCCGTGTTGGTCGAATGGGATACAGATGTGCCCGAATGGCCCCTTTTGGCTGCCGAGGTTGATCGTGCGGCTCTCGCGCTCAGCAAGGTGGCGGCGTGACAGTCACTCAACAGATATTTCACGCAGCAATGCTTGATGCTGCCGTCGATGTGCCTGACGGGCTAAGTGATGCCCAAGGGCGCCCGGCAGGTCGTCGTTTCAGCGTCTATCGCAACAACATCGCCGTCTCTTTGACCGATGCGCTGCAAACCGGGTTTCCTGTCATCGCCAAACTACTGGGCGACGCCAATTTCAAACCCATTGCCGGGCTGTTTCTGCGGGCCGAGCCGCCCAAGTCTGCCCTGATGATGCATTACGGTGCTGGCTTTCCCGGCTTTCTGGATCGGTTTGCACCACTGGCACATCTCAAATACCTGCGCGATGTTGCCCGCGCCGAGCTTGCTTTGCGCAGATCATATCACGCAACCGACAGCGATCCGATCTCCGCCAATGCATTGGCCGAGATTGCCCCTGAGGATCTCCCAAGCATTCGCATGACATTTGCGCCCGCAATGCAGGTTCTTACATCACAATGGCCGGTCTATGACATTTGGGCCTACAACACGTTTGCGGATCATCCAAAGCCACGTGCAAGCGCACAGGATATCCTGATCACACGGCCAGAATTTGACCCCAACCTAGAGCTGCTCCCCGCAGGCGGGGCCAGCTTCATCGCGGCCCTAGAACTAGGTCACTCACTTGGTGAAGCCGCAGCGCTTGCCACAGAAACTACGCCGGATTTCGACCTTGGCTCTGTGTTGGCGCTTTTGCTGACAGGCAACGCCATTACTTCACTTGTTACTTGAGGAATGAACATGAACTTACTGATATCAATGCATAATGCAATTTTCTCAAGGCTTGAGCGGGCAGACTGGATTCTGCCTACGACGGCCCGATTTGTGTTCGCAGCAACTCTGCTTGTGTACTTTTGGAACTCGGGTTCACTCAAGCTTGGGGATGGATTCTTCGGGTTTCTAATGCCATCCGACGGGGCCTATATCCAGATTTTCCCCAAGGCATTTGAGGCCGTGGGATATGACGTTGACCAGTTTGGCATATTCCATTGGGCCGTTGTTACAGGTGGCACATTAGCTGAATTCATCCTGCCAGCCCTGATCATCTTGGGCCTTTTTACGCGCCTTGCATCCATTGCAATGATTGGCTTTGTCGTCGTGCAATCTCTTACTGATGTGTACGGCCACGGGATTGATGACAAGACCATCGGCGCATGGTTTGACCGCCTGTCTGACGGGCACATCATGGATCAACGCGCCTTCTGGGTGTTTGTATTACTCGCGCTGGTGATCAAGGGCGCGGGTCCGCTCTCCCTTGATCGTCTCCTCAGCCGGACGTCCTCAGAAGTGTGAGACTTCCTGATCGGGCTTGCCGGCCAATAGCGCTAGCAGCCCGCCCAACCCTACAAAGGCAATCGGGAACATCGTAAAGGCGTTGAACCCGAATGCGACATACATGCCGACCGCGGATAGGCTCATCAAAATGCCGCCCCACAAGGCACGTGCGCGCGCCATTGCCCCACCAGCGATCGCCAGCAACGGGGCCAATAACGCACCTGCCCTGACCAAGGCCACATTGTCGACCTGCTCAGCGATGTTATCCACCTCGCCATATTGCTCGATCAGCGCGGTATATCCCCACCCGAAAAAGCCGACGACCATCCCGATCACGCCACCAATTATTCCCAACATCAAAGCTGCATTGCGCATTAACTAACCTCCAGATACCCGTTCCACATAGGCCACATGCCACCACTATCCAAGAGCGGCCTGCACATCTTTTCCCCATCCCAGATACAACTGCCCCTCATGCTCAATCAGCGGCCGCTTCATCAAGGCCGGGTGCGCAGCAATCAGTTCCAGGGCCGGCTTTTCACGCTCTTCAGCCGACAAGCCACGCCACGTGGTGGATCGTGCATTAACCAACGCCGCCCCAAACACCGCCCATGCTTGGCTTAGCACCTCAGTTGGCACCCCCTCAGCGCGAACATCAACCAAGACTGCATTAGGCAACTGTTTCAATGCCTTACGACATGTATCGCAATTTTTTAGCCCAAATAGTCGCATAATTCACCCTCGTTTCATCGCTGTCCGCAAACCGAAATTGTGTTTTCCACACAGTTTCTCTTGCTTTTTGAAAAACCCGTGCAATCATTTGCATCGTGATATTTGATACCGGGTCGTTTCACCTTTTGAACGCGGGTTCGGCACCAAATGCAACACGTCGATTAACGCTCGGCATAGGTAAAGGCAAAATAAGGAGACCCGGTATGCCCACCGGTACTGTCAAATGGTTTAACACGACCAAAGGTTTTGGTTTCATCGCTCCCGATAACGGCGGCAATGATATCTTTGTACATATATCTGCTGTGGAACGCTCCGGCCTGACCGGTTTGGCAGATGACCAAAAAGTTGAATTCAGCCTGCAAGACGGTCGCGACGGCCGGCAAATGGCAGGCGATATCAAACTGCTCTGATTCAGCAGGGCCCTCAGGCTGGGGCGCCCATCGCGCCCCGCTCATCCTACTCTAGTAGGTACTGCACCCTTTGGCACCAACCGGACAAGCAGCCCGTTTGCGCGGCGCGCTATATGTGCGTTTGGCTTGGGGATACATCGACTGATAGCTTTGTCCCTGATTTGGAACGCCGCAACAAATGACACCACTCAGCGTGATCGGTTGCAGGCCCGCAGGACAGTAATTGGTCGACGTTTTATAGGCCCAAATAGGAGCCTCAACCTGCGAAGGCGCATTTTGCGCCATTGCGGGAACAGCCAAGACAGCAACAGCCGCCGCAAGTGACAAAGTTCTAAACATGTGAATTCCTAACTCGTTGCGCAACAAATTTGGTTAATTTTACTACCCTACGCGAATGAAGCATATAGTCAATTTCGCGATTGGAAACGGAATGTCCTCGAATTTTCAACAATAACATCACCGCCGTAGATATTCATACAACACACAGCGCGGATCAGCTCCGCGTAATTCCCGACTGCCAACACATTGCCATTCGCTTTCCTTAAACTCTGGGAAAAACGTGTCCGCATCTGGTAAATCCAGCTCAACCTCTGTGATCAACAGCCGGTGCGCGACCGGCAACAAATCCCGATATACCCGTGCGCCGCCCATGCCATAAACCCGGCAATAGCCTTGCGACTGGGCCTCACTTAACGCGGATTCAAGCGAGGTAAATGTATGCTCAGCCAGATCTGCCTGCGATGTCACTACCAAATTCAACCGCCCTTTTAGGGGCTTGAACGGCAGGCTATCCCAGGTGTTTCGCCCCATAACCAACGCACCCCCCAGGGTTTCGCGTTGAAAAAACGCCAGATCCTCCGGCGCGCGCCAAGGGATTGTGTTGTCTTTGCCAATAGCGCCGTTTTTGGCGCGGGCCGCAATCAAAGTTATCATGTTTTACACCGCAACAGGGGCTGATATCGAAGGATCAGGATTATAGTCAACAAATTCGAAATCTTCGAATTTGAAATCAAAAATAGACGTTACTTCACGCCGAATACGCAAGGTTGGCAATGGTTTGGGCTGACGCGCCAATTGGGTCTGAACCTGTTCCATATGATTGCTATAGATATGCGCATCCCCGATTGTGTGCACAAAATCCCCCGCCTCATATCCGGTCACATGCGCCAACATTGCCAGCAACAATGCATAGGATGCGATGTTAAACGGCACCCCCAAAAACATATCGGCAGAGCGTTGATATAATTGCAAATGCATCCGCCCGTTCAGCACGCGCACCTGCCACATTGTGTGACAAGGTGGCAGCGCCATCGCCGGAACATCCGCCGGGTTCCAGGCGCTGACAATCAACCGTCGGCTATCCGGTGTTTTCCTAATGTTTTCGATGAGGTCCGTGATCTGATCCACGCTTGTCCCATGAAAAAGCGGACCCTGTTCATCATGGGCATCGCTAGCCTCAAGTTTTGGGAAATGGCGCCACTGGTATCCATATACCGGCCCTAAATCGCCATTCTCATCAGCCCATTCATTCCAGATCGAAACCCCGTTTTCCTTGAGGTATTTGATGTTGGTATCGCCCGATAAAAACCACAGCAATTCATGCACGATTGATTTTAAATGCAGCCGTTTGGTTGTCATCAACGGAAATCCATCCGCCAGACAATAACGATTCTGCTGGCCAAAACACGATATTGTCCCGGTGCCTGTGCGGTCGCTTGAGGGTTCGCCAGTCTCAAGAATGTTTTTCAACGCCTGGTGATACTGCTGCATCCGCCGCTCCTCGTTTTTCAAATGGTGCTCTGCACATAGCAGTCTTCGTCGTTCAACCGCTGAGTCCAATTTGAAACACTATATATTGCGGTTTGCGCGAGGCACAAACCAATATTACCCGCACATATATGTATGCGCCCCCAAACTTGTGACTGGCTTTTGGGGCGACTCAGTGCTTAGCTCGATGTAAATCGTGGCAAAAGGGAATGCTCATGCACGTGAAATATCTGCACACAATGGTCCGCGTCGCGGATCTTGATGCCTCAATGGCTTTTTATAAACTGATCGGGCTTACGCAGATCAAACGCTTTGACAGCGAAGAGGGTCGTTTTTCACTGGTGTACCTTGCTGCCGAGGGCGACGAAGATTGCCCTCTTGAGCTGACTTGGAATTGGGATGGCGACACGGGATTGCCCAGTGATAGCCGACATTTTGGCCATCTCGCCTATGAGGTCGGCAATATTTACGACATGTGTCAGCATTTGATGGACAATGGCGTGATCATAAATCGCCCGCCGCGCGATGGCAGAATGGCCTTTGTGCGCAGCCCCGACAACATTTCTATCGAGTTTTTACAGCAAGGTGATGCTCTCCCTCCAGCCGACCCATGGTTGAGCATGAAAAGCACCGGCACATGGTGAAACTAATATCTTTCATCACGGCGCTTCTTATTTCTTCCCCTGCTTTTGCGGAATGTCGTCTTGCGCTCCTGCTTGCGTTGGATGTGTCTTCTTCTGTTGATGAACAGGAATATAAGCTGCAACGCAACGGTTTGGCGGCGGCCCTTAACAGCCAAGACATACGTTGGGCGCTTCTTAATGGTGGCAGAGGCTATGTTAGCCTCGCCGCCTTTGAATGGAGTGGGCGCAATCAACAAAAGCTCGTGTTGAACTGGACAAAAATCTCAGGCCACGCAGATATCGACCATATTGTCGCTGGCTTGCTGAAAACCGAACGCAGCTATGATAAATTTCCAACCGCAATGGGCTGGTCGCTGGGCTATGCGGCCTCTGTTTTGCAAGATGCCCCCCCTTGCACGCGCCAAGTCATGGATGTTTCCGGTGACGGCATCAACAATGATGGGTTTAGCCCGCGCCTCGCCTATCGTCACTTTCCTTTAGCGGATGTGACAGTCAACGGGCTGGTCGTCCTCAGCGAAGACCCCGCCGTTGCAGATTTCTATCACCGCGAAGTCCTCAAAGGCCCTACCGCGTTTCTGGAACAATCTCAGGGATACGAAGGGTATGAAACAGCAATGACACGCAAACTTTTTCGCGAAATCAGTGACCTAATGTTGGGTCAGGCCGAGATCACCACCGATAAACCTGGCTAATCTGAATACCCGTCACTGCATCCCCTCAAATGCATATAACCAATTCTCACAAATGCAGCACGCCACATTATTGAGAGTAAGGGCCGAAACGCCCGCCGTTAAGTCAACGACATAGGCGTTTCGGATTTTTGATCTGGCTCAGCGCCCCTAGCCCTATCAATAGATATAGCGGATCTGATCAGTCCAATACCGCTCCACCCGTCTTAGGGCAGTGCTGATACTATCAATGCCATCAGGGCCAATCACCCCTTTGGATTGCAACCCCTCTGCATGCCGCTCAAATAGGTTGGACACGACGGCGCGAATTTCTCGCCCCTTGGGGGTTAACCGCACCCGTACTGATCTGCGATCGATTTCACACCTTTGGTGGTGCATAAATTCCATCTCAACCAGCTTTTTGAGGTTATAACTGACGTTACTGCCTTGATAATACCCCCGGGTTTTCAACTCGCCGGCGGTGACCTCATTGTCACCAATGTTGAATAACAACAGCGCTTGCACTGCGTTAATTTCCAACACACCGACGCGTTCAAACTCATCTTTAATCACATCTAGCAATAAGCGGTGCAAACGCTCAACCAATGCCAGCGATTCTAGATACCCGGCCATAAAACCCTGATCAGAGCTAACGCCTAAAGGTGAATGAATGCTCATCTTTGTCTCCGTGAAACTACTGCATCGGAAACTGGGCTAAAAAGCCAAACAATCAGTTAAGCTACGGCAAATCCTCTAAAATTCGTTCTATTCGGCCGTTTTTACAACTTCTGCGATATCAGCGATTAACACCTTCAGCGCATCAGGGGCACGCACCTGCCCGCTGACCCACTGATACAAATCATGATCATTCTCATCCAGCAGCAGATCATATTGATCCAATGCGGCCTCATCCATGTGTTCCAACCGTGCGGCGGCATAGCGGGACAGGATGATATCCATCTCCTTGATGCCCCGCCGCATTGACCGCATGTGCAAACGCTTTAGCCGGTGCGCTCTTATCTCTGTCATTCAACGGCTTCCGATACAGCCGCGCGTAGACGTTTTTCCACCCGTCCCAAACGATCCGCAGATCGCACCATTTGCGATTTGATATCCCGAATCTCAACCAGCAACGCCATAACGTCAGCCGAGATTTCAGCCTCATCAGCGGGTTCATTCACCCCTTCGCCTTCGCCGGTAAGCATCCAGCTAATGGAAACATTCAACAAACCCGACAACATCGACAAACGGTTTGCGCGCGGCTCGCTCAGGTCTTGCTCCCAAGCGGCGATCGTGGATTTCTTGACGCCAAGTCGTTTGGCCAACTCAGCCTGTGCCATACCTGTGCTCTCGCGGGCCGCTGCAAGGCGATCTCCAAATGTTGCACTTTCTGGACCAAACCAATCTTCGGCTAACTGTTCTGACATCTTTCTCCTTTTCTACCGTTCGTGCTTGAACGGTAATCCCGCGCACCCTAAAACATGGAACGAACGAATACAAACGAGGTCGGCCATGTCTTTCCTGTCAGCGACACTATCACGCGTCAAACCTTCGCCTACGATGGCGATCACCGCCAAGGCTCAAGAGCTAAAGGCAGCGGGGCGCGATATCATCGGCCTTTCCGCAGGTGAGCCTGACTTTGATACGCCTGAAAACATCCGTGACGCGGGCAAGGCAGCAATTGACGCTGGTAAAACACGCTACACCGCCCCCGATGGCATCATCGAGCTGAAACAAGCGGTCTGCGCCAAGTTCGAGCGCGACAATGGCCTCATCTACACGCCCAAGCAGGTCTCTGTCGGCACTGGCGGCAAACAAATCCTCTATAACGCGCTGATGGCCACGCTTAATCCGGGTGACGAGGTGGTGATTCCCGCTCCCTATTGGGTCAGCTATCCCGACATGGTGCAGCTCGCTGGTGGCACCCCCGTGATTGCAGAGGCGTCGCTGCAAACCAATTTCAAACTCACCGCCGACCAGCTAGAGGCCGCGATCACACCGCGCACCAAATGGTTCATGTTCAACAGCCCCTCCAACCCCTCGGGCGCGGGCTATAGCCATGATGAGCTAAAGGCCCTGACCGATGTCTTGATGCGCCACCCTCATGTCTGGGTGATGTCTGATGATATGTACGAACACCTCGCCTATGGGGATTTCGAATTCTGCACCCCCGCACAGGTCGAACCCCGCCTCTACGAGCGCACCCTGACCTGCAATGGCGTCTCCAAGGCTTATGCAATGACAGGCTGGCGCATCGGTTATGCGGCCGGACCTGAAAACCTGATCGCCGCCATGCGCAAAATCCAAAGCCAAAGCACCTCCAACCCCTGCACCGTCAGCCAATGGGCCGCGGTTGAGGCGCTGAATGGCACGCAGGATTTCTTGCCCACTAATAACGCTACCTTTGTGCGTCGCCGCGATTTGGCCGTGCGTATGCTGAACGCCGCCACCGGCATTAGCTGCCCCGTCCCGGAGGGGGCCTTTTATGTCTACCCCTCCATTGCAGGGCTGATCGGCAAAACCACTCCCAAGGGCGCGGTGATCTCCGATGATCAGGCATTTGCCACCGCTTTGCTCGAAGAATGTGACGTCGCAGTGGTGTTTGGCGCAGCCTTCGGGCTTTCGCCCAACTTCCGTGTCAGCTACGCTACATCTGATGAGGCGCTGGAAAAGGCTTGCACACGCATTCAGGTTTTCTGCGCGTCTCTAACCTGAACGAGGAAGCATTATGTCTGCGGATCAACTTCCTGAGTATTATTTTCGCGTTCGTGAAAACGGTGCGCTGGTGTTTCGTATCGACACCGATAATCGCCAGCGCCGGATCGAGATGGATCCGCTGGCGGTTCTCAATATCCGTAACGGCGACATAAAACCCCAAGGGGACCGGCAACTAACTGATGCCGATGTCGCCGAGATCACCACATGGATGAATGCCCGCCGCGCCCTGCTTGGTGAGCGTGACATCGACGATATTCACCGTGCGGTGGATTATCTGAACCTGACAACGCAATGGGTGCAATCCAAGGCCTCCGACGAGCAGCTAGAGGATATCACCGACACGCTTTTGTTGGCGATGCATGATTTGCGCTCCGTTCTTGTGCGCAAAAAGGCCGACCGCCTGATGAAATCACGCAGCAGCTAATCTGCCCTGTACGGAACCTATGCAAAACGCATCCCGCCTTTATGCAAAGTCACGCCGCAAAGACCGAAGCTTAGGCCCCCAAAACCGCCACATAAGCAAGACCGCAGCCGAGCTAAGCCCGACAACCAACCCAAGCCATACTCCGACACCGCCCCACCCCAACGTGAATCCAAAGATATAGCCACAGGGCAACCCAATCCCCCAATAGCTGAACGCCGCGATAATCATGGGTGCACGCGTATCCATCACCCCGCGCAACAATCCCAGCGCCATCGCTTGGGCACCGTCCACAAATTGAAACAGCGCCGACACCAATAGTAACGCAACCCCGATCGCTATGATCGCTTGGCGGTTTGGATCATCCGCGTCGACAAACACACCCACCAAAACCTCGGGAATGCTAAGAAACAAGATCACCATCGCCACCGAAACCAACACCGAAATGGCAATCGCGATCCTTGCGCCGCGCGCCATATGGTCCGCATCCCGCCGCCCCATAGCATTGCCCACCCGAACCGTAGCCGCATTGCTTAGGCCCAGATGGATCATGAATGTGGCCCCCGATAGGCTGATCGCAATCCCGTGCGCGGCCAAGGGAATCGTGCCTAGCCACCCCATCATTACAGAACTGGCAGCAAATAATCCGGCCTCGGCCAAACTGGTCAATCCAATCGGCACGCCAATACGAAACACCGCTTTCATGACATCGCGATCCGGCTTCCACAGCCGTATAAACAATCGATGCGCAGGCAAGGCATATATCGCATAAATCACGACCCCGATAATCGAGATCACCTGCACCGACACCGATGCAATCGCCGCCCCCTGCACGCCCAACTCAGGCGCGCCCCAATTCCCAAAAACCAACGCATAGTTCAGAAACGCATTCGCAACCGTGGCCACGATTGTCACCGCCAACACCACCCGCGTATGCTCAAGCGCAGCAAGATAGCTTTTGAGCACCATCACCAATAGGGCCGGAATAATACCAAAGCCCGCCACCCGCAGATAACTCTGCGCGACCGCCGACAACTCCGCATCCTGCCCAACACTGGTTAGCAAACTGCCCGAGAACCAGAATAGCGGTAACACCAACACGCCACCACTCACTGATCACCACAACCCCATGCGCGTGATTCGACGTAATCATACCTCGTCATTCTGCGCATTCGCTTCGGCCACCATCGGCATTACCGCAATCGCAAAACCCGATCCCAGAATGAACAAAACAAAAAACAACGTGCTCGCCAGAACCACAGCCGCCAAGGCATCAACCGAATACCACCCCAACATCAGCGTATCGGTCATGCCAACAGCAAATTGCGCCAGATGCCCCCCGACCAAGGGCACCCCCAAATGCAACAGCGCCTTGGTGTGGTTTGAATAGCTCATAATTGGTTTCATACCCAAGGCTTATGCAGCTTTTTGAAAGGGGGCAAGCATAGCTTTGCAGTTGCCGTTCGCACGCCCTGTTTTCCTTTGAGTGTTCCGCATGCTTTGGCGCATCCCGCAAACCATTCCCCCCGATCAACCGCCTAGCCCGACGTCAAATCCGGCCCCGTATCACCCGCCCCCATTACGATCTCGCATTCCTTCACTTCTGATGTCTCCCCCTCTCCACCCACACAGCCGCCCAGCGCGGATAGGCTTAAATCAAACCCCGCTTCGCATCCCTCAGGGGATAAGGTCGCCCCCCCAAATTCAACACACCGAATAGGATTTACCTCCCGCGCGATCTGTTACATTCTACGCCTCTGGCCCCTTACGCGCTCCGGGGCTCTCTTGCGGTCTGAAAGGTCTATGATGAGCCCCCCACCCAAACCATCTGCCAAACCATCTGCGCCACCCTCGTCCCCCTCATCTGCTCAACACGCAGCAGGCAATCAGGTGTTTCACCTCATGCAAGCAGGCAAACTCCCCGCCGCATGGAAAGAGGCACGCGCCGCCCTTAAACGCTGGCCAAATGATGCGCGCCTAAATTTCGTGACGGGCCTCGTCTGCCTTGCCCGCAGCAAAAAGCTCGATGCGCAATCCTACTTTACCAAATCCATCAAACTCGGCTCAAACATCGCCGCCCCCTATATCAACCTCGCCCTGCTTAAACTTGAGGCCCGCCAGCATGATGTCGCGCTGAAACTCCTGCACAAGGCCGCGACCCTCTTCCCCCAAGAGGCCGAGGTGCATAGCACCCTCGCCCATGCATCCCGCAGTGCCGCTCTTATGCCCCACGCGCTGACGCACATAGACACCGCTCTTAGCCTTGCCCCCGCAAAACCTGATTACCTCTACCTCAAGGCTCTGACACAGCGTGACCTAGGCGATCTGCCCAGCGCGATTGCCACGCTTACCACCCTGCTGTCCCACTCCCCTGACGACATCAAAGCCTTGGGTCTGATCAGCTACCTGTATGCCTTTACCAATCAACCGGATCAGGCGATGCAGGCAGCACAGCACGCAGCTAATATCGCGCCCCTAGACACCGACGCGCTGGAAAACCTTGCTTGGCGTCATATTGAGCTGGGACAGACAGACGCCGCGCGCGCGCTTTTTGAAACCATGAATGCTGCCTCCCCCCATACTCCTGACACTCTGCGCATGTTGGCACGCTTGGCAGACCTCGCCACGCTCCCCACGCTCGCGCAACAAATTACCACCAGCCAAAAGCAAACCAAATCCCCCTTGGCACAGGGCCAACTCTCCCTTGCCAGCGCCACCATCGCGCAGCGTCTTGATGAAACCGCCTCCGCAGATCAGCACCTCTTAGCCGCCAACCAGAAACTCGCAATCGCGCGTCCCCATGACATGCAGGCCGATCAGGCGCATCTTGACCACGTCCTATCTGCCTACCAGACATTCAGCACAGCGCCTCGGGATGCCTTTACCCCCCTACAGCAAACCCCCATCTTTGTGCTTGGCATGCCTAGGTCTGGCACCACCCTGCTGGAGCGACTCATTTCAACCCACCCGGATGTCGCAGCATTAGGCGAAGTGGCCGTAACAGGCCGCGCTTTCTATAATGCTCAACACGCAGACCAAAGCGCGGGCCAAGCTACAGATCAAACCGATCCCGCCCCCCTACTTGACGCCCTCACAGCCCTGCATACCGCCTACCCCCGCTACCAAGCCTTGGTGGCCCAACACCACCCCCATCAACCCGCCTTTACAATTGATAAGATGCCCGCCAACTACCAATATATCGGCTACCTCAATCACATCTTCCCCGCCTGCCGTATCATCCTGATCACCCGTAACGCCAAAGACACCGCCCTCTCGCTATTTGAGACCTATTTCGACGGTGCGGCGCAGAACTACACCTTCAGCGAAACAGGCATTCAACAGAAACGCGCGCAATATGATCAGGCCATCGCCTATTGGGCCGCCCAAAACGCCGACTTCCTGACCGTCAGCTATGAGGATCTGGTTACACAGCCCCAAGACACGCTGACCAAAATCTGCACCTTCTGTGATCTCGGATTTGACGCGGTGATGCTGCATCCCGACCAAAACAACGGCTCCATTCGTACCGCCAGCCACCAACAAGCCCGCGCCACCCTGAATGCCAACTCCATTGACCGCTGGAAAAACCACGCCACCCTGCTGCCCGAAATATTTGGCACGCCCGACTAGAACACCTGACCAAGGCAGGCACAGACGCCCCCCCCATGACCCGGCATGACGCGGCACGACGCGACACACCCATTCCCACTTTCCCCATGGCGCATGACCTGCCATACTGCACCTCAACCAAAACAAAAAAAGAGCAGCTCACCGCATGGCCAACGACCTTCTTTCGGACACCAAAGTTGACAATACCTATGACGCGTCCTCAATCGAAGTACTTGAGGATATGGAGCACGTACGCCTACGCCCCGGCATGTATATCGGCGGCAAAGACGATCGCGCCCTGCACCATATGGTGGCCGAAATCATCGACAACTCCATGGACGAGGCCGTCGCAGGCCACGCCACTTGGATCGAGGTTGAACTGCACGAAAACGGCCACGTCTCTGTGCGCGACAATGGCCGCGGCATTCCCACAGGGGCCCATCCCAAAGATCCGTCCAAATCCGCCTTGGAGATCATCTTTTGCACCCTGAACGCGGGCGGCAAATTCTCCGGCGACAGCTATGAAACATCCGGTGGCTTGCACGGGGTTGGTTCCTCCGTTGTTAACGCCCTTTCCGATCACCTGCGCGTCGAGGTGGCCCGCAACAAAGAACTCTTCGCCATGGAGTTCTCCCGTGGTGTGCCCCAAGGCAAGCTTGAGAAAATCGGCGCCGCCCCCAATCGGCGCGGCACAGCCGTCACCTTTCATCCCGATGCTGATATCTTTGGCTCGCTCAAACTCAAACCCGCCCGCCTGTTCAAAATGGCCCGCTCCAAGGCCTATCTCTTCTCCGGCGTTGAAATCCGCTGGAAGACCGGAATCAATGACGGCGAAACCCCACAAGAGGCCAAGTTCCACTTTCCGGGCGGCCTAGCTGATTACCTTAGCGAGGTCATGGGCGGCTCAACCACCTATGCCGACGCGCCCTTTGCAGGCACAGTGTCATTCGAGAAATTCAAAGTACCGGGCAAGGTCGAATGGGCCATCAACTGGACCCCATCGCGCGACGGTTTCATCCAGTCCTATTGTAACACCGTCCCCACACCCGAGGGCGGCACCCATGAGGCCGGTTTCTGGGCCGCCATCCTAAAAGGCATCAAAGCCTACGGCGAATTGGTCAATAACAAAAAGGCCGCGACAATCACCCGCGAAGACCTGACAACCGGGGCCGGTGCCCTCGTCAGTTGTTTCATCCGCGAGCCTGAATTTGTGGGCCAGACC
>CAXIAD010000069.1:0-14948 GCA_964021645.1 uncultured Cognatishimia sp. | reverse complement strand
CAGGTGCCCTAAGGGTTACATCATATTTGCCATTGCAGGCGCGCGAAACTGCGCCAAAACCATTTGCTTTATTTTCGTAGAAGAGGTGCGCGGATTGTACCTGACTTGGGCGATCTCTTTTCCCATTTCTTTCAAATAGGCATCCACATCAAGGTTGTGAGATTGTGTTCCCCAATCTTCGCCAATGACGAAAATATCAGCCTTCACTGCTTTGCAGCCCGACACATATTCAAGCTCATGATATGGACGAACAATGTCCACACAGCTTAATGCTTGCAACATTTCCACACGCTGTTCCAGCGGAACGACAGGAACATTTGGTTTATAGAGATTCACGACCTCATCTGAAGCGACGCCCACGGCGAGGACATCCCCCAGAGATTTGCAATGGTTCAACAGAGCAAGATGGCCGACATGTAGTAGATCAAAAGTGCCAACTGTATAGACGATCATTATTCGCTTTATCCTTTTACCCGCCCATAAAGAATGCTAGCTAGCAGCATCTGAATGCACGTTAACGTGAGATTTATTCAGTAGTTTCAAACAATTGAGCTGATATGACGCCAGACCTTCAGAAGTCTGGAGTCGGATAGTGTTTTGAAAACTACACGTTTCAAATGCACACAGAATGGGAAGCAGAGATTGCCTGTCAAACATTGACTAGGGAACATATGCTCTAACTCAAAGGACCCGTCATGACAACCGAAAACGCGACAGCGGCTGAGCTGCCAACAAGACCGATCCTGTCATATATCAAGGATCTCCCTAATATCTGTTCTCTCGCGGGGTTGGGCTGCACACTGCTTGCGATCTACTTTTTGATTACCGGATTGTATGGTGCCGCGATGATCGGGATGATCTGGGCGGTTGCGTTTGACTGGGCGGATGGGTTGATTGCGCGCAGGATGAAGGGACGAACCGGGGACGACAGTAAGTTTGGTGGGCAGCTTGATCTGCTCATTGATATCGTCAGCTACGGGGTAACTCCGGCGGTTTTGATCCTGAGCTATGCGGATTTTCATCCAGCCTTTTTACCTGTGGTCTTTGTCATGCTGGTTTTTGGGGCGATCCGCCTGAGCTATTTCAGCACCTTTGGGCTAACCGATGATGCCAAGTATACTGGGCTGGCAATTGATAATAATAGCATTATCCTGGTCTTTATCTTTATGTTCGCGGGCTATTTTGATCGGTCGATATTTTCTGTCATTCTGGCAGCCAGCGGTCTTGGCCTCGCGATTTTGAATGTTTCGCAGATCAAAACGCCAAAACTGTCCGGTAAACCCGTCAATGTCGCCTTACTCGCAGCCTATACTTTGGCGGTGACTGTCATCTATGGCTGGGGCTTACTTTAAGTTTTCAGATGGTGTGCCGCTGCTCCCAATATTGGCTTGGAAAGCAGCTTTGATCACTTGTCTGGTTCGCCACGTAACCTGTGGGGAGACATTCCGTAACGCGCCCGAAATAGCCGGGAAAAATGCGATGCGGTGTTAAACCCACAGGCCAACCCCACCTGTGTCACGGGCATATTGGTTTGCAACAGCAAATGCTGGGCGCGTTGCAACCTAAGATCCGTATAGTATTTTTTGGGTGTCGCACTTAGATATCGACGGAACAATCGCTCAAGTTGCCGAGTGGAAATGTTTACCGTTCGCGCCAGATCACCGGGGCGCAATGGCTCTTCTAGATTGGTTTCCATTAAGGCCAAAATTTCTGATAGTTTTGGGTGCCGAAACCCCAAACGATCAGCAACTTGAACACGTGCGGAATGCTGTAGTACCCGGATATTCGTGTACATTAGCTGATCAGCGGTCAAATTCGCCAACCTCTCTCCCTCGGCCTCGGTGATTAAGTGCAACATCAAGTCAATTGATGCGGTTCCGCCCGCCGTTGTGTATCGCCGATCACTGTGACAGAATGTGTATTCTGTAAGGTTAACCTCTGGAAACTCCTCCATAAAACTCTGACGGTTTTCCCAGTGAATGGTTGCGCCATATCCGTCTAACAACCCTGCCTTGGCCAATACATAGGCCCCCGTATATAGGCCGCCAATCGCGACACCCATGCGGGCACTGCGACGCAGCCAATTCACGATTGCGTCGCTACAGGTGTGGCGTACGTCTGCCCCGGAGCAAACGATGATTGTATCGTCGCGGTGGAGGTCTTCAAAGCCGATGTCGACAGGGAATTGTGCCCCAAGTGAATCACGCACGGGCTCTGCGTTTTCGGCGCAGATCAACCACTTAAATGGCGCGCGATCTGACATTTGATTTGCAACACGCAGGGTTTCCAATGCGTTGGCAAATGACATGACTGAATAGTTGGGCAACAATGCAAACACGATGCGGGTACAGGTGCGATCCACGCCATCGTTATCGGCTGTTTCTTGGTTGCGCATGAGCATTTCTTTTCGTTGGTTCCGGCGGTGTTTTCACCAACACAGCCCGTTCGATCGCCACACTATCGTAATCTCGTAAAGGACACGCATATCTAATGCGACTTATAACGAAAACAAAATGGTTAATATGGACTTTTATTCATCACCCTGAGGCTTGCCGCGCATTGATTTGACTTCGCCGCGTACTTTCTTTGCTTTGAGGCGTCGATTGCGGCTGCCCAATGTTGGTTTGGTTTGAATGCGCCTTTTTGGAACGAAAACTGCCTGACGTATCAGCTCTGCTAGGCGTTCACGGGCGATTTCGCGGTTGCGTAGCTGACTGCGTGTTTCATCACATTGGATAATTAGCGCGCCTTCTTTGCTCCATCTTCGTCCGGCGAGACGCTTTAGTCTGGTTTTGACGGGATCGGGCAATGAGGGGGATCTGGCGGCCTCAAATCTAAGAGAAACGGCGGTTGCAACCTTGTTTACGTTCTGCCCGCCCGGCCCCGAGGCACGCACGAAATGTTCGGTCAGCTCCCAATCCTGTAGCGTAATACTGTCGGTAACATGCAACATTTTCAGGCCTCAATGGTGTGGTGAAGTTGGTTGATATAACAAACCCCAACAGCAAAAAAGGGCTGTTCCGCATGTGGGAACAGCCCTTCGAGATGATTGGAGGCGCGTCGGTTAGGTTCGCACCAATCCGTTTTGGTATAGGCTAAGGTCTGCCCTAGCTACACGTTCTCCGGTTTGTTCCGACTCTGATCTCCATAGCTTCTCTAGACAATGGGCACCTCCTTTCAATTGTTTCGGGTATGCTTAGCCTGCCACAGACAGAGCATATGTCAAACAAAATCATGTGGTGCTGTGTTTGAATTCCCCATTATGAGGGCGTGCGCGCTAGTGTTTTAGCGGAGTTTATATTCCACAAACTCGCTGCGTTGCAGGAGCCGAAAGTTGTCGTCTGATACCAAAGTTAGCCGAATAGCACCCGCATCATCCAGCCAGACAGAGATGCCTTCTAGATTGTCATGCTGTCCAAATTTGCTGGTTAGCAAGGTCTCTCCCGGCTGCTCCCCTGAGGATGGTAATTCGAAACGACGCACGCGGGTTTTGAAGGCAAGGCCGTTGAAATCCCGCTCTAGAAGGTAAAATTTCCCGTCAGGCCCGATGTCTGCTCCGACAGGCAAAAAGCCATCTGTTCGGCTTGCTTGAAAGGCGATCGACCAACGGGCATTCTCAAATGCGTAAACACTAAAGGCGCGCTCAATGGCCCCGGAGCGTTCAGGCAGGGTGTAAAGTGTTCCGTTGGCATCAATGGCGAGGGCCTCCATGCCGGAATTATTTTGAAGGTCCACAAAGTCGGCGTGGCGGGGCAGCACACGGATAACGCTTCCGCTTGGTGATAGCTGAACGACGTGATTTATCCCCTCAAAGCTGGCGAAAATCGACCCGTCTTGAGCGATTGCCAAGCCCTCGGAATCACTGGAAGCAAGGGCGGGTAGCGAGGCGTCAGTGATGGTGAATTCGGCCAAAACATCAATGCGGCTAAGATTGGAGGCGTCGCGGTGCATCAGGCCTTGTAGCAAGCGGCCCTTGTCCGATATGACGGTGAACTCTGTCCCGTCGTCTGACAACTCCAATCCAGACCAACCCCCAAACCACAAATCCTGAAGCTGCCAACGCAGGCTGCCGATATATTCGGCCTGCGTCTCAGCTGTTGGAGCTGTCGCCTGACAACCTGCCAAATAGACTCCGAAAATCAGGGAGAGCGAAGAACGCCTGCACATTGCCCAGGCAGATCCGCGAGGGTTAATTCCTTGCGCTTCTTGGGCTTGGGGGCATTTGGATTTGGTGGCGGAGGTTTGAGAATGTCGTTGACCCAAGCCTGGGCATCTTTGCAGCCATAGCCAGGCGGAGGAGGGGCCTGATTGACACATCCCCGTGCATTTTTCGGACACTTTAGGCGCACATGAAAATGGTAGTGATGACCCCACCAAGGTCTGATTTTCCTCAACCATGCGCGATTGCCCTTTTCGTCTTTGCACATTTGCACCTTGGCTCCGGGAAACACAAATATGCGTGCTGTTCGTCTATCCTTGGCAGCGGCTTTGATGATCTTGTGATGTTGGCTTGTCCAGTTTTCATTCGTAAACGCCCCGCCTTTTCGACGTAGAGAGATTGAAGAAATACTTTCTCTTTGTGCGACATTCAGGCGTAGATTATTTGCGGGACGCATCCAGATATCAATATCAAGGCCAAGCTGGTGGCTTCTGTGACCGGTTAACATGGGGCCTCCACGGGGTTGGCTGATGTCGCCAATATACAGCCCCTTCCAACCGGGGAGTTTCGCCGCGAAACCTGATAAGTCTTGAATGAAGTCTATCGTTTCTGGAAAACCCCAGTTGCGATTGCGTGATAGACGCATTGCCTGCCAAGTTGGCCCGGTTTCAGGCAGTTGAACACCCCCTGCAAGACAACCTTTAGCGTATCCACCATGGGGTTTGGCTGCTTGTTTTGAGCCAGAATCGTGTTCACCAAACAATTGCTTAGCAAGCGTGTTTTTGGCGATTGCTACGTCGGAATGCGAAGCCCCTAAAATTGTAAGTATTATGAGCAGATATTTTTTGATCACTCTTGTGGTTCCCCTTCGGCTGAAACCCATCGTAGCAGGATCAAACCGACAAGAAAGAGCGCGACCAGCGGAGTGACGCCCCAGCGCGCACTTCCGCTTATGTCAGATACGATTGCGATCAATAAGGGAGCCAAAAAGGTCGTGGCTTTGCCAGACAATGCATAGAGGCCAAAGGCCTCGGTCATGCGTTGGGGGTTTGCTTGGCGCACAACCATGGTTCGGCTGGCTGACTGCAAAGCCCCCCCTGCCGCGCCGATTAAGCCGCCCGCAACATAGAATAAAATATCTGGCAGAGATGAGCCGCTTGCGAGGGTGATACCAAAGATGGCCTCGCGGGATGTGCCCACAATGAGGATCGCGGTTAATAGCAAGGTCCAGATGCAAACGGCGATAACTGGCTTGGGGCCGAATGCGCTATCTGCCTTGCCGCCGAGCCATGCAAAGAGGGCACCCGTCAAGGCGGCAACAATACCGAAGACGCCGATTTGCATAATGCTCCAGCCCAAAACGCCAACAGCGTAGATCCCGCCAAAGGTATACATCCCGTTCAGTGCATCGCGGTAAAACATTGATGACATGAGGTATGCCAAAAGGCTGGGGCGACGTGGCAAGCTAAGGATCGTGTTTCTCAGACCCGAGAGCGCCCCGGCGACGGAAGTGGGCTTGTGACTTGGATCAGTGCGTTCTTTGACCCAGAAAAAGAACGGAATCATGAAAACAAGATACCAAACAGCCGTCAGGGGGCCGACAATGCGCGTGTCTGCGCGGGTTTGTACGTCTAGACCAAAGAGAGGCTCCAGCCCCAACATCGTTAGTCCGTTTGCGCCTGCCTGAAACAGCAAGAGCATAATCACTAGGGCAAAAACACCGCCCATATAACCAAAGGCCCAACCGGACCCGGAAATGCTACCGATTTCTTCTCGGGTGCCGAGATTGGGCAGCATGGCATTGGTGAAAACGGTCGCAAACTCCATCCCGATCAGGCCAATCCCGAAGAAGATCAATGTTTTGACGACATCAAAGGACGCAGGCTCGGTCATCCAAAGACAAGCAGCACCAACGAGGTACATCACCGAAAACAGCCAAACCCAAGGCATGCGCCGATCTCTGCTATCGGCAAAAGCCCCAAGAATGGGCGCAAGCAGGGCGATAATAACGCCGGACGCGGCCAACCCATAACCCCAATAGGCCTGCGCCTGTGCCCTTGCCGCCCCTGGCTGCATGCCGTCATTTTGCAACATCTCTGTTACGACGCCAGCAAAATAGGGACCAAAAATAAAGGTCAAAAGCAGAGTATTATATGGTTGGCTTGCCCAATCAAAAAAGAACCAGCCCCAAATACGCTTGCGCGCTGAAATCTCTGCCATAATCATCCCTTTGTTTTTTAACGATTTAGACAGCGGTTGGGGGCATTACGCAAGGCAATCCTGCATTTGTTCGGGTGGGAATGTTTAAATTTGGTGCCGAGGTTTGGCGAAAATTGGATTTGGGATATTGCTCTAAGGCGCGCAACCCTTGCCCTTTTATGCATCCATGCTTAACTGTGAGCACAACGGCACATAAGGAACGTCAGAACATGCAATCACTCTTTCAGATCATTATGCTTCTTCTTGATATTGCATGGTTTATCATGATCGCCCATATCATCATGAGTTGGTTGATCAGCTTTCAGGTGCTGAATCTGGGCCAACAGCTTGTCTCGCAGATTTGGTACGGTCTGAATCGCTTGTTAGAGCCAGTTTATGCCCCGATTAGGCGCGTCTTGCCAAACACACAGCCGTTGGATCTGGCACCATTGGTCGCCTTTATCGGGCTGATCATTGTGCGCACCGTTTTGATCAACAACGCGGCGTTCTTTTTCTAGGCGCATCCCCTTGTTCCCTGAATCCCCATGTGAAAGAGTCGCGTCACAAGCAGTGAAGCAATAATCGCAGGGTTCCCCATGGTCGCCGCCACGTTTCTACGTGATGTCTTTGGATTCAACGAATTCCGTCCCGGACAAGAAGACATCGTTAACGCAGTAACGCGCGGGGAAAACGTGTTGGCGATTATGCCAACCGGGGGCGGTAAATCCCTGTGCTTTCAACTGCCTGCGCTGGTGCGTGATGGCGTGACGGTGGTGATTTCTCCGCTGATTGCATTGATGCGCGATCAGGTACGGGCACTGCGTGAGGCAGGGGTTGAGGCCGGAGCGCTGACCTCTGGCAACACCGAGGAAGAGACCGCCGCAGTTTGGGAAGCCATTGAGAACGGGCGTTTGAAATTATTGTACATGGCCCCTGAGCGGCTTGCCTCGGGCGCGGCGGTGGGAATGTTACGCCGGATCGGCGTGAGTATGATCGCGGTGGATGAGGCGCATTGCGTCAGCCAATGGGGGCATGATTTCCGCCCTGACTATCTGCGCATCGGTGAATTGCGCCGCGATCTGAACGTGCCGTTAGCTGCGTTTACAGCCACAGCAGATGCCGAGACGCGCGAAGAAATTATACGCCGGTTATTTGATGGTGAGGCGCCGCAGACATTTTTGCATGGGTTTGATCGGCCAAATATTCACTTGGCCTTTGCCGCAAAAGAGACGCCGCGCCGACAGATCTTGGATTTTGCCGCCGCTCGTAAGGGGCAATCAGGTATCGTTTATTGCGGAACGCGCGCCAAAACAGAGCAGCTTGCGGCGGCTCTACGGGAGGCGGGGCATTCTGCTGAATATTACCATGGCGGAATGGACCCTGACATGCGCCGGACCGTTGAGGCGCAATTTCAACGTGAGGATGGGTTGATTGTTGTGGCCACCGTGGCCTTTGGCATGGGGATTGATAAGCCCGATATCCGTTGGGTTGCGCATGCCGATTTACCCAAGTCGATCGAGGCATATTATCAAGAAATCGGGCGTGCGGGGCGGGATGGTGCCCCCGCGCAAACCCTTACATTGTTCGGCCCAGATGACATTCGGCTAAGGCGCACTCAGATTGATGAAGGTCTTGCGCCACCAGAAATGCGGGCGGCAGACCACGGCCGGTTGAACTCTCTTTTGGGGCTTGCGGAGGCGCTGAAATGTCGGCGCGTCAATTTGCTACGGTATTTTGGCGACACAGATATCACTTGCGGGAACTGCGATTTATGCGATGCACCTGCGGATGTTTTTGATGGAACGGTGGCCGTGCGCAAAGCTCTTTCGGCAATATTGAGAACAGGTGAGTGGTTTGGCGCGGGATATCTAATCGACATTTTGCAGGGCGTTGAAACGGACCGCATCCGGCAAAAGGGCCACGATTCCCTGCCAACTTATGGTGTTGGAAAAGAATACGACAAACGTCAGTGGCAAGCTGTGTTTCGCCAAATGATGGGGCACGATTTGATCAGGCCAGACCCAGAACGACATGGAGCGCTGAGAATGACGGATGAGGCATTGCCTATCCTCAAAGGTCAGGAGCAAATTGAACTGCGCCGTGACACCATTAAAAAAGCAACGCGCCGCCCAATGGTGAAGGCGTTGGTGAGTGAGGAAGATGCCCCGCTTTTGTCCGCTCTAAAGGCCAAAAGGCGAGCAATGGCGGAAGTGGCGAGTGTGCCAGCCTACGTTATTTTCACGGATCGCACGCTGATAGAAATGGCGGAGAATCGCCCTGCTACGCTTGATGAAATGGCGGGGATCAGCGGTGTAGGCGCGAAAAAGCTTGCGAATTATGGGGATGCGTTCCTTGAGATCATCACTGGAGCATCCGAGGCCGTGCACCCTCGGCGACGCAAACTGGCCGGGCGCAGTGAAGGTGCAATTTACGACCGCTTGCTTGAGATTCAAAATGAGTTGCAGCGCGGACGAGACGGAATCGACAAGCCTTTGAGTTGCTCGGCGTCGGTGTTAGCCAAAGTGGCATCCCTGAAATTCAGCGATGAAAAGGCCATTGAAAACCTGCTAGGCGAAAGACGCGCTGAGCGTTTTGCGCAGGCGTTTATAGACGCGCTGCGCGAAGCAGATTAAAACGCCACAAATCTAAGCGAAGGAAACGCTATGCTTGTTGTTGTCTCACCTGCAAAACGATTGGATTGGACCGAGGTCGAAACCAACACCAGCATCCCCGAGTTTCAAGCGGACACGCTGTCATTGGTTAAGTCAGCACGTAATTTGACATTGGAGCAACTGCAAAAGCTGATGAAATTATCCCCGGATCTTGCGAAGCTAAATCGCGACCGCTTCAAAACCTTTAGTGATGCGCCTGATCCGCACATGACGCGCCCAGCGGTTCATGCCTTTGCTGGTGATACCTATGTCGGCCTTGAGGCGGGATCATTAGATGCCGAGGAAATCAAATGGGCGCAGGATCACCTGCGCATCCTTTCTGGCCTATATGGGATTTTGCGCCCGCTGGACGTTATTCAACCCTACAGGTTGGAAATGGGAAGTAAGTTGAAGACGCGACGCGGGAAAAATCTGTATGAGTTCTGGGGTGATAAGATCTCATGCAAGTTGAACGAGCAAGCGGCGGCGCAGAAATGTGATACGCTGATTAACTGCGCGTCACAGGAATATTTCGGTGCTGTTGATCGCAAGGCGCTAAACCTGCGCGTTGTCACTCCGGTATTTATGGAGCGTAAAAATGGGCAGGAGAAAATCGTCAGCTTTTTTGCGAAAAAGGCTCGGGGCGCATTGGCGCGGTTTGTTGTGCAGAACCGTCTGACTGACCCGGAAAGCCTGAAAGATTTTGATCTGGGTGGATATTCGTTTCAACCCGCGCAATCTGAGCAAGATCGTTGGGTATTCCTTAGGGATTATCCCAAGGGGTGAGGCCTGACGTGGAGCCCTAAGTTCCCGTGATTTGGGGCGTATCGAGAAAGGGTTGGGTCACGTCTTGGGGTTGGTAGTCTGCAATCATTTGGAAAATGGCATCTTTTCGCAATGGCTTGGTCAAATAATGATCGAGGCCAGCAGATAGAATCCCCTCTCTATCGCCATCCACGGCATGTGCGGTCAGGGCAACGATAGGGATGCGCTGCTCACTCCCTTTTTCGATTTCGCGTATTTGTTTCGTGGCTTCCTTGCCATCCATCATTGGCATGGAGATATCCATAAAGATCAAATCGGGGTTGAAGGCGGTATAAGCCTCCACGGCCTCTACTCCATTATTGGCGAATTGGAGGTCAATATCTAGTGATTTCAATAATTTACTTAAGACGAGTTGATTGGTTTTATTATCCTCTGCAGCAAGAACACGCATTTTTCTGAAGGTGATGTCGTTAAGGGTGATGTTTTCAGGGGAGTCGACCTCCTCGATAGGATGGTGTGATTGGTCGATCGCCTGGGTGATTTTTGAGAAGAGATCACTGCGCGAGGCAGGTTTTTTGAGGATCTGCTGAACAAAACCAAAGGCCGGGTCGTTGGCCGCGAGGCCAGGGTTTTCGCTTAGGAGTAATATCGGAACGTCGCAGAATTCTTCGCGCAATGCCTCGGCCAATTCTAACCCGTCCATGTTGGGCATATGATGATCTGCAATGACAAGGTCGGCTGATTTGGCGGCCTTTAGCGCCTCAAGACCATCCACGCAGGCGATGACTTCGACTCCAATTTGGCGCACTTGCTTTTCAAGAATGTGGCGGTGTTCTTCCATGTCGTCGGCGATTACCACGCGGCGAATATTGGAGGGCAATTCGGGCGTGATGTAGGGCTTGGCGGCATCAATTTTCAAAGGAATTTGAAACCCGAAACTTGATCCGACACCTTCTTCTGAATCAACCCAAATCTCACCATTCATCAGGTTTATCAGTCGTTTAGATATGGCCAAACCCAAGCCTGTTCCCTCAAATTGCCGATTTTGCTGGTCGTCAACTTGATTGAACTCGCCAAAGATGTGTTCCACCTTATCGGCGGGAATACCGATGCCTGTATCCTGGATTGTGATGTGCAAATTGCTGGTGTCGCCGCTGGCGTCAGGGATTCCAACAATCTGTATGCTGACGTGCCCCTCGGTTGTGAATTTAACAGCATTGCCAATTAGATTGGTCATAACCTGACGTGTTCGACCCGGATCGCCAATAAAGCAGGTCGGGGTGAACAGATCATAATCGACCAGCATCGCGACCCCCTTTTCCTGAGCGGTCAATTGCAACAGCGTGACAACTTCGTGAATGCAACGCTCAAGATCGAAAGGCTCTACATGCAAGGCAAGTTTGTCGGCCTCGATCTTTGAATAATCCAAGACATCGTTGATGATGACCAACAACGCCTCGCCAGAATTTTTGATGGTATTCGCATATAGCATCTGCTCCTCGTCCAACGTGGTATCGCGGAGCAAGTCAGCCATTCCGACAACACCGTTCATCGGCGTGCGAATTTCATGGCTCATATTCGCCAAGAACGAAGATTTGGCACGATTTGCTGCCTCTGCCGTGATTTGAGCGCGTTTCAGTTGCTCCTCATGGCGGATGGTATCGGTGATGTTCAGGGCCAGACTGACAATGTCGCCTCGGTGTCCGCGTTGATCAATCAACTTAATATACAACCCATTCCAAAGCTGAATAACAACGGGGGCGGGGTGCGGGGCCTGCCAGCGCGCCAACATATCGGCCCGCCATTGCGCTGCGGGTGTCTCGCCAATGTTCACGATGCCCTCCTCGGTGACGAGTTGGAGGAGGCGCATATAGTGTACGCCTGACTGTATTTCTGTGAGGCCATCAAAAGGGGTGAGATAGGAAGAGTTTGCCGCAATCATACAACCATCAGCGTCATAGAAGGCAAAACCGTCTTGGAACGTGTCGATAGACAACCACAAGCGACGCTCTGCCACCTCTACCTTATCATTTGCGAGCTCTAGATCGGATTTGACCTGTTGGTTTTCCGAGCGAAATGTCTCCACTGCGGCGCGCGTTTCAACTATCTCAGTGGATAGTTTTCGCGCGTGCTTTCCCAGCTTGCGGTTCGCCGCATGCAACTCAGCCTGTTTTAGTTCCAGCAATCGCTCCGCGGCGAGTCTGGCCCGGCGTTCTTCGGCCAGTTTGTATGCGAGCGTCATGCGCCTTCCTCTGCGTGGGTATTCTGTGAAACGGTACTTTTGCCCAACTAAGTGAAAATCTGTTTAACTGCTCAATTAACAGTATTCGCGGGAATCGTTGCCATATCAGCGCATCACGTGGCACGATGTCTGTATTTGAAACAGGAGGGCATTATGCTGCGAATTTTGGCTTTATTTATCGGTGTCCTTTTCTTTGCGATGTCAGCAAGCGCTGAAAGCCCAATTCCTGAGCGCCGTGTGGTTGTCACCAGAGACGTGGATTTTTATGGTTCGGACCTAGAAAGCCTGTTTGATACCAATTTTTCTGCCTGCAAAGTGGCCTGTCAAAACAACGCTTCGTGCCGGGCATTCACGTTTAATTCGCGTTCAAACGCCTGTTTTCCCAAGAGCAGTGTGAGCGAGGTATTGCCCTATGAAGGTGCAATTTCAGCGGAAATTTTTGAGACAGATTCGGTGTTGTTGGCGAAGAGTGTGGAGCGTGCAAATGAGCTAAATTTCTTGGGGAAAAATGCCATCATTCAAGCGCGTGAACTTGCTGATAATATTGGTAATATCCATGCTTCGGGTGCGTGGGGTATTGCCGACATTCTGCGAGCGGCACGCAATAGTCACGCAACAAATGACACGCTAAATGCGATGCGTTGGACCGGAGCTGCGCTAAGCCAGCAAGACACGAGTGATCTATGGATTGAATACGCCAGACTAAACCAGCAGCTTGCGAGCACGGCGAAGTCTAACCGTTCTAGATATCGTGGACGGGTTATCAAGGCGGCGGTGAATGGATATCTGCGTGGCCTAAGTGGACCTGCGCGCATAAATGCGTTGTTAGTATTGGCAGATGCGCTTGAACGCGAAGGCCGGGGGCGGGATGTGATTTCTGCATTGCGGTTGGCGGAAAGCCTACAGCCACGAGATGATGTTGTGGCCGCATTAAGTAAAGCCGTGGGCAAATATGGGTTTAGGATCACAGAGCACCGCGCTGATAACGAGGCAGCCGAGCCACGTTTATGTGCGCAATTTAGTGAAAATCTTATTCGCGCTGGGCAGGATTACACGCCCTATGTGCGTCTGCCGGATCAGCGCCTTGCTGTTGAGGTGGAAGAGCGGCAAATTTGCATAAACGGGGTCCTGCATGGTGAGCGTTATACGGTGACGTTTCGGGCTGGATTACCTGCGCAAAATGGGGAAAAGTTGATAAAGGATGTGCAGTTAACGCTGTATGTTAAGGACCGCGCCCCTGCTGTTCGTTTTGCTGGCCGGGCCTATGTTTTGCCGCGCAGCTCTGATGCAGGGTTACCGATTGATACGGTGAATTTGGACAAGGTGGACCTGAAATTACAGCGGGTCAGTGATCGGAATTTGTTGCGCGCCATCCAGGATAACTATTTTGGCAAACCGATCGCCTATTATCAGGTTGATGAGTTTAGCAGCGAGATTGCGGAAACAGTTTGGGCCGGGACCGGTGACGTAAAAAACACCTTGAACAGGAACATGAAAACACGCCTGCCAATTGGTGAGTTTGTGTCTGATCTGGAAACCGGTGTGTACGTGTTGACAGCGTCGGTTCCGGGATCTGACAGCTATGACGAGCGTAACGCGACACAGTGGTTTGTTCTTTCTGATCTGGGGGTGACGACATTATCTGGGACAGACGGGCTGCATGTTTTTGTGCGCAGTTTGGCCACAGCAAAGGCGATGGGCCGCGTTAAGGTCACTATGTTGTCGCGGTCAAACCGAGTGTTGGGCGTAACGCATACCGACGTTGAGGAAGGTTATGCGCGATTTGAATCCGGCTTGATTCGGGGTGCAGGAGGGGCGGCCCCGGCATTGGTCGTGCTGGAGGCTGAGAATGACTTTGCGTTTTTGTCTCTAACGGACCCAGCGTTTGATTTATCTGATCGTGGCGTTGATGGCCTGCCACCCGCGCCAGCTGTGGATATGTTTTTGGCGACAGATCGGGGTGCTTATCGCGCTGGGGAGACCGTGTTTGCGACCGCTTTGGCACGAGGGCCGATGGCGCATGCTGTTACTGGGTTGCCTGTCACTGCTATTCTTAGCCGTCCAGATGGTGTGGAATATAGTCGGCATGTCTCGGCAAATGAGGCGGCTGGCGGATATGTGTTCACAATGCCAATTGGGTCAACTGCGCCGCGCGGGAGTTGGACGCTGGAGGTTAAGTCGGATTTGGAGGCGGCACCGCTTGTGACGAAAAAATTCTTGGTTGAGGATTTTTTACCCGAACGCATTGATTTTGATCTGGAGATTTCAGAGCAAGTTGTGTTCGCGACAGATCGGCCTGAGTTGCATCTGAAAGCGAGATATTTGTTTGGTGCGCCTGGTGCGGATTTGGCCGTTGATGGTGAGGTAATATTGTCGACGCGTGAAAATGTGACTGGTTTCGAGGGTTATAAATTTGGGCGTCACGATGAAAGATTTGATGCCCAAACCAGTTATTTCGACGGTCAAAATACGGATGCCAACGGGGGTGCAAATATTAATTTGAAGTTGCCTGAGGTCTTGGCTGCCGGGCGTCCCCTACAGGCAACGATCCGTGCCCGGGTGTCTGAAGGATCTGGTCGACCTGTTGAGCGTATGCTGACCCATCCGATTGCATCTAATGGCCCGATGATAGGCATTAAGCCAGCAACTGATGGTGTTGTGTCAGAAGGAACCGAGGCCGAGTTTCGCATTGTTGCACTAAGTCCCGCGCTTGCGCCCACGGAAATGACGGTCAAATGGACAGTCAATCGCATTCAGCGGCGGTATCAATGGTATCAGCTATATGGAAACTGGGAGTGGGAACCAATCACGAGCCGAACCAAGGTTGCAGGCGGAGTGATTACGCTAGCGGATGGTCCTGCGGTGGTTGCTGCACCAGTAGGCTGGGGGCAATACGAGATTGTAGTGGAACGTGTCGGGGGCAGTTATGTCG
>CAXIAD010000068.1:0-14996 GCA_964021645.1 uncultured Cognatishimia sp. | reverse complement strand
AGCCCATGCCTTTGACAACACGGTCCTGCGGGTTGAGGTAGGTGATATCCTCACCATCCAAGCGAACCGAGCCTTTGCGCACGTTCAGCATGCCAAACACGGCCTTCATCGCGGTGGATTTGCCAGCGCCATTCGGGCCGACGATCACGGCGATCTCTCCGGGGTTCACGGCGATTGTGCAATCATGCAGGATATCGGGCCCATTGCCATATCCGCCAGTCATGGCATCGCCAATTAGAAATGGTTCGCTCATGCGCTCACCTGCTTTTTGTTTTTCAGGCCCGTGCCCCGGTAGGCTTCGATCACCTGTTCGTTGGCTTTGATTTCGCTGAGCGTGCCTTCGGCAAGAACCTTGCCTTCGGCCATACAGATCACCGGACCACAGATTTTGCCGATAAAGTCCATGTCGTGCTCAATCACCACAAAGGTATAGCCGCGCTCTTGGTTGAGACGCAGAATGGTATCGCCGATTGTGTTGAGGAGGGTGCGGTTCACCCCGGCGCCAACCTCGTCCAGAAAGACGATTTTGGCATCAACCATCATCGTGCGGCCCAGCTCTAGCAGTTTTTTCTGCCCGCCCGATATTTGCCCGGCCTTGTGGTCTGCAAGGTGCGAGATTGTCAGAAACTCCAGCACTTCGTCGGCCTTGGCGCGTAGGGCGCGTTCTTCTTCAGCGATGCGTTTGCGACCAAACCATGTGTTCCACAGGGTTTCACCCGATTGCCCACCGGGCACCATCATCAGGTTTTCGCGGCACGACATAGAGCTGAATTCATGCGCAATCTGAAATGTGCGCAGCAGCCCTTTGTGAAACAATTCATGCGGTGGCAGTCCAGTAATATCTTCGCCATCCATGGTCACGCGACCACTAGTTGGTTTAAGAACACCAGCTATCACATTGAAAAGTGTGGTTTTTCCGGCCCCGTTTGGTCCGATCAATCCGGTGATCGAACCAGTGTCGATCTTTAACTCAGCACCATCAACAGCATGAAAGCCGCCGAAATGCTTGTGAACGTCCTGAACGACGATCATATGTTTACCCCCATAGCGCATTTTTTGCGCCTTTATGATATTGAAACAGCCCGGAATTTATCCGGGCTGTTCGACGTTTTAGCTAACGATAGATTTAGCGGAATTTAGTGGTTGTGATTTTGCCGCCTTCAAAGTGAATCTCACGGTAGTTACCAGCAGATTCACCGGGGCCGATCAGTTCAACCGCAGTTGCGCCAACATAGTCGATTGCGCCGCCAGCTGCGAGGATATCCATCGCTTTGCCCAATTCACCGGGATAGATTTTCTCGCCCGGAGCGTTAGCAACATCAATCACGTTGTTTTTATAGGCTTGTGGATCGCTGGAACCAGCGGCCTGCATGGCCAACATCAGCAAAGCAGCAGCATCATATGATTCCGCAGCATAAGGAGCTGTTGAATCAAACGCGCCGTCTACAAGAGTTGCATACAATGCAACACCGGGGCTGTCTGAACCAGGCAACTGACCTGAAGAGCCGTCAATCTCAGAGCCGAACAGCTCTTCGAGTTTCGCGCCAATCATCCCATCAGGGAAGTGGAACATGTCAAACGCGCCTGAATCCAAGGATGCACGAACGATGCCTGAACCGCCTTGGTCAACATAACCTGCAACAACCAAACGCTCGCCACCGGCCGCAGCCAATGCGCCAACCTCTGCTGAATAGTCGGCTTTGCCATCTTCGTGAGCGGCGTTGATGGTGACTGTACCACCGGCGGCCTCAAATGAAGCTTGGAAGCTGTCTGCCAGACCCTTGCCGTAGTCATTGTTGGTGTAGGTCAGAGCGACTTCTTTGACGCCTTGTTCCATCAACACATTTGTCATGACTTCGCCTTGGCGCGCATCAGAAGGTGATGTGCGGAAAAACAGGCCGTCGTCTTCAACAGTTGACAGGGCAGGGCTTGTGGCTGATGGGGAAATCATAACCATGCCATTTGCAACGGCTACGTTTGACAGGATCGCGCCAGTAACGCCTGAGCAATCAGAGCCCATGATACCTTTGACACCGTCAGATGTGATCAGACGCTCGGCAGCAGCAGTTGCCGCGGCAGAGTCTACACAGGTGGAGTCGCCACGAACAGGTGTTACGCTAGAGCCGCCCAAAAATTTGCCACCATCGGTGACTTCTTTCATGGCAAGCTCTGCGCCGGCTGCCATTGTTGGTGTGAGCGATTCAATTGGGCCAGTAAACCCAAGGATCACACCAATTTTGACGTCTTCTGCATAGGCAGATCCAGCCATTAGCGCGGTCGCTGCCGTCGCCATTAGAAATTTCTTCATATTCTCTCTCCCAGACTTTTTGATCTTATTATGGGGTCGGAGCCTAAGCGGCCTTTTCCAAAAAAGAAAGAGGGCAACGGATGAATGCCAGCTACATTCGGTATTTTTAATATTGTTAGGTTCCTGCGGCAAAATGGCTAAGAAAATGACGGAAAACGGGCGAAACAAAAATATAAAGTTTCAGTTTGGCCGATTACGGGTGCTGCGGACGGGCGCAATCAAGAGAATCAGTGGGTTTGCAAAACCATCTTTGGTGTCTTGATTCCGCCGAGGCCCTTTGTTTTATGGGCGATGCTTTACCTAGGGTAAGTTAACCCTGCGCTAAACAAGGATGGCAATATTGGCATCGTGCGATTTGGGCGCGCCAGTTTTGAACCAGTTCCGAACTGTCAAACTGAGGTGGTTCAACCTGTAATTCACGCCCAAGCCTTAGGCACCCATGATCCGCTTGCGACGTTCTTTCATGCGCTCATTGGCGGCATCGGTCCCATCGTGAAAGGAGCCGAACAATTTATCCCACGGCACCTCAAGCGAACCGTAATTACATTCAAAGTAGCGATGGTGCATCTGGTGGTGAAATGTACCCAGCTTTAGCCGGTTTTGATCCTTGACCAGCAGCCCCTCAAACCCGGTGTGGGTGGTTGCCGCAGTTAGGGTGAGGAACTGCATGTGATAGAGAATATGCACCGGGTGGGCGCCCACAATCCAGTGGATCAGAACCGACCCCAAAAATATGATGTGCTCAACCGGATGCATCGACAGACCAGACCACGGGCCGACATTGATATTGCGATGATGCAGCGAATGCACGTGTTTGTACAGGATGGGCACATGCAGCAGCCGGTGAATCCAGTAGAAATAAAAGCTTTCCCAAATTGGGATCAACAGGAACATCGCGACGAAAAGAACCGGATGCGCGGCCCATGTCAGCATTGGTGCATAGCCATTTGCCAGCGCCCAAAACATCAAAGCCTCGTATAATGTCCAGACCAAGACACCACTGCCCAGCGACCAGAACATATTGTCCCGTATCTGCCCGCCAAGGGTGAACTGCTTGCCCTTGGTCATCAATGGCCTTGGGTCATATTTCAGTTTCTGGCCCTGTTTGCTGAAAGCATAAAAGTACAAATGCAACGATCCGGCAACGGCAAACAATAGCATGAAATTGCGGATATAGATCTGTGCGATCCAGCCAAAGTTAAGCGATTTGACCACATCCGCAGGAGGCTGAAACCAATAAAACGATATGAAAGCGACCACGACGAGGATCAGCTTTTCTGAGATCAGGAACCAAGAATTCCACACCCACCTCATCATATCCAAGGGACGCAGGGGCCATGTAAAAAACGGTGACACCTTGAGCGGAACCTTCGGGTGATGGTTCCAGCCTTTTAAGGGGGCCTTAGACATGCGCGCATCCTTTGATTTGTTGTGCGTCCTGTGTGGCAGATCGTTTTGCTTGCGTAAAACTGTATTACTTGCGCAATATCCTCAGGAAATCAGAGGAGGTGATAATGTGATCACGCTAAAATTCATGCGCTATCTAACCACCGCTGTACGCTGTGGCAGTATTACCGAGGCGGCATCGCAGCTAAATATATCGGCGTCAGCGATTTCCGCAGCGATTGACCAGATCGAGGAGCATTTTGACCTGAAACTGGTATCGCGCCATCGTGCCCGAGGGGTTCAGGCAACCACGAGTGGGCGGGTTTTGATCAAAAAATTTCAGGTCCTTCTGGATGATTATGAGGATGTGCTGCTTGGCGGGGCCGACCTGAAACAGGCGATGACCGGCACCCTGCGCATTGGGTATTATTCACCCGTCGCCCCGGCATTTCTGCCGCAGATTATCTCTGAGATGTCGGCGGTTCATGGCGCTTTGTCGCTGCATCTAGAGGAATGCGACAATGACAAAGCACAAGATGGCCTGTTGAATGGCCGCTTTGATGCGATCATTTTTGTCGCCAATGCGGCACAGCCCCAGATCAACTATCAACCCTTGATCGAGGTGCCCGCATATTGTCTGTTGCCCGAGGCGCATCCGCTGACGGCAAGACCCGCGATTGATCTATCTGACCTGAATGATGAACCCATCATCGTGCTAGATCGACCATTGGCAACAGAGTACTATCAGAAACTGTTTGAAAACACCGCACGCGCGCCAAACAACTGGATATTGGCGAACTCCACTGAAATGGTGCGCAGCTTGGTCGGGGCGGGTTTTGGCTGTTCCATCCTGAATATGGTGCCCAAAACGCAGATCACCTATGCGGGGGAGCGGGTTGTGGCGCGCCCATTGGTGGATGATTTGCCCGGCCTGTTGCTTGCAGTGGGGTATGATCATGCAAAACCGCGCGCCTTGGTACGTGAATTCGCCCGCGCCTGTGTGGCCTATTTTGCCGCGCAATCCGCCCAAGAGATAATCGTGCGCAATGATATGCACCCAATTACCTCCTAAGCAGATCGCGGTAATTCAGTCAGATCAGATCGACAGGCGCGTCGTTTGTGATCCGCGTTCCCGGTAGGGCGTGATGTCATAATGCGCGCGGTAGCATTTTGAGAAATGCGAGGGGGAAGCAAACCCGCATGCCAGCGCCACATTGATCACGCTCATATCGGTTTGCATCAACAGATTGCGCGCCTTTTGCAGACGCAGCTCCATGTAATAGCGTTTTGGGGAGCGATTTAGATAGCGACGGAAAAGCCGCTCCAACTGACGGGTCGACATGCCGACGTCTTTGGCAAGAATGGAGGGGCTAATCGGCTCCTCAATATTGCTTTCCATCATTTGGATGACTTGGCTTAGCTTGGGATGGCGCACCCCAATTCGGGTGGGAACAGACAGGCGTTGGGTGTCTTGGTCCGTGCGAATTGACGAATAAATCTGCTGATCGGCGACCCAGTTGGCGATATCCTCGCCATGATCATTGGCAACGATTTGCAAGAACAGATCAATCGAGGATGTCCCGCCAGCGGTTGTCATGCGGTTCCCATCCAGCGTGTAAACCGATTTGCTTAGGTCGACCTCCAGGAATTCTTCGGCAAAGCTGTCCTGATTCTCCCAATGGATGGTCGCGCGCTTGCCATCCAGCAATCCGGCCTTGGCCATCACATAAGATGCGGTGCACAGGCCTGCGATTTGCACACCTTTGCGCGCCTCGCGACGTAACCAGTTCAGTAGCTTTTTTGTGGTCGCTGACTGAATATTCACGCCGCCGCAGAGGACAACGGTGTCATCGCGCTTTAATTCAACCAGATCAGCGTGCAACTTAAACTCCGTATCGGTGGAGCTGATGACAGAATCACCCCCTTCACCAACGAAGAGCCATTCATAGGCTTTATGCTCGACACCTCGATTGGCGAGCCGCAGGCAATCAAGCGCTGAGGCAAACGATAAAAGGGTGAAATTGTCCATCAAAACAAACACAAACCGGCGCGTGGCGTCGTCTTTGGTTCTTAATTGAACATTAGGTGGATGCTGAGCCATCGGCGGCCTTCCTGCATATGGTGGGATCGTTTTGACAAAGGTGAAACGGTGTGTCACCGACGCATCCTATAACAACGCCGTTAAATCACATATGGCCCTTGCTCAAGAGCTTTTGTATATTGAGCGACGCAACTTGTAAAACCGGAGTAAAGACTATGGCAGAATGGCAAAAATCTGGATGGCGCGCAAAACCGCGGATTCAGATGCCTGACTATACGGATACCGCCGCGCTTGAGGCCACTGAGGCCAAGCTGGCAAGCTATCCGCCACTGGTTTTTGCCGGTGAGGCACGCAGCCTAAAATCCAAACTGGGCGCTGCGTCTCGCGGCGAGGCCTTTTTGCTGCAAGGCGGCGATTGCGCCGAATCATTTGCGCAATTCAGTGCGGACCACATTCGCGATACCTTTAAGGTCATGCTGCAAATGGCGATGGTTTTGACATATGGTGCCAAGGTGCCTGTCGTCAAAGTTGGCCGTATGGCGGGCCAATTCGCAAAACCACGCTCCGCCCCGACCGAAGTGATTGATGGGCAGGAATTGCCAAGCTATCGCGGTGATATCATCAACGATCTGGATTTCACCTCGTCCTCGCGCATTCCTAACCCGGATAAAATGTTGCAGGCCTATACGCAGGCGGCGGCGACGCTGAACCTGTTGCGCGCGTTTTCAACCGGTGGCTATGCCGATGTGCATCAGGTGCATTCGTGGACTTTGGGCTTTACCGAGGGTGAAAAGGCCGCGCGCTACCGTGCCATGGCGAACCGGATCAGTGACACGCTTGATTTCATGAAAGCCGCTGGTGTGGATGCGGATCTGTCGCACACATTGCGCACGGTTGATTTCTATACCAGCCATGAGGGTCTGTTGCTTGAGTATGAAGAGGCGTTGACGCGTCTTGATTCCACCTCGGGCAAATGGCTTGCGGGATCTGGTCACATGATCTGGATCGGGGATCGCACCCGTCAGCCTGACGGTGCGGATGTCGAATATTGCAGTGGTGTGCTTAATCCGAGTGGTTTGAAATGTGGCCCGACAACCACCGCCGAAGACCTTAAGGTGCTGATGGCCAAGCTAAATCCAGAAAATGAGGCAGGCCGCCTAACCCTGATCGCGCGCTTTGGTGCCGGCAATGTTGGCGAGCATCTTCCGCGTCTTGTTAAGGCGGTTCAGGAAGAGGGCGCGAATGTGCTTTGGACCTGTGATCCGATGCATGGCAACACTATCAAATCCTCAACCGGCTATAAAACCCGCCCCTTTGAAAGCGTTCTGCGTGAGGTGCGTGACTTCTTTGGCGTGCATAAGGCCGAGGGCACGATCCCAGGTGGTGTGCATTTCGAGATGACCGGGCAAGACGTGACCGAATGCACCGGTGGTGTACGGGCCGTCAGCGAAGAAGACCTGTCAGATCGCTATCACACAGCTTGTGATCCACGTCTAAACGCCAGCCAATCTTTGGAATTGGCGTTTTTGGTTGCCGAAGAACTGTCTGGTCTGCGCCAAGAGCGTACTGCCGCCGCAGTCTAAGGATCACAATTTGCATAAGGCCCCGATACTAATTGGGGCCTTTACGCCATCGAAATCTTTGTCAGATATTCCTGCCCCCATTCTGAACCCGGCGTTAAGGGGGCAGAATGGTAATCGTAATGTGGGGGAATTAAACACAAAAAGACGAGGCTGCCATGTCCAGTGGGCCTCGTCTTTATGTTTGGTCAAACACTAAGTCGTTTCAGGTGTTTAACCGTCGGTAACAACCAACCGTAGATAGGGCGCGCGGGTCGCTATTTGACGCGTTCCAACCATGGTGTTTTGTATCGTTTTTTCCCGTGCTTTCGTCTCAGCCACCAATAAGGGGCGCTCTTTTAACTCGCCGTCTCGTACCAATGGAGCCGGGTGAAACTGTCTTGCGACACGTTTCGCAGAATTGCTTATTGGTGCTGCCTGTTCCGCCTGTGCGGGCAAATGGCGCACAACACTATTGCGCAGGGTCAGGCGACGCGGCGCGCGTTTGCTTTCTCCAGTCCAGGCAACACAGCCCAAAATGCGGCTCACTTCGCCGAAATCACTGCGCAGCGGCAATAGCAACATTTGCGCATCCAGCGTGTTGTGCCCAGTCCCCATTTCACCGGCAAGATTAAGGCGCGCCGTGGCAGGGGCGGCAAATACTTCTTCTAGGATTTCGCGGAATTCATCCCGCGATTCCAGCGATATAACAGAGGTGATGGGCATGCCGCGTACTTCCATCCCCATCAAATTGTTGAAAACCGAACCCGCAATCCGAAACCGGGCGATTCCCGGTGCCGCACGCTCCAAAATAAATGAATGCGCTAGGGCACGCTGAATGCCACGTGGGTCAACCTCCGAGCGCAGGGGAACATTACGCTCCCCGCGAAGCGCCTCCCAATAGGCTTCAACCTCGGTTAAGGCGGCGAACCGCTGTAGCGGAACGACGTTTGATTTATCTGTCAGGCCATCCTGCATTTGCTCACCCTCGTTAACACACGTAGATTACGCGTCTCGCTGGCTGGCTTTAACCTTTGCCACACCATTGTTACCACAACCTTAATATAGCGGATTTTCGAGAAATTCGGCGTAAAACATGAAGGGTTGGTTAATATCTGAAAATGCGCGGGCACAAATAGCCACGTCTTTGCTTGCCCCTGCAATGCTGTTTCCGATAATGCAGGGCAGGGATTATATGCAGGAGAGTGCCGCGTGCTTCATTCAATGACGGGATTTGCCGCCGCCACAGGCTTGGCACATGGCTATAGCTGGGCATGGGAAATTCGCAGTGTTAACGCCAAGGGGCTGGATTTACGGCTGCGGGTGCCGGATTGGATTTCCGGGCTAGAGGCCGATCTGCGCGCACCACTTAGCAAATCCATCGGGCGTGGTTCTGTCAGCCTGTCGTTGCGTGTAAGTCGCGACGAAGAGGTCAGCGCGCTAAGCGTCAATCAACAGCAATTGACCGCTGTGTTAGAGGCCATGATGCAGGTCGAAACCCAAGCCATGGATCGCGGGTTGTCGCTTGCGCCGTCAAAATCCAGCGACATTATTGCGATGCGCGGGGTTCTGGATACATCAAGCGTGCAAACCGATACGGCACCCTTGCGCCAAACTTTGGTCGGCGAAATTGCTGCGCTGATCATTGCATTCAACGACATGCGCCAAGCGGAGGGCGCCAGTCTGCACAAGCTGCTGGATGATCAAATCAACACCATTCAATCCCTGACCGAACAGGCCGCCACCCTTGCAGAGGCGCGCAAAGACGATGTTGCCAGCACACTCAAAAGCAACCTCGCCAAAATCTTGCAAAACAGCGAGGGGGTTGATGAAAACCGTGTCGCCCAAGAGCTTGCGATTCTGGCTGTGAAATCTGACGTGACCGAGGAAATCGACCGCCTGCATGCCCATATCGGTGCCGCGCGTGATCTGATCGCCACCGAGGGGCCGATCGGGCGCAAGCTTGATTTCCTGATGCAGGAATTCAACCGCGAGACCAATACGCTGTGTTCCAAGGCCCAAAATGTAGAGCTGACTCGCGTTGGTTTGGACCTAAAGGCCGTGATCGACCAAATGCGCGAACAAGTGCAAAACGTGGAGTAATGACAATGAGCGACAGACGCGGCCTACTTATCATTCTTTCTTCGCCTTCGGGTGCTGGAAAATCCACATTGTCCAAACAACTTTGCGCTTGGGATCCCTCAATCGCGTTTTCGGTTTCCGCCACAACCCGCGCACCACGCGTGGGCGAAGTTGACGGGAAGGATTACCATTTTCTGCCAGAGGATGATTTCCGCCGCAGCGTATCAGAGGACGGAATGCTGGAACACGCCCATGTTTTCGGAAATATCTATGGCTCGCCGCGTGCGCCAGTTCAGGCAGCGATCGAGCAGGGGCGTGATGTGCTCTTTGATATTGACTGGCAGGGCGCGCAGCAAATTCGCAACTCTGTTTTAGGTCAGCACACCTTGTCGATCTTTATCCTGCCGCCCTCAATCATAGAGCTGCGCCGCCGTCTTGTCAGCCGCGGGCAGGACAGCGAAGAAGTGATCGCCAAACGTATGCAAAAAAGCTGGGATGAGATTTCGCATTGGGGCTCCTATGACCATGTGTTGATCAACGATGATCTTGCTGCAACAGAGCAGGATCTGATCACGATTGTATCGGCAACGCGCCTGAAACGCATTCAACAGCCGCATCTGGTGGATCATGTGCGCAAACTGCAAAACGAATTTGAGGACTGCCAATGACACTTTATTCTCTAGACGGTCACGCGCCGCAAATCGCCTCCGATACTTGGGTCGCGGACGATGCCAATCTGATCGGCCGCATTGTTCTGGAGGAAGGCGCATCTGTTTGGTTTGGTGCCACCTTGCGCGGTGACAATGAAGAAATACGCATCGGTGCGGGCAGTAATGTGCAGGAAAACACCGTCATGCACACCGATATGGGCTATCCGTTGATTGTGGGCGCGGGCTGTACCATCGGGCATAAGGCGATGTTGCATGGCTGTATCATCGGTGAAAACAGCCTGGTCGGTATGGGTGCCACGATTCTGAACGGCGCGAAAATTGGCAAAAACTGCCTGATCGGGGCAGGGGCATTGATCACAGAGGGCAAGGAAATTCCAGACGGTTCTTTGGTGATGGGCACGCCGGGCAAGGTTGTGCGTCAGTTGGATGAGGCCGCAATCAACAACCTGCGTTCCAGCGCCCTTAGCTATCAGAACAACATGCGCCGCTTTCGTGATGGGCTGCAAGTGGTGTGATCTCTTAGCGCGTTGCGACACAGACACCGCAACGCGCCACATTTGTGCATCATGAAAGACTGCATGTAATCTCTGAGTTTCTGTTTACTGCGGTGACGGGCGCTAAGGGCAATTTTTGGCGATTACCCACGACACACTGCATGCGAGGTAGGGCTATTCATTGTGATAATGCGAAACTTTAAGAAATGTCATTAATCCATTGAAAGTAAACATATATACTTAATTTCATCCAAATACACGTATTTCGCATAATGAACATTATGTTAAGTAATGATGCACCTGCAAATGCCAAACCGCCTGCCACTACGTTTTCTGCAACTATTATGACAAACCCGTGATCATCCCCTGTGGATGAACAAAACACGGTGCTGACGCTGGACAGAGTCGGCAATCGCAGGATACACATGTCGATAAGATATGGGGAATGATAATGGCGTCTATTCTGGTTTTGAACGGGCCTAATCTCAATTTACTTGGGACACGGCAGCCTGAGGTCTATGGCACAACCACGCTCGCTGATGTTGAGCAGTTGTGTATCGCTCACGGGCGGACCAAATCCCTCGACGTGACGTGTTTCCAAAGCAATCACGAAGGCGCATTGATTGATGCCATACATGGTGCCCGCAATGTGCATGACGGGATTATTTTGAACGCTGGTGCCTATACGCACACTTCTATTGCTTTGATGGATGCAATTGCCTCGGTTCAGGTGCCGGTTGTTGAATTGCACCTTTCCAACATTCATGCGCGTGAAGAATTTCGCCACAAGTCAATGATTGCGCCGGTTGCGGTCGGCCAAATATGCGGTTTTGGTTCCGCTGGATACGTGCTTGCGATTGATGCTTTGGTCGGGCACCTTCAGGGCTGATCATGCAAGTCAATGATACCCTAGACGCGATAATCAACGCTAAAACCCTAGAGAACCTGTGGGATTTATTAACCGATCGCATGGGGTATTACGGATTTGATCGCCTGCTCTACGGCTATACTCAGTATCTGACCGAAAACGCCTATGGTGATCCCGAAGATTTCATTATTCTCAGCAGCATGCCACGTAGATATGTCGAAGAATTCGTCTTTGGTGGTATCTATTTCCATGCGCCTATGCTGCGCTGGTCCATCGAAAACACTGGTAGTTGCAGTTGGGGGCTTTTGGCTGAGAGGCTTTCTGCCGATGCGATGACAGATGGCGAGCGCAAGGTTTACGATTACAATCAGCGTAACGGTGTCAAAGCGGGCTATACTATTAGCTTCAAATCGGTATCCAGCCGCGTCAAAGGCAGCATTGCCTTGATTGGTCGCAAGGATATCTCCCAAGCGGAGCTAGATGAAATTTGGGGCGAACATGGCGATGACATTCAGCTCATCAACAACGTGGCGCACCTGAAAATCCTCACCCTGCCCTATAGTAATTACAAACGTAATCTGACCTCACGCCAACGCGAAGTTTTGGAATGGGTCAGCGATGGCAAAACCATTCAGGACATCGCCGTATTGCTAAAACGCAAGCCTGCCACGGTTGAAAAACACCTTAGGTTGGCGCGCGAAAGCTTGAACGTAGAGACAACAGCGCAAGCGGTACTCAAGGCGTCATTCCTAAATCAAATGTTCATCCGCGAGGCCGAAGCTTAAAGCCGTCTTTGTGTGGTGTGAGGTGGTTTGGCGGGGCATTGGGGCATTGTCAGCCAAGTATTTGATGTTGTGGAATCTGTGGTTCTCGAAAATGCTTAGACGTTTTTGCGATATTTGATGGCGTATTTGATGTGCATATTTCCAAAAGACATCAGATGTTTCGCTAAGTAGCGTCAATTAGTTGCCAATTTGGCCAAAAGGTAAGGATTACCTTACTTTGTCCCCGAGGGTTTTTCTGTCAAATTCTAGATGTTCCGTGAGTGGAGGCTTGGCCTTAGGGACTTACTTAGAGATGGATCTTCGTGATTTCGAGGCGCTCCAATTCTACCGGGAAACCGGATGTTGACTTGGCGGGCGCATTTTGGCTCGCTGGTCGACAACCTTCGTTACGCTTTCTTTCATCCCCATGTAAGAGCGTAGTTAGAAACGGCGCTGCCTGCACGCAGCGTCGTTTCTAATTCATTTCGCCCCATGAAATTCACACGCGATCAAGCTGCCGGAAAAGGCATTGTGTTCTATAGCAACGAAAAACGCCGCCCCAATGGGACGGCGTCTCGTCTTGCGTCAAAGATTAAGAGATCAGCCTTTGGCGACCTTTGCAACTTCCGCTGCGAAATCTTCTTCTTTTTTCTCAATGCCTTCACCAACTTCCATGCGCACATAGGAGATGATTTCAGCACCGGCTTCTTTTGCCGCAGCTTCAACTGTTAGATCGGGATTGATAACAAATGCCTGACCCAGCAGCGTCACTTCGCCGAGGAATTTTTTCATACGGCCAACGATCATCTTTTCGATAACCGCTTCTGGTTTGCCAGATTCACGCGCGATGTCGATTTGAACGGAACGCTCTTTTTCAACAATAGCTGCGTCCAGATCGGCTTCGCTAAGTGACGCTGGGTTTGCAGCGGCAATGTGCATTGCGATCTGCTTGCCAAACGCCTCAGTGCCACCGGTCATTGCAACCAGAACACCGATTTTGCCCATGCCGTCGGTTGCTGCGTTGTGCACATAGGCCACAACGGTTTCGCCTTCGATCGCGGCCATACGGCGCACGGACATGTTCTCACCGATAGTCGCAACTTTTTCAGTCACAACCGCCGAAACGGATTTTCCGCCCAGATCAGCAGCATTCAGCGCGTCAATGTCAGACACACCCAAAGCAACACCAGCAATGCCAGCAACCATGCCTTGGAAATCGGCGTTTTTAGCAACAAAATCGGTTTCAGAGTTAACTTCGACCGCAACACCGCGACCGCCTTCAACTTTCACAGCCACAAGACCCTCTGCCGCAGTACGGCCGGATTTCTTCGCAGCTTTCGCCAAACCTTTGGTACGCAGCCAATCGATTGCCGCTTCGGTGTCGCCACCGTTTTCGGTCAATGCTTTTTTCGCGTCCATCATGCCTGCGCCGGTCATTTCGCGCAGTTCTTTAACCATAGATGCAGTAATCGCCATCTTGGCTCTCCTTATTCATATCGGGAAAATGGGGGCAAATACGCCCTGCCCCCATGTACCTTAGACGTGTGTCGTTTAGGCTTCTGCTGGGGCTGCTTCTGCAACGCCTTCTTCTGCCATAACTTCTTCCATCGCGCCCAGATCAACGCCTGCTGCACCCAATTGTGCTGACATGCCGTCCAGAGCAGCACGTGCCGCCAGGTCAGTGTACAGCGCAATCGCACGTGCCGCATCGTCATTACCAGGAATGATATAATCGATGTTGTCAGGTGAGCAGTTGGTGTCAACGATAGCAACAACTGGGATGCCCAGTTTGTTTGCTTCGGCAATCGCCAGTGCTTCTTTTTTCACGTCGATGACGAACAGCAGATCAGGAACACCGCCCATTTCGCGAATGCCGCCCAAAGAAGCCTGCAATTTACCTTGGTCACGTTCCATGCCCAGACGCTCTTTTTTGGTCAGGCCTTCGGCGCCGTTTACCATTTTTTCGTCGATTTCTTTTAGACGATTGATGGATTTGGAAACGGTCTGCCAGTTGGTCAGCGTGCCGCCCAACCAACGGTGGTTCATGTAATACTGTGCGCAACGCTCAGCCGCATCAGCAACAGGTGTCGCTGCTTGACGCTTGGTGCCAACGAACAGAACACGGCCGCCCTTGGCAACAGTTTCGCGGATCACATTCAGGGCTGCGTCCAGCATTGGAACAGTCTGTGTCAGGTCCATGATGTGGATGCCATTACGTGAGCCATAGATGAACTCGCCCATACGGGGGTTCCAGCGTTGTGTTTGGTGACCAAAGTGTACGCCTGCTTCAAGCAGCTGGCGCATGGTGAACTCGGGAAGAGCCATGCTTGTATTCCTTTTTCCGGTTTACGCCTGGGCGGGGGAAGTGAGAGCGGATGCTCCAACCGGCGGACCGACAGGGATGTCTCCCCTGCCCGACCCAAACCCCGCCTGCGGGTTTGAATGCGAGCGCGTTAAAGGATTTTTTTGGGTGCCGCAAGGGCTTTGATCCCACATTTGCCAAATGGCTGCAAAATACCGTGGATTTATGACGTTGACCGGGGGATCTTCGCGGATTTTGCGTCTTGTGCCAGCAATCTGTGGCCGCCGCGCACAACGGTTTCACAATAGGCCGCCAGTTCCTTGCGATTGGCAAAATCCCGCACAGCGACCGGTGTGTGATACACCAGCTCAACTTGGCCTTGGGTGCGTGCTGCAAGGGTCACCAGCAAATGCGGTCCGAAATCCATGTCGCCCCACCACCCGTAAAATCTGGGATCTTGGTCTTTGGGTGCGTGGTACATCACGGTGACGGGTTGAATATACATATCATCGCGCAAATCA
>CAXIAD010000067.1:0-15099 GCA_964021645.1 uncultured Cognatishimia sp. | reverse complement strand
CCGATATACTGATCAACATTCATCCAGTATTTGGCGTCGGCCATATCGGTTGGCGTATCTGCGCGCGGCGCGGTGAAGCGGGCGAAATACCATGAGCTATCGACGAAAGTATCCATCGTGTCGGTTTCACGTTTCGCCGCGGACCCACAGGACGGGCACGCACAATCGCGCCACGTTGGATGACGATCCAGCGGGTTGCCGGGCATGTCGAATGTCACATCATCCGGCAGGGCAATCGGCAGGTTTTCCTTTTTCTCAGGAACAACGCCGCAGGCATCGCAATGCACAACAGGAATGGGGCAACCCCAATAGCGCTGACGCGATAGGCCCCAATCGCGCAGGCGGTATTTTGTGACACCTTCGCCCCAACCAGCGGCCTCGGCGAAATCTATGGTGGTGTTGATCGCCTCTTCGCCTGTGGCCATGTCTAGTCCGGCAAAGTGGTCAACCCATTGAACTTTTTCGCTTTTGGCGGGGACAAAGGCCGTATTGGCGACCGGTGTCGCATCATCCGTGGCAAAGAATGTATCAATCACCGGCAAATCATATTTGCGGCAGAAATCTAGATCGCGCTGATCATGTGCAGGGCAGGCGAAAATCGCGCCAGTGCCGTAATCCATCAGAATGAAATTCGCGATCCAGACCGGTAGCTCCCAATCAGGGTTCAGCGGGTGTTTCACCTTTAGGCCGGTATCAAAGCCCAACTTGGGCGCGGTTTCGATCGCTTCTTCGGTGGTGCCACCTTTGCGCGCCTCGATGTTGAACGCGGCAAGCTCTGGATTATCTGCTTCCAGTGATTTGGCGATGGGGTGATCGGGTGAAATGCCCACAAAAGAGGCCCCCATCAACGTGTCAGGGCGTGTGGTATACACCTCAATCGGGGCTTCGCCGTCTGTGCGCTCAAACCCAAATTGCAGGCCACGTGATTTGCCGATCCAGTTTTCCTGCATCAGGCGCACCTTGGCGGGCCAGTTTTCCAACCCGTCCAGCGCTGATAGCAGCTCCTCTGACATGTCAGAGATTTTAAAGAACCATTGCGTCAGCTCACGACGTTCTACCAAAGCACCAGAGCGCCAACCGCGTCCACCCTCGACCTGTTCATTGGCCAGAACGGTCATGTCGACCGGATCCCAATTTACAATGGCATTTTTGCGGTACACCAGATCGCTTTTCAGCATGTCCAGAAACAAGGCCTGTTGCTGGCCGTAATATTCCGGATCACAGGTGGCGAATTCCCGGCTCCAATCAATCGACAGGCCCAGCGGCTTCATCTGGCTGCGCATATCGGCGATGTTTTTATAAGTCCATTCCTTGGGGTGGCCGCCGATTGCCATCGCGGCATTTTCCGCAGGCATCCCAAAGGCATCCCAACCCATTGGGTGCAACACATTATGCCCCGTCGACATTTTATACCGCGCGACAACATCACCCATCGTGTAGTTGCGCACATGGCCCATATGAATGCGGCCCGAAGGGTAGGGGAACATTTCCAGCACGTAATACTTTGGCTTGGTCTCATCGCGGACCGCCTTAAACGTATCGGCCTGATCCCAGGCCTCTTGCCATTTCGCTTCGATCTCAGCGGGGGAGTAGCGCGACATGCAGGAAAACCCTTTCGTTTTATTCTTTCATAGCCCTGAAAGAGCCGTGTTTCGCAGGCGGTGATATGCCCCCAATCCGCCTTGGTCCAGTCTGTTGAGGAAAAAATGCGACATTGGCCTACAGGCAATGCAGGCTATAAGAGGGCAAAACAGGCATCCCCAGCAGGCCAAAACATGAATATTCTCTTCATCCATCAGAACTTTCCCGGTCAATACAAGCACTTGGCACCTGAATTGGCCCGAATGGGCCATAAATGCGTGGCGTTGACGCTGCGGGTGAAAAAACCAACCGACTGGAAAGGCGTGAAAATCCTCCCCTATAAAATCGACAGACAACAGGGGGGGGGCGTGCATCCTTGGTTGTTGGACATGGATACCAAGGTAATTCGTGGCGAGGCCTGTTTTCTGGCAGCGCGGCAATTGCGGGACAAGGGATTCGTGCCAGATGTAATTGTTGCCCACCCCGGTTGGGGAGAGGCGCTATTTCTGCGGGATGTTTGGCCGTCGGCGCGGATCGGTTTGTATTATGAATGGTATTACGGAGCGAATGAGGCCGGAAATAGCTTTGACCCCGAATTTGCCGCAGCGGATGCCGAATTGGACCGGATGCGGTTGCGAATCAAAAACGTCAATAACCTGCTGAATTCGCCCGTTGCTGATATGGCGCTTAGTCCGACACAGTATCAGGCCAGCCGGTTCCCCGAACATATGCGTGACAAGATCACGGTGATTCACGATGGCATCGACACCGATGCTGTGCGTCCGGATGCCTCGGCGACGCTTACGCTGCCTGATGGCACGATTCTGACGCAACAAGACGAGGTGGTCAGTTTTCTCAACCGCAATCTGGAACCGTTCCGAGGGTATCATCGGTTTATGCGCGCATTGCCCCGTCTGCTAAAAGAGCGCCCAAATGCCCGTGTTGTGATTGTTGGCGCAGATGGCACCAGTTACGGGGCCGCCGCCCCCAAGGGGCAAACCTGGAAACAGATCTATATCGACGAGGTGCGCGCCCAAATTCCCGATTCGGATTGGGAGCGGGTGCATTTCGTGGGTACTTTGCCATATGGCGCTTTCCTCAACCTGCTACAGGTGACGCGCGCCCATATCTATCTGACCTATCCGTTTGTGCTTAGTTGGTCGCTTATTGAGGCGATGAGCGCGGGCACCCCTATTCTGGCAAGCGATACCGCCCCCGTCAGGGAGGTGATCAAGCAGGGTCAAACAGGGATGCTGGTTGATTTCTTTGATGCCGACGGGATGGTAGATCAACTGGTGAACATGCTGGATGATGCCCCGTTGCGACAACGTCTAGGCCGTGCTGCGCGCGCACATGTGGTGACACATTATGACCTGAAAACGGTATCCTTGCCGCGCATGCTGGAATGGATAGAGACCTTGGCCGCCATGGAACCAAGTGCATTGCCCGAGTAAACCAAGGTAATGCAGGCGCTGACCGTCAATACCTAGGCAGTAGAATCTAAAACGGCGCGCCAGTATTTGGCGCGCCGTTTTGGGTGTAATCTATTAGAGCGTGCTCTAGAGCTTGCCGTCCGCGATCCGCAGTTGGCGTGCGCGGGTCAGGATCGCATCTTCGACAGCGCGAATTGTGCTTGCCGATACAGAGCGTCCATTTCGTGTTTGCATCGCAACATTCAATGTCCGCGCGTCTAGTGCGGGATCTTTGATGTAAATCGTTGCGCGGTAGGCCCGACCACCACCCGGAGGCGTGCCATATCCAGTAACGATCAGCCCGGAAAACGGATCAACCGACTGCACTGGAAGGAAATTCAGCACCTCAAGAGAGGCGTTCCAGATGTATTTGTTGACCTTAATGGTGACGTCACCACTATCTTTCTTGAACAAATCCCAGATGGTGCTTTCACCTGGTTGTTGTGCAGAAGGGCTGTTGGACACATTAGGGGGCGTATTGCCACTCCCGTCGCCAGTGCCGCGATTCCCACAGGATACCAACGCCAAAAGCGCTGTGCCCACTAAGAGCGATTTTAGAATATTCTTATGTGTCATGTTCAACTGCCACCTCATGAGACGTCTACGTCCTACCCAAGCATATGAGGCAGGGCAAGGATTTTCGCGCCTTAAAGAGCGCAGGACAATCAGACTGGCGGTGAAACGCCGTATTTTCTTAAGAAATCGACGTGGGGCGGATTCCTTACCTACCTATTATACCTGTCCGCACCCCCAAAGCTGGATGCAAAGGAGTGTGGCATCGATGCATCATTTGGCGATCCAATGCCTATGGCGCTTTTCCGATGCTTGCAAAGATACCCCTAAACAAGCGAATGAACTCGACATACCCATTTCGGATTCTCTGATTTGGGCGCATGATTTAGAAAAAACCCGAGGGATAGACTATGAAAAAAGTTCTCTTCGCCACGACTGCTCTCGTCGCGACCGCAAGTGTTGCCGCAGCAGACGTAAACTTCAGCGGTTACGGCCGTTTTGGTCTTTTGTACAGTGATGTTGGCGGCGTAAGCAGCACCAACCTGACAACTCGTTTGCGTCTGCAAATCGACATGACAGCAGAATCAGATTCTGGTGTTGAGTTCGGTGCACGTGCACGTATTCAGCAAAACACTGGCGGCACTAACACTGGCATCAACGGCGTTCGCTTCTTCGCGCGCACCGGTGGTTTCGAAGTTGGCGCAGGTAACATCTTCGGCGCGATCGAATGGATGCCAGGTCAATACCCAATCGATCTGGGTCTGACAGGTTTGGGCTATAACTACACAGCTTATGGCTTCAACGCAGACGCGTACTCTTCAGGCGGCGTTGGCGCTGGTGGTTCTAACGGTGTTGAAGTAATGTACTCTGCCGGTGATTTCTCCGTGCACGTATCTGCTTCAGACACTAGCGACCGTATCGCTGGTTACGCTTCTTACTCTTTCAGCGGCTGGACTGTTGCTGTTGGTGTACAAGATTCTACCAACGCAGCTGACACTGAGTGGACTGCTACAATCGGTGGTTCTTTGGGTGTTGCAGACATCACTCTTGCTTATGCTGACAACGGCACAAGCGGTGAGCGTTTTGTTCTTGCCGGCAAATTCGACATTGGCGCATCAACAAACATCGAAGCGTATTACGCTGATGACACAGCTGGCGACAGCTACGGCATCGACTTCAACCACAGCCTCGGCGGCGGAACTTCGGTTCGCGGCGGTATTGCTGAGTTGATTTCAGGCGAAACTCGCGCCGATCTGGGTATTCGCTTCAACTTCTAATTTTAGAAGTAGAAGTACCTAATAGAGGGCAGGTCTTTGGACCTGCCCTTTTCTTTTGCGCGGCTCCTTTTCTTTTTGTCCGCAATGGTGTTTTTTGCCGCCTCAAACCATTGGAACAATAGGGCCGCCACACATGTCTCTCACCGACATCACCAACCGAATTCGTAACGCCGAGGAAATCGCCGGGCGCGTATCTGGCACGACCCAGTTGATTGCCGTTTCCAAAGTGCAGCCAAACGATCGGGTGGAGGCCGTCTTGCACGAAGGTCATCGCCTATTTGGTGAGAACAAAGTGCAGGAAGCCGCAGCCAAGTGGCCCGCATTTCGCGAACAATTCGACGGGGTCGAGGTTCATCTGCTTGGGCCGCTGCAAACAAACAAAGCCCGCCAAGCGATGGAGCTATTTGAGGTGATCCATTCGCTAGATCGCCCAAAACTGGCAAAAACCATTGCGCGATTGGCCGAGGAAATGGGCCATTGCCCCGATTTGTTCATTCAGGTGAATACCGGCGAAGAGGACCAAAAGGCGGGTGTTCTACCGGCTGAGGCGGATGCATTTGTTGCAGAATGCCGCGATCTTGGCCTGCCAATTGTTGGATTGATGTGCATACCCACCGCGGATGAGGAACCAAGCCTGCATTTTGCATTGTTGCGAAAGATCGCTGAGCGTAACGGACTATCGCAGCTGTCTATGGGTATGAGTGGCGATTTCGAAAGCGCTGTGGCCTTGGGCGCGACTTATGTACGCGTGGGTTCTGCCATTTTCGGGGCGCGCGATTACGGTGAAACCACCGTTTAACCGCAAGGTGCTTTAGCGCACGATCAGGCGGGTTCCGATCTGAATTCTCTCAGAAATCCACCGTAAATGATCCCGGCGCAGGCCGATGCAGCCTTCTGTGGGGTATCCTTTGCGTCGATATTGATGGATGAAAATGGCTGATCCCTTGCCCGCTTGGGCATTTGGCCAATTCCAGTCGGTTAATAACACCAGATCATATAGCGGATCGGCCCGTCGCAATATTTCATGACTGCCCCCATAAGGCGCGCGAACCATGTGATTATACGATGCATCACCCGAGGCATCTGACCACAGATCACCCGTTCGAATGGCGTGTGCCCAGGGTTGCGGTGGCACAATTCTATCCGGCCGATACAGCATTCCAACCACCCTGTGGGTGCCCAAAGGGGTTGCGCCATCACCTTCCTTTTTGTCGCTACGTATGCCACCTTTGCCGATAGTACAGGGGAACAGCATTCCCAAAAATCGCAGCCCAGTAGGGGTCAATACAAGGTCCGCAGGGGTCAAAACAGATGTCCGGATTTCGTGGCTTTGGTCGCCAGATAGGCAGAGTTATGGGCATTTTCACCCACCTTTAACGGCACGCGTTCGACAACATTAATGCCCGCAATTTCCATCATCTTAATTTTGTTTGGATTATTTGTCAGCAACTTCACCGATGAAAAACCCATCTTTTTCAATATATTAGCGCCGATCTTGAAGTCGCGTTCATCGTCTTCAAACCCCAAGCGATGATTCGCCTCGACCGTGTCAAACCCTTGATCTTGCAGGCTGTAGGCGCGCATTTTATTGGCTAGCCCAATCCCGCGCCCCTCTTGATTTAGGTACAGTAATACACCCTCTCCGGCGGTTCCCATTTGCGCCAATGCACCATGTAACTGCGGCCCACAATCGCACTTTAGGCTCCCCAAAACGTCCCCGGTGAAACAGGCAGAATGCAGCCTTGCCAACACAGGTTTGTCGCGCGCCGGACGGCCGATTTCAATGGCGTAATGTTCCTCATTGCCGTCCTCGGGGCGGAAGATATGCAGGCGCCCAGCCTCAGATGCGCTCATCGGTAACCGCGCGTGCACGACGGGGTGCATAGGGCTGGTGGCCGCTAAATGCGGCGCGGCGAGGGCCTCTGGCAGGATGGTTAACCCGTGTTCAAACGCGAATTTCCCGGCGTCTTGGATAGGTAGCGCCACGATTGCAGGTAGCAAACGTGCTGATTTCGCCAGCTTGATCGCGGCGCGGTGGAGGGTTGCTGCGCCAGTACGGGTGCTTTTCAGCGGGCCTTTCATGGGTGTTTTTAGGTCATCGGCGGGGTCAGCGATGCCACTGATCCAGGATAACGGCGCATCTGTCGGTAACATTATGCGCGCGATATCGCCATCATAGGCGTGCGCCTTTAGCGTCTTTGCACGGCGTTGGGTGATCACGATTGTTGCATCGCCCCCTAAGGCACGCAGATCCGCAAGGCGCTGCATGTCTAGCGTTTCCGCGGCTAAAATCAGCAGGTGTTGACCTTCGCCCGTAAGGACAACCGGCACCCCCATACGCAAATCGGCACGTGCCCGCGCGAGTCGTTCTATAATGTCTGGCGCAAAACTCATTCGATCTCATCCATATTCAGCAGCTCAGATGTAGCGGTTTTTGCAGCAATGTGAAACAATTCGACGTGCATTAACACGAGGGCGTGAGAGAGCCGCAGCAAATCTTGTTAATGGCGCGCTGCGGGCACATGTTTAGTCAAACACAAGGTATCAGGAGGCCGTTATGGGGCAGCTCAAGAAAATTCTTCTCGTAGATGATGACGATGACCTGCGCGAAGCGCTGTCCGAGCAATTGGTCATGACCGAGGATTTCGACGTGTTTGAGGCGGGATCAGGTGCCGAAGCCATGGTTCGCGCCAAAGAAGGGTTGTACGATTTGGTGATTCTGGATGTGGGTCTGCCGGATACGGATGGCCGTGAATTGTGCCGGTTGATGCGCAAACAGGGTGTTAAAAGCCCGGTTTTGATGCTCACAGGGCACGATACGGATGCAGACACCATTCTTGGCCTTGATGCTGGCGCGAATGATTATGTCACTAAACCCTTTAAGTTTCCGGTCTTGCTTGCCCGCATCCGCGCGCAGCTTCGCCAGCACGAACAATCCGAAGATGCGGTGTTTACGCTTGGGCCATATACGTTCAAGCCCGCGATGAAGATGTTGTTGACCGAAGACGACCGAAAAATTCGCCTAACCGAAAAAGAAACCAATATTCTCAAATACTTGTACCGCTCGACCGATGGGGTTGTGGCGCGTGATGTGCTATTGCATGAGGTGTGGGGATATAACGCTGGGGTGACGACGCACACGTTAGAAACGCATATTTATCGGCTACGTCAGAAAATTGAACCTGATCCCTCAAACGCCCGTCTTTTGGTAACAGAGTCTGGTGGATATCGGATCATCGCCTAACCAGGTATTTCCTAAACGAAACCTCTAACGGGGGCTTGTGTAGGAAATAAGATGGGTGAATCTAATATGTCACAGCCAAAGAGTACACGGTGTGGTAGTATAAATTAGGGCGCAGGTATATTTTTCCTGACGGTTTCGGGCCCTAACAGTTCCCGCGCATACCCGGGTTATGGTATGTACCTCCCTGTTGGACTGGCCCGAACTCTTGTTCGGGCCCTTTTTTTAGCGGCACAGAGCTTGCGGTCAAACACCTATGCGCTCCGCTGATTGTCCGGCATGATATCGCGGTTTTTCCCGATGATTTCGTGCAAAAATGCATCGCCTTTTGTGCGTGCTTCAGACTTCAGCGCACCTAATGCCTGGGTCAATACTTCGGTGCCGTCAGGTCGATGCCCTTGGCGTAATTCTAACAAGGCAACGGTGCATCCCAACAAAGGAAAACGGCGTTGCTGCCCATCTCTGGTGCTGCCCATGATATACCCGGCGTCGATGTCGCTTTGGCCATAAAATTGCTGTGCAGAATGTGAAAATTCCGCGTTCAATGTGTCCAACAATGTTTCAGCGGAATCGCATTTTTTGCCTTCTGCCCCAACAAAAAAATCATCCCCCCCAATATGGGCCACAAACAACCCGTACTCACGCTCAAAGGTTTTGAGGATTGAGGCCATGTGTAACAAGGCCCTGTCGCCGATCTCAAAGCCAAATTTGTCGTTGAATGGTTTGAAATTATCAATGTCGATATAGGACAAAATGCGCCGAATTTCGGTGTCGTTCACACAGCTATTCAAAAACGCCTGCACCGCCTGATTACCGGGAAGCCCACTTAACGGGTTTTGTGATGATGCCTCTTTGATGCGCAGGTCATTGGATAATTTCAGTAAGGCGGCGGAGGAAAGATACCCCTCATAGCGCAGGGATTTCGTGATAATCACACCATCGCCTGCCTTTTCCGCGATGAATTCCAACCGTGGCGCAAAGGGTGTGTTGCTTTCGATGGTTGCGATCGGGCGCACGTAATCCATCAACGACAGCGATGTCGTGGGATTGTCTGCAAGATCACGCCCAAATTGCGAATATAGCAATGGCTTTACATCGGTTTCCCGTACCGCTCCGCGCGGCATGCCATGACGATCGATCACCGGAAAAACGCTCTGCTCTGTGCGCAGCAACAAAAGGTCGATCAGATCCTGGATTGAATCGTTCTCCGATAACACGGCGACATCTTCGATCAAGGCACCAATTGCCCCAGCGCCAGTTGGGTCATGAGGTCGCGCATAGGTGGAGGAAACCGTTTCATAGACCGGCGAAAAATCACTTAGATCCAAGCTAGGCCGGGCGACCAAATAGCCCTGCACAAGATCAGAATTCACTTCCCGGCAGGCGCGAAGTTCCTCGACTGTTTCAATCCCCTCGGCGATCACCCGCGCGCCTAAGGTATGGGCAAGATCGCTGATTGATGTGACCAACAGCCGTTTTTTGGGGTCATCAGGCATCGATTCAATAAAGAAGCGATCAATTTTAATAAAATCAGGGCTGCTCTGATACAGCATCTGCATGCCAGAATTACCGGTGCCAAAATCATCAACCGCGATCAGAAACCCAAATTTGCGCAGCCCTTCGACTGCGGCGGCAAAGTCAGTGGGTGACAAAGGTTGATGCGTTTCAGAAAGTTCGATGCATAAATCCAACGGCCTCAAACTGTGAAGCTTCAATTCTTGGCATAGAAAATCTCCCAACTCGGCCCAGCGTTCCAATAGGCGGCCATCAACATTCACGAATAATAGCGACCAATGGCTTTTGCGCAGTTCGGCATGAATTTTCAGGGCACCGCTAATGAGCAGAGTATCCAGTTCCATCAGGGCCCCTTGGGTATAGGCATGATTGAACAACTCCCCAGGGTGCGCAAAGCCAAGCTTGTCCACGCCACGCACCAGCGCCTCATAGGCGATTGCCTCCCCCGTGGAGGCATCTGCAATCGGTTGCATCGCAACTTTTAGGTGCTGCTTTGCTTCTGCTATGAATTGGCTGACTTGAAAATCCCGTTGCCAAAGCGGATTATCCATACGTGCGGCTCCTGAATGATGTGATCAGTTGCATATGACCTCGCAGACACGGCTACGCGCTATGGCTTACGATCGGGTGAAATTCTCATATCCAATTTGAATGATATCGAATGTAAATTCGGGGCACGGGCGCATCGCGGGCCGGACAGAATGCGGGCAGGTGACGCAACGGATATCGGGACATTGCGCCAACACGCGCGCATACAGAGCGCCGATCATATGGAAAGGCATGCCATGAAACGCGTCATCTACAACGAATTCGGCAATCCAACAGATGTTTTACACGTGCAGGAGACCGCCACGCCAGAACCTCAGGATGGGCAATCCACGGTTCAGGTGCTGCGCAGCCCGATTAACCCCTCAGATTGGATTCAGGTTGCCGGGCACTATGGCGTGCGTCCCGACCTGCCTGCAACTGCCGGAAATGAGGGGCTTGGCCGTGTCACATCTGGTCCCATGGCGGGCCAGCTTGTGCTTTTGCCCGCTGGAACGGGCGCATGGGTGACTGAGGTTATCTGCGAAACCGCCGGCCTTGTTCCCCTGCCCGAGGGGGATTTGGATCAACTGTCGATGTTGGCGATTAACCCTGCAACGGCCTATCTCCTCCTCAGTGATTTTGTTGAATTGTCTTCGGGTGATTGGATCATTCAGTCTGCTGCGAATTCGGCAGTGGGTACGTATGTCAATCAACTGGCCAAGGCGCGGGGCATCAATGTGCTGAATATCGTGCGTCGTGAAAGTGCTGTTGGCCCGATGCAGGATGCGGGGTGCGAACACGTGTTGGTGGATGGCAAAGACCTGCCTGAGCGCGTCAAGGCGGCCACCAATAAGGCCCCGGTAAAACTCGCGCTAGATGCGGTTGCGGGCGAAACACTGGGGCGGCTTGCGGATTGTTTGGGCACAGGTGCAACATTGGTAAATTACGGTGCCATGAGCGGTGCCCCTGCGCAATTTCAGGCAGGTGCCATGATTTTCCGCGATGTTACCCTGCGGGGTTTCTGGTTGGTGCATTGGTTCTCACGCGCATCACGTGAACGGCGCATGCAGGTTTACGGCGACCTTACGCGATTGGTCGCCAGCGGAGAGTTATACGCGCCCGTTGCGGCCCATTTCACACTGGATCAGATCACGGATGCCGTGGCGATGGCCATGGCCGGAAAACGCGATGGCAAGGTGATGCTGGCCCCAAACGGCATCTAGCCAAATACGAAACGCCCTAAACCTCTGCCCCGCCTGCAATTGACAATGGCAAGTGGGGCACACCTCGGATATGCTGTGTACAAACCAAGAACTTCTGGAGCGTGCCATGTCCTTTTCCCTTGCCACTTGGAACATCAATTCAGTGCGCTTGCGCGAACCGATTGTCCTGAAACTTATGCAGGAACAGGCACCTGATGTTTTGTGCCTGCAAGAATGCAAAAGCCCGGTCGACAAAATCCCATTGGAGGGGTTTCGCGCCCTTGGCTACACCCACATGGTTGCGCGCGGCCAAAAGGGATATAACGGCGTCGCCATCTTTTCCAAAATTCCGATGGTTGAGGCCGCAGCCGAAGATTTCGCCAGTCTGGGCCATGCGCGTCACATCGCGGGTAAGTTGGAAAACGGCGTCACCGTCCACAATTTCTATGTGCCCGCTGGGGGTGACGAACCTAACCGCGAAAAGAATGAGAAATTCGGCCAAAAACTCGATTACCTAACCGAAATGCGCGATTGGTTCCTTGCTGATAAACCCGAAAAATCCATTCTTGTCGGGGATTTGAACATCGCCCCGCTCGAAGAAGATGTCTGGGATCACAAAAAACTTCTCAAGATTGTCAGCCACACTCCGATCGAGGTTGAGCATCTGGCGCAAGTTCAAGAGGCGGGAAATTGGGTCGATATCACCCGGCAGGATATTCCCGAGGGTAAGCTTTATAGCTGGTGGTCATACCGCGCCAAAGATTGGGACACTGCCGACAAAGGTCGTCGTCTTGATCACGTTTGGGCAACCTCCGATATTGCCGGTTCGGCGCATTCCAGCCGTATCCTGCGCGAGGTACGCGGTTGGGAAAAACCCAGTGACCACGTCCCGATTTTCACAACCTTCGATCTCTGAAACATCGCGAAACATCTCAGCGCATCCAGCTTGCATAGGTTGGGTCGCTGTCTTTCATATCTTGATACAGCCACACCATGCGATCCACGAACCAGACCTTGCTGCCCAAAACCAGCGCGCCCGCCAGCAACACCACCATCCAATCCAGCGCCCACAGCCCGTATATCCACGGCACCACGCTGATCATTGTGACAAACGTCAATAGTTTGCCCCACACCAGATGATGTGGCGGCACAGGTATCTTGTCGCGGTTCAGAAATACACGCTCTCCGAATGTCCCCATTGATGCCCAGTTATTTGTGCTCGCAGGCGGGCCAAAGGCACGCGGGTTCCACCAGATCCACAGCACAATCAAAGCTATAAGGCCAATCGACCACGCGCCAATATACGCTCGACTCAGGATCGCCACCGACAGCATCGGCAGAATCAATATTCGGCTATAAACGCTTTTGGGGTTCGCATGACACGCCCATGCGGCCTCGTCCATCGCCATGGCCCTTTCGGCCAGTTTGAAAATATCCGGTCGTGAAGTCGACATTCTTGTCACTCCTCTCTTGGTTTCCGAGCCAACACCTTACATATAGGTGCAAAGTTCCAAGTGGAGAACAATGACATGATGGATATCCTTGGTGGTGGCGCAGATGCGCCGACAGCCGACCTGATCAAAGACGTGAGCGAAGCAACATTTATGCAAGATGTTGTCGAGGCGTCGCAAAATGCTCCGGTAATTGTTGATTTTTGGGCGCCTTGGTGTGGCCCGTGCAAAACGCTTGGCCCCGCACTTGAGGCGGCCGTGACCAAAGCCAAAGGCGCGGTGACGATGGCCAAGATCAATGTTGATGAAAATCAGGCCATCGCAGGACAGTTGCGCGTGCAATCTATCCCAACCGTCTATGCCTTTTACAAAGGCCAACCAATTGACGGGTTTCAAGGCGCTGTCCCTGCTAGTGAAATTGACGCCTTTGTTGCGCGCGCGATTGAAGCCGGAGGAGGGGAGGCCGATGGCGGTCTTGCCGACGCGCTTGAGGCCGCGGAATTGATGCTGGAAGAGGGCGATGCAGACGATGCGGCACAAACCTTTGCTGCCATCCTCGAAGAAGATTCGCAAAGTGCCGCCGCCTTTGGTGGTCTGGCGCGCGCGCATATCGCGTTGGGTGATCTGGATCAGGCCGAGGCCGTGCTGAATGGTGCGCCAGCCGAAATCACTGATGCGCCAGAGATTGAGGCAGCCTTTGCACAGCTCGAACTTGCCCGCCAAGCAGAGAACGCTGGCCCGGTTACCGAGCTTTTGGCCGCAGTGACAGCGAACCCTGACGACAATCAGGCCCGCTTTGACCTTGCTCAGGCGCAATATGCTGCGGACGATGCCGAGGCTGCGGTTAACACTCTGCTGGATCTGTTCCGCCGGGATCGTGAATGGAATGATGGCGCTGCCAAAACACAGCTTTTCACCATTTTTGAGGCTCTCAAACCCAACGATACGGTGGTTTTGAACGGTCGGCGCAAACTTAGCTCAATGATATTTGTCTAATCGCAATTCTGGGTTAAGCTCGGGTTATGAGAAAACCTGCTGATCTGCCGGACACGCTGGCTGTGTTTCCTTTGACTGGGGCGTTATTGTTGCCCCGGTCAAGGTTGCCGCTGCAATTATTTGAGCCTCGCTATCTGGCGATGCTGGAGGATGTTCTTAAGACTCCAGAACGTCTGATTGGTATGATCCAACCCCACGTAACACCTGGCCACGAAGGGTCAGTGCTGCACGCCATTGGTTGTGCAGGCCGCGTGACGCAGTTTTCAGAAACCGAAGACGGGCGGTACATGATTACGCTGACCGGCATGTCCCGGTTCCGAATTGTGCAAGAGATCGAGGGGTTTCAACCCTACCGGCGTTGCAGCGTGTCATGGGATGGGTTTGAGCGTGATTTGGGTGTGGCAGAGCGCGACGACGGCTTTACGCGCGGGCCATTTATGGCGCAGCTTAAGCGGTATTTTGATAAGCTGGAATTGTCAGTGGACTGGAGCACGCTCAAGGATGCGGATGATGAGTTGTTGGTGAACTCTCTCTCGATGCTGCTGGATTTCGGTGCCGAAGACAAACAGGCCTTGTTAGAGGCCCCATCGCTTGCCACGCGCCGAGAAACGCTTATTACACTGATCGAATATGCCATGCGTGGCGGAGATGCAGAGGATATAATGCAATGACCCGATCCCCCGAATATGATCGCCGCATGTTAGAAGCCCTGATTTGCCCCGTTACTCATCAGCAATTGGTATATGATGCACAGGCCCAAGAGCTGATCTCGCGCAAGGCGGCCCTTGCCTATCCTATTCGCGATGGTATTCCGATCATGCTGGTGGATGAGGCACGCGTCATTACCAAATAAATTGCCCTGAGCGCGCCGATCCAATTTTGTTTGTTTTCCATTTAAAGCGTTATCCACTGGTTTACCTATGGCCGCATATACTGCGGCGATATGCGCTTTCCGCGCTCGGATGGAGGAATGGCTTTGGATGGCGTTGGACATCGGGGCACCAAGGTTAAGTCGCTGCGCGAAAGCTACCAAATTGTGGTGTTGGAAACTGCTGAGCTGAGGGCGTGGGGGGCAGAATGGATTTGCGCGATGCAATCTGATGTCTACCGAGCAGAGGCGACGCAGCTTGCCTATCGGGCCTCTCTATTAGACAAAATGAAAAGCGCTGAAAAGATGCTCGATGTTGGCGCGCTCACGCTGTTTGAGGAACACGCGCAAAGCTTTCCTGATGCACTGAATCAGGGGCGTATACGCGCCATAATTGGTCTGCGCCAAAGCCTTGCGAGGTTTGAAACCTTGGAGCGCCAGTTCCGACGCAAGCT
>CAXIAD010000066.1:0-15151 GCA_964021645.1 uncultured Cognatishimia sp. | reverse complement strand
TCATGAAAAGGTCTTTCTAGGATCAAACGCATCGCGCACGCCCTCAAATATGAACACCAAAAGCGATAGCATGATCGCAAAGGTCGAAAACGCGGTGAAAGCCAACCATGGCGCCTGTAGGTTCTGTTTCGCCTGCAAGGTCAGCTCGCCCAAACTGGGCGATGACGACGGCAAGCCAAATCCCAGATAATCCAGCACCGCCAAGGTCGAAATCGTACCCGTCACGATAAAGGGCAGCATCGTCACCGTCGCCACCATCGCATTGGGCAGCATGTGGCGGAACATGATCGTCACATTGCCCACACCAAGCGCGCGCGCCGCGCGCACATATTCCAGATTACGCGCGCGCAAAAATTCGGCCCGCACCACCCCAACAAGGGCGGTCCAGCCAAACAACACCAGCAACAGCACCAATAACCAGAACCCGCGCCCCAGAATGGCAAACATAATGATGATCACATAGATCGAGGGCGTCGCGCCCCAAATCTCTATCACACGTTGGAAAATCAGGTCAGTGATCCCGCCGAAGAACCCCTGCACTGCCCCCGCCGCAATGCCCAGAATGCTGGTCAATGCCGTGACAATCAGGGTGAAAAATATCGACAGACGAAAGCCATAAATCACCCGCGCCATGACATCGCGTTTCGCGCTATCGGTGCCCAGCCAATTGTCGGCATTCGGCGCTAATGGGGCCGCACCGGGGCGATCCACGGGCGTGTCAAACGCATATCTAATCACGGGCCACACCGCCCAGCCTTGGTGGATTTCCTCACCCTCGATCACACCGTCCTCTGCATCCAGAATATAGGCATCGGGGTCGTCAAAACACGCTTCCATCCCGCCGGTCGCGATCAGGCATTGCACCTCGGGGTCGGTATAAACCGCCTCGGTCTGGAAATCCCCGCCAAAGGCCGTCTCGGGATAGAAATTAAACACCGGCACAAAATATTCACCACGATAGCTGATCAGGATCGGCTTATCATTGGCGATGAATTCCGCCATCAGGCTTAGGCCAAAAAGCACGCTGAAAATGATCAAGGACCACCACGCGCGCCGGTTGCTGCAATAGTTGCGCCAGCGCCGTTGGTTCAGCGGGGACAGCGTCAAACGGGGCACACGCATCAGCCTTCCCTCCGCTCAAAATCAATGCGCGGATCAACCAGCACATACATCAGGTCACTTAGGATATTTACCAGCAGCCCGATCAGACCAAAGATAAACAGCGTGCCAAATATCACCGGATAATCGCGCGCCACGGCCGCCTCAAACCCCAGACGCCCCAATCCATCTAGCGAAAACATCGTCTCAATGATCAGCGAGCCGGTGAAAAACACGCCGATAAACACCGATGGAAATCCGGCAATCACAATCAGCATCGCGTTGCGAAACACATGGCCATACAGCACGCCCCGCTCGCTTAGACCCTTGGCTCGCGCGGTCATCACATAGTGTTTCTTGATCTCATCGAGAAAGCTGTTTTTGGTCAGCAACGTCAACGTCGCAAAGGCCGAGATCGTCGAGGCCAGCACAGGCAGCGTGATGTGCCATGCGTAATCCACGATTTGGCCCCAAAGGGTCATGTCCTCAAACCCGTCGCTGGTCAGCCCCCGCAGCGGGAAAATACGCCAGTATGAACCGCCCGCGAATAGCACTAACAGCAGGATTGCAAACAGAAATCCCGGGATCGCATAGGCCACGATAATCATCCCCGACGTCCACGTATCAAAGGCGCTGCCGTCCCTCATTGCCTTGCGAATACCCAGCGGGATCGACACCATATAGGCGATCAACGTCGACCATAACCCCAGTGTGATACTGACCGGCATCTTCTCCAAAATCAGATCAAGCACGTCGATTTTACGAAAATAACTCTCGCCGAAATCCAACCGCGCATAGTTCCACAGCATGTTCAAAAACCGCTCCACTGGCGGCTTATCAAAGCCGAATTCCTTTTCCAGATTCTCGATGAATTCCTTGGGCAATCCGCGCGATCCAGCATATTCGCTGCTCCCGCCCAGATCCTGTGCGCCGCCGCCATCATTGCCGCCACCAGAAAACCCCTCAAACACATCACCGCCGCCTTCTAGCTCGGCGATGATCTGTTCAATTGGGCCACCGGGGACAAATTGCACCAGCACGAAATTCACCACCATGATCCCCAACAATGTCGGAATGATCAGCAGCAACCTGCGAAGAATATAGGCTCCCATGCGTTGTTTACCTCAGCGCGCCATCGGCACGCAGTTTTGCGGCCTTTTCAGCGTCATACCACCAAAAATCCATCGCTCCCAACATATAGGGCGGGATGGTTTCAGGATGCCCGTATTGATCCCAATAGGCCACCCATGCGCTGTCATTATACCACACCGGAATGTGGAATTTTTCGGCCCGCAGCACCCGATCCAGCGCCATCAACGCTGCTGTTTCGCGGGTTTTTGATGTGGCGTTTAGGCCCGCATCAATGATCGCATCCACCAATGGGCTTGCCACGCCAGCAGGGTTAAACACGCTGTGCGACGCCTCTTCTGATCCGTATTGCTGACGAAACGAGGTGTCGGGCTGTTGCGCTGGGATAAAGCTGGAAAACAGCAGGTCATAATCCCGGTCCCGCCTGCGCGACGTAAACTGTGCAGGGTCAATTTTGTCGGGGCGGATATCAACGCCCATCGCCTCAAGATTCTTGGCGAAATTCACGATCACCGCATCCAGTGTTGAGGATGAGCTTGACGAATATGGCAGCTCTAGCGTGAGCAAATCACCCGCCGCGTTGCGCCGTTTGCCATCGGTGCCAACAGCCCAGCCAGCCGCGTCCAGCAATTTGGTCGCCGCACGCAGATTGCGCCGATCTGTCAGCCGCGTGGCCTTTGATGTGTGCATCACCACCGCAGGTTCGCTGATCAATGCATCCGGCACCAGATCGCCCAATTCCTGCAACAGCGCCAATTCTTCGCCCACAGGTGGACCCATCGCCATCAACGGTGAATCCTGCATGAATGAATTGCGCTGTTTATACAGGCCAAATTGCAGTGATTCATTGGTCCATTCGAAATTGAAACCCAGCGTGATCGCCTCGCGCACATGGATATCTTTTAGCGCCTCACGTGCTAGGTTGAACACCACACCCGTCGGCACAGGCAATGACCCATCAGGCAGCGTTTCCCGCACAACAAAGCCTTTTTCAACGGCGGGGAATTCATAGCCCGTCGCCCATTGTTTGGAATTCCCTTCGGCGCGGAACGTATATTCCCCCGCCTTAAACGCCTCAAACGAGGCAGACTGATCCGCGAAATATTCCACCCGGATGCTGTCGAAATTATGCCGCCCTTGGTTGATTGGCAAATCCCAACCCCAATAGTCCGGGTTACGCTTATAGATGATCTGACGGTTCACATCATAGCTGTCCATCACATAGGGACCAGAGCCGGGGGCCGCATCTAAACGCGGCTCATCCAGACGTGCGCCGGTTTCCTCATACCATGCCTTGGGAAAAACAGGCACGCCACCCGCCTGATTGACCAAATCACGGCGCGATCCTTCGGGGTTAAAGGTGAATTTCACCGTGTGATCATCCAGCGCCTCAGCCGTCCAAATCCGTTTCTTCACCGCATTGGCATAGGAGGGCAGCCCCTGCTCTAAAAACAGGTTATGCGAGAACACAACATCATGCGCCGTGACAGGCGCGCCATCAGAAAAACGGGCCTCGGGGCGCATATAGAAAATCGCCCAGGTCTTGCCCTCATCATATTCAACCGTATGCGCCAACAAGCCGTAGCGTTCGCCGTAAACATCCGCAGGCAACTGATCGTAATAGGAGACCGGATCGGCCAGCAGGCTTTCATACCGCATCGTCGACAAGGCCCCCGCGCGCCCTTTGCGCGAATAGGGGTTCATCGAATCAAACGTGCCCGAAGCGCCCAGCGAAATCTCTCCGCCCTTGGGCGCATCAGGGTTCACATAGCTAAGATGCGTGAAATCGGCCGGATACTTCAGATCACCGTGAAAGGAATAGCCGTGGCTTTTGATCACGGCCCCCTCGGCCAACAAACCGGTGGCGGCAAACATCAACCCCGCCCCCATGATCAACCCGCCTAGCATGTTGCGCATGTCAGGCGATGGTCGGCGTAGTACACGGGATTTGGGCATCAACTCTTCCTCCGGCGAATTAGGTCTATCAGTAGATCTGACAGTTATCATTTGTATTTAAGCTAAATTGTCGGGCCATCTACATTCAAGGTGTGATTGTGTAAACAAGTGGTGAATTGGCCGTACGCAGCCGTTATCTGCCGTTTTTCCACAAAAAAAGAGCCGCTGCATTGTATCAGCGGCTCTTATATTCAGAATGTGACGTTGGATCAGTTATCTAGGCTATCCAGATACGCAATCACATTGGCGCGGTCCTGTGGTTTCTTCAAACCAGAAAACGCCATTGATGTGCCGGGTGCGTATTTCTTCGGGCTCGCAAGGAACCCAAACAACGCATCCGCTGACCATGTTTCAGATGTACCAGCCAACGCGCCGGAATATTTGAAACCTTCCACGGCTTCAACCGGACGTCCAACAACACCAAACAAATATGGTCCGGTGGAGTTTGCCCCGTCTTCAACCTTGTGACAGGCCTTACACTTACCAAAAACTTTTTTGCCTTTGGCGAGGTCGGCGCTTGCCATCATCTCGTCCATTGTTGGCTCGTCGCTGGCTTCTGCGGTTTCTTCAGCGGCTTCTTCCACTTCGATCACATAGCCTTGCTGTGCATGATCGCCATGCCCGCCGCCAGTGTGATACAGTGTTTCTGCTGCCCAAGAGCCCAGAAGATAAATCAGTAGGGCCCCACAAGAGGCACCCAAAATCTTTGTCATTGTCATCGTGTCGAACATGCTACGCTTCCATCTCGTGGCCTTTGTCGGCTATCTATCCGCTTCCCCTAAGTGAACGCAAGGTATACTTACCGCGACTAAACGCCCACTTTCGGGCAATCTGACGGAAATTGCACAGATGACCAACCGTATTGCCTTTCAGGGAGAGCCCGGTGCCTACTCGCATCAGGCCTGCCACGACACCCGCCCCGACATGGAGCCCATGCCCTGCCGCACCTTTGAGGATGTGATCGAGGCCGTGCGCACAGGGGCTGCCGACATCGCCATGTTGCCAGTGGAAAACACAACCTTCGGGCGTGTGCCGGATAATCACAACCTCTTGCCACAGTCCGGCCTGCACATCATCGACGAGGCCTTTGTGCGCGTGCATATCAATCTGATGGCTCTGCCCGGCACACAGCTTTCGCAGGTCACCTCCGCCATGAGCCACCCTGTGCTGCTCGGCCAATGTCAGGATTTTCTGCGCGATCACGGCATTCACCGTGTGCCCGGCCCTGACACCGCTGGTTCTGCCAAACTTATCGCTGAACAAACCGATCCGCAAAACGCCGCCCTTGCCGGTGATTTGGCCGCCGATATTTACGGATTAGAGGTGCTGGCGCATCACATCGAGGATCAGGGCAACAATACCACCCGCTTTCTGCTCCTCGCCCGCGAGGCCGATACCACCCGCCGAGGCGAACACAGCATGATCACCAGCTTTGTCTTTCAGGTCCGCAATATTCCTGCCGCGCTATATAAGGCGATGGGCGGTTTCGCGACCAACGGCGTCAACATGACCAAACTCGAAAGCTATATGGTTGGCGGCAGCTTTACCGCGACGCAGTTTTACGCCGATATCGAGGGTCATCCTGACGACGCCAACGTCAAACGCGCCCTCGAAGAGCTGGCCTATTTCACCAACTCGGTTGAGATTCTCGGCGTCTACCCCTCAGCCGCCCCGCGTCACGTATAACCCATCGTAATATCGTCGCCTTGGCGCCCGCTTGCCCCTTCCAATGCTATCGGCTTTGGCAGGGGCATTTGGCACTGGCGTAGCTCAAAGGTCGGCTAGGTCCGGGTTCTGGCTGGTCTAAACCAGGGCTGGCTTGCGGTGCGCAGCATGACTTTGCCCCCGCGCCATGTTAACAAACCCCATGTTTTCCAGTCCATAAATCCAAGGGGTATCACTGATGACTGTCAAACGCATTGTGGCAAATATCGCCACCACATCGGTCAAAGACGTTCAGACATTTTATGCGGATTTGTTCGACCTAAATGTGATGATGGATTTCGGCTGGATCACCACCTTGGCCACCTCAGAAACCGCCTCAGTGCAGATTAGCATCGCATCTGAAGGCGGATCGGGCACGCCTGTCCCTGATATTTCGATCGAGGTGGATGATGTGGATGCGCTTTATCACCGGGCGAAACGTCTGGGCCACGGTATTGAATATGAATTGACCGATGAGCCATGGGGGGTGCGGCGGTTTTATCTACGTGATCCCAGTGGCAAACTGCTAAACGTGCTCGCGCATCTCAGCTGAATACAACGCCTAGTGGTGGGGGCTAAATCCCCTCAAACCATACGCGAATAGCGATCTTCAAAGTCCCGCGCCACAGTCGCCATGCGTTTGTTCAGCCGCTTGTTCAGACTGGCGCGCGCCAATTTCAGCGATTGCACAAATAACCGCGCCGTTAGGGATCGTGGCAGCACCTCGGCGTTCACGTTCATCCGGGTTTTTTGGCGTGACAAGGCGACCAATTCGATCTGCATCACCCCGTCCATACCTTGTGAATTCGCGACAAAACCCATGTCTGAGGGGGCCTTCACTTGATCAAGTTCCAGCTTCACTCGGCGTGATTTGCCCCGCATCGTAAATTTCACATCCCACGCCATGCCGGGGCCCAGTTTGTACAAATCATCCAATCTGTCCACCTCGGCCCCGCGCCGCAACGCAGATCGCTCAAATGCTTCGAAATCCGACAACATCTCAAAGACCTGTTCGATCGGAACATCAATGTCTTCTCTTGCTACGAATTTCATGCCAGTTCTCGCTCATTTTTATCGGGTTTTAACCGAATATATACCGAATTTCACACATCTACCGCGGGGCAGTTTCGCCTTAATCCAACCGATCCGCAAGCCAGTTGCGCAGGATAAAGTGTGCAATTGCACCTTTCCGCGCTGGCAGGATCACCGGGTGCTCTCCGGCAAAGGCATCCATCATCTCTTCGCGCGTCACCCATAGCGCATCTTCGATCTCATGCGGGTCAATGGTGATGTCCTCATTCAGCGCCTCACCGCGGCACCCAAACATCAATGACGACGGGAATGCCCATGGCTGACTGGCCAGATAATCCACATGCCCTACCCGAATGCCCGCCTCTTCAAACACCTCGCGGCGCACGGCGGCCTCCAGCGTCTCGCCCGGCTCCACAAATCCGGCCAGCAGCGAATACATCCCCTCGGGCCAACCGGGCGAACGCCCCATCAGCACCTTGTTTCCATGGGTGATTAGCATGATCACCACCGGGTCCGTGCGCGGAAAATGCTGTCCCCCACAAGAGGCACAGTTGCGCTGCCACCCCGCCATCGCCATCTCGCTTTGCTGTCCACACATGGCGCAGAACCGGTGCGACCGATGCCAGCTGAAAATCGCCTTGGCCGTTGCTGCCAATTCCGCATCCCGCGCTGTCAGCCGTGTCATGATCGTGCGCAATTCGCAAAATACCTGACCTTTGGATAGGGCTGGGTGCTGCTGCTCACTGGCATCCAGAAAACCGCCCAAAACTGTGGGATCAAGTGCGTCTGGCTCCCAACCAGAGATATCTTGGGCAAAACACAAGCCCGCGGCCTCACGCCCCAGCAAAATCGGAGCATTAGAAAGGCCCTGCAAAACCGGGTGATCCGAGGCCAAACGCACCAGCTGATCGCGCCCCTCTCCTTGCGCCAGCGGCTTGCCCCGCCAAAACAGGATGACCTTGCTAGAGGCATCCGCCAGCATACGCGATAATGCCGCTGCATCCCCCCGCACCTCGGCTGCCCGATCCAATCCCGATCCCCCGAATGCCACCGTTTCAGCGTGTCTCATGTGTGCTCCATATGTCCTGCGCCATCCTTGCCACGCTCACAGCCTCATCACAATCCGTGACACAAAAATGATACAGTTTTGTTCAATCCTCGGTACCCTTATGTAAACACTTTGCAATCTAAAGGAGAGCATCCTATTCTGCGACACATATTAGACACCTATCCAACACGCAGAAAATTCTAAGTAAGTTCTCATTCATAAAGAGTAAGTAGGGTTCCCATCACGTTCAATCATCAGAGGCAGCCTTGTCTAACGCGCGCATCCTGCAAAAATCACCTGCCTCAGTGCTTCTGAGGGTGCTTTCGACGACCGATATTCATGGATGCCTTTTGGCCTATGATTATTTTGCCGATCAACCTGCCAGCGACCACAGCCTGACGCGAACCGCCTCGTTGATTGAACAGCAGCGCGCCAGCAGCAAAAACACTCTGCTTTTTGATAATGGTGACTTTTTACAGGGGACGCCGCTGGCAGATACCTATGCCCAGCCCCCGTTTGACGATCATATCCCCAATCCCATTATCAAGGCGATGAACCACCTTGGTTATGATGCCGCAGCCCTAGGGAATCACGAATTCAACTATGGCCTGCCTGTGCTAAACCGCGCCACGCAACAGGCGAAATTCCCGGTGCTTTGCGCCAACCTCGCCTCGCCCGGGCCCAAAATTGACGGCCCCTCCCCCGATCAAATCACCTTTCAACCCTATGCCATGTTGGACCGCACCGTCACCGACACCAAGGGTGTGCCGCATAAGCTGCGTATTGGCGTTTTCGGCGTGCTGCCCGCGCAAACCACCCAATGGGAGCAAAGCAGACTTGCCGGTCAGGTGATTTCCTTTGATCCCTTGGTCACGGCGAAACGTATCACACAGGAAATGCGCGCAGCCGGGGCCGATCTCGTCATCGCGCTAAGTCATTCTGGCATAGACACAACTGCGCCCCATCCATTCATGGAAAACACCTCGCTGCATATTGCGGCGATTGATGGGATTGATGCCGTCATTTGCGGCCACACCCATCAGGTTTTCCCAGGCCCGGGCCATCCGCCTTCGCCTGACATTGATGCGGAATTGGGCACATTACACGGTAAACCCGCCGTAATGGCAGGGCATTCTGGCTCTCATTTGGGTCAGATTGATCTGACATTGCACCTAACAGCGGGCGGGTGGCGCGTTGCCGATCACACCAGCTGCGCATTGCCCGTGATGACCCGCACGCCAGAGGGTGCCCCAGATCACATCACCCCCGAAGACATCCCCTTGCGCGATCTATTGCTAGAGGAACATCAGACCACGCTGAACCGCGTGCGCCGTCCTGTGGGCAGCATCAATCACGCGGTGCACAGCTATTTCACGCTGTTGCAGGATGACAGTTCCGTGCGCCTTGTGGGGGCCGCCCAGCGCGCCTTTGTTGAAAAACGTCTCGCCAGCGGGCCCTATGCCGATCTGCCGATTCTGTCCGCCGCCCCGCCGTTTAAATGCGGGGGCCGCTCGGGGCCTGCGAATTACACCGATATCCCCAAGGGTAAAATCGCCCTGCGCCATGTCGCCGATCTACATTCCTTTCCAAATGAGATTCGCGCGCTGCTATTGACCGCTGAACAGGTCACCGATTGGCTGGAAATGTCCGCCAGCATGTTTCAGCAGATCATCCCCGGCCAGCCAGATCAGCTCCTGCAAAATCACGCCTTCCCCAGCTATAATTTTGATGTTGTGCATGGGCTGACCTATCAGATTGATCTGTCCCAACCGCCCAGATTCACCCCCGAGGGGCACGTTGCCAATCCAAACGCCTCGCGGATATGCCACATGCGCCTCAACGATCGCCCCGTGCGCCCACAACAGCAGTTCATCATGGCCACCAACAGCTATCGCGCCTCTGGCGGCGGCAGTTTCCCCCATGCCTCCCAAAAGCACCTCGCCCTAAGCGAGCCTGTGCTGATTCGCGATATTCTGGTCGATTTTCTTCAGGAAACCGCGGACACCGATCCCAATATCACGCCCGCTTGGCGGTTCCTCCCCATGCCCAAAACCTCGGTCTTACTCGACACCGGACCGCGCGCACGTGACAATGTCACCCGCCCCCCGGGCCTGCATCTGGAAGAGGTCGGCACACAGCCAAACGGGTTTCTACGATACCGCGCGCACCTTGGCGTCACAGGCAGTGCAGCCACCCTTGCATCGGCACAAAACTCCGACTATATCGACGCTTGAGAGGTTGGCGCGGGCAGGCGCCTCGCCAACCCGGTCAGATCCGGAAGGAAGCAGCCGCAACGAGTCCCGCTTGGGTCGATGTTCAACCTCTCACCTAATTCGGCCAAGTTTCGGCCAATTGGCGACACTGATCCCCGCATAAATCTCCGCAATGCCTTAACACTGCTTCGGGCAATAACTCACCCATCATTGCCGCCATTCAAAACAGGCGATTCGCCCCGTAGTTGCCACCAGCCCCCATGCCAATTGATCGCCAATTGATCACGCCGCACCACGAAACACCCCCTTGCGCAAAAAGAAGCAGGCGTTTCCCCCCATCCCCTGCTACACATGCCCCGTTACACATGCAGACCGAAACACCTATGCTGTGAATTCGGCATGCTCCTTTGACGAACTGGCAGAACCATGACCTCATCCCTAACTGATCTGGCCTCCACCAATCCGGCCCTCACCGATCTCGGCTGGTCGCCCTTTTTTGCCGATCAATTCGCTGACCACCTTGCCGCCATTGCCGCCGCAGATGCCATTGACGGTGCCGATTCTGGCAGCCCTGCAACCTCTGGCCTTCCCCTCACGCCGTTTCGTATTATCGAGGTGCACCGTGCCCAACTCACCGGCTTTGGTGCATCAGGGGCCAACATCCTGACCACCCCGCATGAAACCACAGGCAGCTTTGCCGTGGGCGATTGGGTGCTCGCCGATACCCTTGACCAAGTGCAAGTTCGCCTGACCCGCACCACCGAGCTCAATCGGCGCGCCGCAGGCAATGATGCCCGCATTCAGCTGATCGCCGCCAATGTGGATACGATCTATATCACCACCTCCTGCAACGCCGATTTCAACCCCGCCCGGCTAGAGCGTTACCTCGCCCTCGCACAGGGGGCCAATTGCACCCCTGTCGTTTTGATGACCAAGGCCGACCTCAGCGATTCCCCCGCAGATTTTGCCAAACAGGCCGCAGCCCTTGCGCCCGACCTGATCGTGATGACCGTCAACACCCATGACGCTGATGACCTCGCCCGCATTGCCGCGCACTGCCCGCTTGGCAAAACCGCCGTTCTGGTTGGCTCTTCCGGTGTTGGTAAAACCACGCTGATGAATGGGCTGACCGGCAGTACCGAATTGACCCAAGGCATCCGCGAAGACGACGCCAAAGGCCGTCACACCACCACCGCACGCACCCTGCGCCGCATGCATAGCGGTGGTTGCCTGATCGACACGCCCGGCATTCGCTCGCTGCGCCTGCTCGAAACCGATGATGGCATCGACACCGTATTTGCCGATCTGCACGAGATCAGCACGCAATGCCGTTTCTTTGATTGCGGCCATAACAGCGAGCCGGGATGCGCCATTCGCGCCGCCTTAAAAGAGGGCACAATCGACGCTGATCGCCTGCAACGCTGGACCAAACTGCAATTGGACGAAAGCCGTAACAACGAGACCCTCGCCCAATCCCGCAGCCGCTCCAAGGGCAGCAGCAAAATGATCAAGACCACCCAACGGGCCGCAAAACACCGCAAAGCCCGCTAGGCGGCTTGGCCCCATTAGGCGAACAACGCTATCTCTTACTCCCCTGCGAACCCCGCCCTTCACTCCCCTGCCAAACGTGGTGACTTCCGATGCCAAATCCCAATCCGATGACGCCACTTCCCGCCCTCATGGTTGCCCCCAACGGCGCGCGGCTTGGCCGTGATGACCACCCTGCCCTGCCCGTCACCATCCCCCAAATCCTGCAAACCGCTCAGGCTTGTTTTGCCGCCGGTGCCACCGGGCTGCACGCTCATGTGCGTGATGCTGATGGCAGCCATATTCTGGATGCGGGCCTTTACACCGAATTGCTTGCCGAAATGGCCACCACCCTGCCCGACATGCAGGTACAAATCACGACAGAGGCCGTCGGCCAATACGCCCCGCCCCAGCAACGCGCGCTTGTGTGGGATGTTCGCCCCGCAGCCGTCTCCGTCTCCCTGCGCGAAATGTTGGCAGATGGCGAAACGACCGAGGCACGGGCATTTTACCACGACACACATGCGGCCAACATCGCCGTGCAACACATCCTTTATGACAGCCATGACATTGAACAGTTTGTCGCCCTGATGGCGGCTGGCTTTCTGCCTGCCTCCCCTCCCCAAGTGCTCCTCGTACTTGGCCGCTATTCGGATAAGCTTGAGGCCGCGCCCTGCGAACTTCCCGAAATGCTGACCCCGCTTCTCAGCCTCAATCAAACACCTGATTGGGCGGCCTGCGCATTTGGACGTCACGAAACCGCCTGCCTGAAACTGGCGCAATCCTTGGGCGGCAAAATCCGTGTCGGATTTGAGAACAACACCCTGAATGCCGATGGCTCCGTCGCCGTCGATAACGCCGCGCGCGTGACAGAGCTGATGCGCCCCTAAACGCCCCTGATCCGGCCATTACTGCCTCTCCGGGTTTTGTACAAAACTGGGGGGTATTTTGTACGTTTTGTACAAAACTCTACGTCACATAATGCGCCCGCCAACGCCCGCGCCGATCCACAAACCTCTCATCCCGGCGCGCACACGACGCCTCGCCTTGCCAATCCGGTGGACGCGCCGCCTCCCCCGGCTTAGATTACCCCAACACCCGAATCCAAAGGCGCCCCATGAACGACACACCCGACACCGTCTATCAGGTCCTTGCGCGTAAATACCGCCCCGAAACCTTTGTCGACTTGGTCGGACAGGACGCCATGGTGCGCACCCTGAAAAACGCGTTTGAGGCCGATCGCATCGCCTCTGCCTTTGTGATGACGGGCATTCGTGGCACCGGTAAAACCACCACCGCGCGCATCATTGCCAAGGGGATGAACTGCATCGGCCCCGATGGCACCAGCGGCCCCACAACCGAACCATGCGGTGTCTGTGAGCATTGCACAGCCATCATGGAAGGGCGCCATGTCGACGTGATGGAGATGGACGCCGCCTCCCGTACAGGTGTCGGCGATATCCGCGAAATCATTGATTCTGTTCACTATCGTGCTGCTTCTGCCCGCTACAAGATCTATATTATCGATGAGGTGCACATGCTCTCCACCAGCGCGTTCAACGCGCTGCTCAAAACATTGGAAGAGCCACCTCAACATGTGAAATTCATCTTTGCCACCACCGAAATCCGCAAGGTTCCGGTCACGGTTCTGTCGCGGTGCCAACGGTTTGACCTGCGCCGGATTGAGCCTGAAGTGATGATCGCGCTCATGCGCAAAATCGCCGCCTCCGAAAAGGCTGAGATCACCGATGACGCGCTCGCATTGATCACCCGCGCCGCCGAAGGCTCGGCACGTGATGCCACCTCCCTGCTTGATCAGGCCATCAGCCACGGCGCTGGCGAAACCACCGCTGATCAGGTCCGCGCCATGCTTGGCTTGGCGGATCGGGGCCGTGTGCTTGATCTCTTTGACATGATCATGCGCGGCGATGCAGGCGCTGCCCTGACCGAATTGTCCTCCCAATACGCCGACGGTGCCGACCCCATGGCGGTGTTGCGCGACCTCGCCGAGATCACCCATTGGGTCTCTGTGGTGAAAATCACACCAGAGGCGGCGAACGATCCAACCGTCTCCCCGGATGAGCGTGCGCGCGGACAAACCATGGCCGAAAAGCTGCCGATGCGCATCATGACCCGCATGTGGCAAATGCTGCTAAAAGCACTGGAAGAGGTTGCCGCCGCCCCCAACGCGATGATGGCCGCCGAAATGGCGATGATCCGGCTGACACATGTTGCCGACCTGCCCAGCCCCGAGGAATTGGTGCGCAAACTGCAAAATGCCACCCCCCCTCCACCTGCGCCAAACGGTGGCGGTTCTGGTGGCGGCGGCGGCATGAACCCGCAATCAGGCGGCCAACAGGGCATGACGCAGGCCTATAGCGGGGCAACAAGCGGACCTACTTCCGGCCCCTCGGCGTCTGGCTCTGGCGGCACAGTCATGGCCCTTGCCCAGCAACAAGATCCCGCGCTGGAACGCTTTGTCACCTTTGAGCATGTCCTTGATCTTATTCGCACAAAACGCGATGCCAAGCTGTTGATGGATGTTGAGGCCGACCTACGCCTCGTCAATTATCGCCCCGGCAGGATTGAGTTTCAACCGACCCCCACCGCATCAAACGACCTCGCTCAGCGGCTTGGAAATAGCCTGCAAAGCTGGACAGGCAATCGCTGGGCGGTGACCCTTGTGAATGAAGGCGGCGGCGAAACCATTGTCGAGGTGCGCAACGCCGCCGAGACCGCGATCAAGGCCGAAGCCATGGCGCATCCCCTCGTTCAGGCCGTCATCGCAGCCTTCCCAAAGGCGAAAATCACCGACATCAAAACCCCGCAAGACTTGGCCCAAGTGGCCATGGAAGAAGCCCTGCCCGAGGTCGAAGATGAATGGGATCCCTTTGAGGAAGACTAAGTCACTCAACAGTCCCGCCTAACGAAATTATGAGCCAGCCCCAACAGCCAGCCCGCTTGCGCCAAGAACCACAGCCCAAAGCGGCAGTTGGAGACGACCGGATAAATGATCGCATCCGATGAGGTGCTACTTCTCGGCACCGGTCACTTTTCCAAAAAAGACACACGTTGAAGAGCAGGCTGCATTTTTCTGCGAATTTGACTGGGCGTTCAGGTTTGACTAAGCGTTCAGGCGGGTATGCATATGTTTGATCATCCAATATTCCTTTAGGTGGCAGATGGGGTTGGCATATTAGCTGCACCCGAAACCTCACGCCGCTCAAGATGGCGCAGGTAGCGGCGTTCAAGCAAGCGGAACGCCCATGTGATACACAAAACGATCACAAAGTAGAGCAATGCCGCTGTGATGAAACCTTCATAGGCCAAGTAGTATCGCCCGCTCAGCCAGCGCCCCACGCCAAGAATGTCCTGAAGCGTAATCGTGCTGGCAACAACAGAGCCGTGCAGCATGAAGATAACCTCGTTTGAATATGCAAGAATGCTGCGACGAAATGCGGATGGCAGGATAATCCGGCGCATA
>CAXIAD010000065.1:0-16188 GCA_964021645.1 uncultured Cognatishimia sp. | reverse complement strand
CCGCGACCCCGACGTCCTAGACACATGGTTCTCCTCCGGCCTCTGGCCCATCGGCACCCTCGGCTGGCCCGACGACACCGACGCGATGCAGAAATACTTCCCGACCTCCACCCTGATCACCGGGCAGGACATCCTATTCTTCTGGGTGGCGCGCATGATGATGATGCAGCTCGCCGTGCTGGATCAGGATTTGCCTGTCGAAAAACGCATCCCCTTTGATACCGTCTACCTCCATGGTCTCGTGCGCGACGCCAAGGGCAAGAAGATGTCGAAATCCACCGGCAACGTTGTTGATCCCCTCGACATCATCGACGAATACGGCGCCGACGCCCTGCGCTTCACCAATGCCGCCATGGCCTCCATCGGTGGCGTGCTGAAACTCGACATGCAGCGCATCGCGGGCTACCGTAATTTCGGCACCAAACTCTGGAATGCTTCGCGCTTTGCAGAGATGAATGAAGTGTACAAAACGAGGGGTAGTTTTGTACAAAACGTACAAAACTCTCACACCGTAAACCGCTGGATTGTCGGCGAAACCGCCAAGGTCCGGGTTGAGGTTGACGAGGCACTGGCCCAATTCCGCTTTAATGATGCCGCCCACGCCCTTTATGCCTTTGTTTGGGGCAAGGTTTGCGACTGGTATGTAGAGTTTTCAAAGCCACTATTCAGCTCAGAAGACGATGAAATCATTGAAGAAACCCGCGCCACCATGGCATGGGTTCTGGATCAATGTCTCATCCTTTTGCACCCCATCATGCCCTTCATCACCGAGGAACTTTGGGGCACCCTAACCCCGCGTGAGGGCATGTTGGTGCATCAAGACTGGCCCACCTACCAACCCGCTGATTTAGTTGATGAAAATGCCGACCGTGAGATGAATTGGGTCATTTCCCTGATCGAAAACATCCGCTCCACCCGTCAACAGATGCACGTGCCAGCCGGGGCCAAAATTCCTATGCTCGTCACCGAAATCGACGCCGCTGGCGAGGCCGCACTGGCCGGAAATCAGGCTCTGATCTTTAAGCTATCCCGCATCGAAACCCTTGATAAGGTTGATACTTTCCCCAAAGGCTGTGCAACAGTCACCGTGGATGGCGCGACCTTTGGCCTGCCCCTTGCCGACATCATCGACGTCGCCTCGGAAAAGGCCCGCCTAGAGAAAACCCTAGGAAAACTCGCCAAGGAACTCGGCGGCCTGCGCGGACGTCTCAACAACCCCAAGTTCGCCCTAAGTGCGCCAGCGGAAGTCGTTGAAGAGACAAGAGAAAACCTTGTCGCCCGCGAAGAAGAAGAGGCAAAACTAAACGCCGCCCTTCAGCGTTTGGCAGAGTTGGACTAACAAAATCAAAATGGGGTCCGCGATAATCACGGACCCCATAATCCATTCATAATAAACAATTTTCAGCTAAACTTTGGCGCGCGTTTCTGCATAAACGCCATGACCACTTCCATCTGATCCGCCTTACCGATCAGCGCCACTTGTTCGCGACTTTCTTCCATTAAAACAGCATCTTGATCGCCACTATGATCCTCGGCAAACGCGACCAACCGCTTTGCCGCCCGAATGGCCGAGGGGCTTTTCATCGTGATTTCTGCGGCCAACCCCTGCGCCACCTCCAAAGGTTTCTCAGCGATTTCAGTGACCAAGCCCCATTTTTCAGCCTGCACAGCATCAATCGGTGCCGCAGCATAGGTCAGCCGCCGCAGCACATCACTGCGCACCAATTGAGGCAGCAACGCCATGCCCCCCATGTCGGGGATCAGACCCCACTTCATTTCCATCACCGACATCTTCGTATCCGGCGCCGCAATCCGCACATCCGCCGCAATCGCGATCTGCAACCCCGCGCCGAACACACTCCCCTGAATAGCACAAATCACTGGCATAGGCAGCTTGCGCCAAACCATGGCAACCTGTTGAAATAAATTACTATTTCCATGGGTTCGCGCCATCACAGCCTCATCCATATCCATCCCGGATAGTTTGGCAAAGGTGGCTACATCCATGCCCGCACAGAATGATTTCCCCTCACCAGACAGCACCACCGCCCGCACGTCATCCCGCCCCATCAGGCTTTCACCAGCCGCCACCAGTTCATCCATCAACGCAAAACTTAGCGCGTTCATCTTATCGCCGCGCGTCAACGTCACATGCGCCACATTGTCTTCGATTCGCAGAGAAACATTGCTCATAAACTGGACCCTTTGACTGTGTTTCATCTAGTTTGCGGGCACAGGCCCCCAATTGCCATAGTAACGTCAGGGCATCGGCCCCTTTCGTTGGGGCTTGCTGCTGGGCGTGGCATATTGCAATGTCATCGAATGACAGGACCACGCTATACCGAACTCGCCCAAAGCCTGCCCGCCACGGTGCCATTTGTCGGCCCCGAAACGCAGGAGCGTGCCATGGGTAAACCCTTTGCCACACGGTTAGGGGCCAATGAAAATATCTTCGGGGCCTCCCCCGCGGCCATTGCGGCGTTTCAGACTGCGGCCCCCGATATCTGGATGTATGGCGACCCCGAAAGCTATGATCTACGCCATGCGCTGGCCGCGTTTCACAACATTCAGGCCGAGAATATTGTTGTGGGAGAGGGCATCGACGGGCTGCTCGGATATCTCGTGCGGCTAATCGTTGGCGTGGGCGATCCGGTCGTCACATCAACAGGTGCCTACCCCACCTTTAACTATCACGTGGCGGGCTTTGGCGGGCAGTTACACGGCGTGCCCTACGCTGATGATCATGAGGACCTGCCTGCACTTCTTAGCAAAGCAGCCGAGGTCGGTGCCAAGCTGGTGTATTTCGCCAATCCAGATAACCCCATGGGAAGTTGGCATAAAAGTGCTGACATCACCGCGCATTTCGATGCAATTCCCCAGGGCTGCCTGCTCATATTGGATGAGGCATATGTGGAATTGGCCCCCGAGGGCACTGCCGCTCAATATGATGTACAAGACCCGCGTGTCATCCGTATGCGCACGTTTTCCAAAGGGTACGGCATGGCCGGCGCACGCATCGGATACGCTACAGGTGCGCGCGATCTGATCCGCAACTTTGAAAAAATCCGCAACCATTTTGGGATGAATCGCGCAAGCCAAGCCGCTGCATTGGCCGCACTTGCCGATCAGGAATGGCTGGGGCAGACAATCACACAGGTTGCCGCGGCTCGTGCGCAAATCACCGATATCGCAAGCCAGAATGGGCTCGTCGCGCTCCCCTCCGCTACAAATTTCGTCGCCATTGATTGTGGCCGTGACGCGGCCTTTGCCAAATCTGTTCTGGACGGTCTGGTCGCAAAAGGCGTTTTCGCACGTATGCCCTTTGTCGCCCCGCAAAATCGCTGCATTCGCATTAGCTGCGGACGCCCTCAAGACATGGCGCTTTTCGCCGACGCATTGCAGGCAACATTGGCAGAGCTACGCTGAGGACCAAGATAGGGTGCCCCCGGATGATCTGTCGATGCGCGCCGGATTGCTTGGGTCAATTGCTTGCCACAGACCGTTGATGTCTCTACACGAATAGCGTCCAGCCCAGCGCATACGCGCAAAGGAGAAACGGCATATGAGCCTGTCAAAGAGATTGAAGGATTGGGAACGCGGCGTGCGAAATCGCTATAATGTTGATCCCCGCATTCCTGAAAACGCGCGCCGTGCCGAGATTTACAACAACTGGTTTGACCACGCGATTTTGCGCACCTTCTGGACCAACTTTTTTGAAATCGCACCGGGTGTGTACAGATCAAACAACCCCACCCACGAGCGGTTTGTAGAGATGCAGAAATCTGGCATCCACACCGTGCTGAACCTACGCGGCAAAAGCAATTCAGCACATTATTGGGCCGAAGAAATAGCTTGCGAGACATTGGGCCTCAACCTGATCAACTGCCCGCTCAATGCCCGTGCCGCCGCCCCGCGCGAAGCCCTTCTTTTGCTGATCGAGATTTTCAAAACAATCGAACGCCCTTTTGTAATGCATTGTAAATCCGGTGCCGACCGCGCGGGTTTTGCCTCCGCGATATATCTTATTGTTATTGAGGGTAAATCAGTGGCCGAAGCCCGCCAAATGCTGTCGATTAAATACATCCATCTCAAGTTCACAAAGACCGGAATTCTCGACTACATCCTGCGCAACTATCAGGCCCGTAATGACCGCGACGAGATTTCATTCGAAACATGGGTCGCAACCGAATATGATCACACCGAACTACAGGCCGCATTCAACAACAAGAAAGCCATAGCCGCGTGACAGATCGCAAAACCGCCTCGGAAAAGGGCCTGCTTGGCTGGCTCTGGCGCAACTACCTAAACAAACATCTGCCAATCCTTTTGTTGGCCTTTTTGTTTATGTCGCTTGAGGGTTCCATGCTGGGCGCGCTCAGCTGGATGATGCAGCCCATGTTCGATCAGGTCTTTATGGCTGGCGATTCCTCGGCTCTTTGGACGGTTGGGCTGGCAATTCTTGGGACTTTTGTGTGCCGTGCGGTGGCCAGCGTCGCCCAAAAGGTCTTGCTGACGCGCGTTTCGCAGAATACCGCCGCAGATCTGCGAACCGGCTTGCTGGACCGCTTGATGTTGCAGGACAGCTCCTTTCACCAAACCCATCCACCCGGTTATTTAATTCAACGTGTTCAGACAGATGTTCAATCCATTAACCAGGTTTGGGGTGCCATTCTAACCGGAGCCGGTCGGGATGCGATTGCCCTCATCGTGTTGATCGCCGTCGCGGTTAGCGTGGATTGGCGTTGGACAATTGTCGCCTGTATTGGCACGCCGATTCTCGTGCTTCCTTCGTTGGTTGTGCAGAAGTTTGTCCGCCGTCGTGCCCGCGAAGCCCGCGATCTGGGCGCACGTCTCGCCGTGCGCTTGGACGAGGTGTTTCATGGCATCGTCCCGATCAAACTGAACCGCTTAGAAGAGTATCAATCCAAGCAGTACCGCGATTTGACAGGTCAGTTGGTGAAAACCGAAATCCGCGCCTCAATCGGCACAGCAACCATCCCCGGCCTCATCGACATCATGTCGGGGATCGGCTTTTTGGGCGTGCTCATCTATGGCGGTGGCGAGATAATTTCAGGCGAAAAATCCGTCGGGGAATTCATGTCATTCTTCACGGCCATGGGCTTTGCATTTGAGCCGCTTCGCCGTCTTGGAGGCATCAGCGGTCAGTGGCAAATCGCAGCTGCCAGCATAGAGCGTTTGCGTGAACTTCTCGAAGCGGTTCCGGGCCTGCGCGATCCAGCAAAGCCCGTCGCCACCCCCACTGGCGTCCCTGTGATCAAGCTTGAGAATGTGCATCTTTCCTATGGCGAGGCCAAGGTTCTGAACGGCGTGAATTTCGTCGCAGAAGCAGGCCAAACCACAGCAATTGTTGGATCATCCGGCGCAGGTAAATCTACTATTTTCAATGTGTTGACCCGCCTTGTAGACCCCAAAAGCGGATCAATCTCTGTTGCTGGTGTTCAAGCCAACAAAATGACCCTTGCCGGGCTGCGCGGTCTCTTTTCTGTTGTGTCTCAGGATGCGCTTTTGTTCGATGAGACCCTGCGCGAAAACATCCTGCTCGGGCGCACTGACGTCACCGAAAAACAGTTGATGCAAATTCTCGATGCCGCCCACGTAAGCGACTTTGTGCGCAAGCTTCCCGATGGTTTGGACACCCAAGTCGGCCCGCGTGGCTCCAGCCTGTCTGGCGGGCAACGTCAGCGGGTGGTCATCGCGCGGGCCTTGCTGCGAAACACGCCGGTCCTGCTGCTGGATGAGGCCACAAGCGCGCTGGATGCCCAATCAGAAACTGTGGTGCAACAGGCCTTGGATCGCCTCTCCAAGGGGCGGACAACCTTGGTCATTGCGCACAGGTTATCTACCGTTCGCGAGGCGGATAAGATCATTGTCATGGACAAAGGCATCGTCGCTGACGAGGGCACCCATGATGAGCTGATCAGCCGTGGCGGCATCTATGCCGACCTCTATCGCCTGCAATTCAACACCAGCGGGCTAAGTGCCGAGGAACAAGCGCGCCAGAATGCGGTGATCACCTCGACCAAGGACACCCGCATAAAGAAAAGCATTATCGGCCGTCTTCTGGCTAGGTTACCGCGTTTCTAAATCCGTCAACGTCTTGCCAGCTCAGTCAAGTCGCGCAGCATGCGTCTTGGCCGATGCATTGTCTTGCCTCAGACAGCAAAAAACCCCAAACAATCTACACATTGTTTGAGGTTCTGATCTTTGATCTTGGCCGGTTTTGGCCAGAGATTTGCGCATAGTCTGTCGGATAGTTGACCGGATAGGTTTCGCCGCGAAACCTCCAAGGTAACACTGTCTCCATAACACAGACACCGATGCCCAAGCCCAAGGGTTTCGTCGCGAAACCTATGTGTCTGGGCACTGGTTGAGACGATTAAAACTGCGCTTTTACCATGGGGCCGACTTTGCCAAAATCCATCTGCCCGGTGTATTTCGATTTGAGCGCGCCCATGATTTTCCCCATGTCGCGGATCGAGGTCGCGCCAACTTCGGCAATTGCGGCTTCGATCGCAGTGGTGATTTCAGAGGCATCAAGCTGTTTTGGCAAGAACTCTTCGATGATGAGAACTTCTGATTGCTCTCTCTCAGCAAGATCAAGACGCCCGCCCTCTTCATAGGTGCGCGCGCTTTCATGGCGTTGCTTGACCATCTTGGACAAGATGCCCAGCACCTCGTCACATCCGGCACCATCTTCGTTTCCTTCGCCACGCAAGGCGATGTCACGGTCTTTAATCGCAGCACTGATCAGCCGCAGCGTTAATAGCCGCTCCGCTGCGCGATCTCTCATCGCCTGTTTCATCGCTGCGTTGATCTCTTCTCGCATAGACATTGTGCTGTCATCCCCTCACAAACACGAATTCCGAACCATATACAAAGCTGCGGATACAGGCAACAGGAGCATCAATTAGTTAAGCCTTTGAAATAGGGTGAAAACTCATTTCCGCTTTCGCTTGACGCTGTCTGCTCAGGGCCTTAGTTTCCCGACAATTTGTCACCCCGGAGAGTCGCATCATGGCTGATCAGCCCAAGAACCACCCCACTGCATGTCTTGCTTTAGCAGACGGGACATTGTTTTACGGGCGAGGGTTCGGAGCGACCGGTATCACCGTCGCAGAGCTGTGTTTTAACACGGCAATGACCGGATATCAGGAAATCATGACTGACCCCTCTTATGCAGGTCAGATCGTTACCTTCACCTTCCCCCATATCGGCAATACTGGCGTCACCCCGGAAGACGACGAGACCAGCGATCCGGTAGCTGCTGGCATGGTGGTAAAGTGGGATCCAACCGAGCCGTCAAATTGGCGCAGCACGGGGCATTTGTCTGATTGGCTGGCATCACGTGGCCGTATCGCCATTGGTGGCCTTGATACGCGTCGTTTGACCCGCGCAATCCGCCAGCAAGGCGCGCCTCATGTGGCGCTTGAACACAATCCTGATGGGGTGTTTGACACAGCTGCGCTGGTTGCAAAGGCGCGCGGTTTTTCCGGCCTTGAGGGGCTGGATTTGGCAAAAGACGTGACCTGCAAACAATCCTATCATTGGAATGAAATGCGGTGGGCTTGGCCTGAGGGGCATGCGGTGCAAACCCAGCCTAAGTATAAAGTCGTCGCGATAGATTACGGCGCAAAACGCAATATTTTACGGTGCTTGGCCTCTGCGGGATGTGACGTAACCGTGCTGCCTGCAAGCGCGACTGCCGAAGATGTGCTGTCGCATAATCCTGATGGGGTGTTCCTATCAAACGGACCAGGCGATCCAGCGGCAACCGGTGAATATGCGGTGCCTATGATTTCGTCGCTTTTGGAAAATGCCGATCTGCCGATCTTTGGGATTTGCCTTGGACATCAGATGCTTGCCCTAGCTTTGGGAGCCAAGACCGTCAAAATGAATCACGGTCACCACGGTGCCAACCACCCGGTGAAAGACCACGATACGGGCAAGGTTGAAATCACATCAATGAACCACGGTTTTGCCGTGGATAGCCAGTTCCTGCCTGAGGGAGTTGTGGAAACGCATGTCTCGCTATTTGATGGGTCAAATTGTGGAATTAAGGTAACGGGGCGCCCTGTTTTCTCTGTTCAACATCACCCAGAAGCAAGCCCGGGCCCGCAGGATTCGTTTTACCTGTTTGAACGGTTTGCAGCCTATATGGCCGACCGCGCCTAAACTTCGCTCTACTTGTTAACGATCCGTTAACCACCTGCCGCGCATGCTTATTCAACTAGGGCTTGCGTGGTGGATGGGCATGAGCAACCAACAAATTCGGCTATTCGCCCCAAGCTCAACTCCCAAGATTGAGCGCCATGTGTCGATGGGTCGGCACCTGATCGAACAAGGCATCATCACCCCCTGGCAATTGTTTCACGCCCTTGATCGACACCATGAATGGGACACGACCCTAGCTGAAATTTTGATGTCCAAGGGATGGATCACCGAACATCAAGCGCTGGAGGCATTGGCGCAATACTATACCGCGCAACATGTTGATTTTAAACGCGATCCCCCTGATCAACGCCTGAGTGAGCTATTATCGCCGGAGTTCTGTTTAAAACATTGCATTGTGCCTTGGGTTGGTCTCGGCGGTTTGGTCATTTTGGCCACAAGCAGACCGGACCGATTTGAGGCGTTACGCCCGCAATTGCCGCCCTCATTGCGGGGCTCGCTTATCGCGGTGGCATCCGAAGCGGATATTCACACGCATCTTGAACAAACCCACCGCCGTTACCTGACCCGGGCTGCCGAAAAACGTGTGCCCGCAGAGGAGAGTTGCCGGACGTGGAGTAATTGGCCCCGTAGACATTGGCCCCTGCTAACGGGGTTGATCTTGGTAGTGGTTACAACAGCTTGGGTCGCGCCGATGTATCTATATCTGTTTCTGATGGCATGGGCCTTGGTGACGCTTGTTGTGGCGACTGCGCTTAAACTATCGGCCCTCATTGCGCGTTGGCAGCAGGGCAGCGTTGGCAATGTCCCAAGCGAGGCAAAGGGGATACGACTGCCCAGAATATCAGTGATGGTGCCGCTGTTTCATGAACGAGAGATCGCCCATGCGCTGGTGTCACGGCTGGCGCGTCTGACCTATCCCAAGGCGCTGCTTGATATTGTTCTGGTGCTGGAAGAGACGGATGAATTAACCCATCACACCCTATCGCAGGCAACATTGCCAAACTGGATCAGGGTGATCGAAGTGCCCGCAGGAAGCGGGATCACAACCAAGCCACGCGCGCTAAATTACGCACTGGATTTCTGCAAAGGTGACATCATCGGGATTTGGGACGCAGAAGACGCCCCTGCCCCAGATCAATTGCAAAAAATCGCAGTTAGATTTGCCCAAGCCCCCAAGGAAGTCGCCTGTTTGCAGGGGATTTTGGACTATTATAACCCTTACACAAACTGGTTATCGCGTTGTTTTACAATAGAATATGCCACTTGGTTCCGGGTTATGCTGCCCGGTGTTGCGCATTTGGGTTTGGCGATTCCTTTGGGCGGAACGACCGTATTTTTTCGACGCAAAGCATTGGAAGAGTTGGGCGGTTGGGACAGTCATAATGTCACAGAAGACGCCGATTTGGGCATTCGATTGGCGCGGCATGGGTATCGCACCGAATTGATTAACACCGTCACCCAAGAAGAGGCGAATTGTCATTTTTGGCCGTGGATCAAGCAACGCTCACGGTGGTTAAAGGGATATATGGTCACGTATTTTGTCCACATGCGAAAACCCCGCCTGCTGTATCAGCAACTCGGTCCGCTCAAATTTTGGGGGTTTCAGGTATTTTTCCTATCAACGCTGTCGCAGTTTTTACTCGCGCCCTTGATCTGGAGTTTTTGGATTGTCGTGTTTGGCGGCACCCATCCATTTCAGTCTGTGTCGCCTGCGTTTTTGCTAAACTGGATGGGCGGGCTGTTTTTGGCAGTGGCCGCAATTGATGCAATTGTATCCATTTATGCCATTTCCGGGCAAAACAGATTTAGGCTTGTCCCGTGGATTTTGACCCTTGGGTTATATTTTCCATTGGCAACAATTGCGGCCTACAAGGGCCTGTTTGAACTTATCTTTCGCCCGTTTTTCTGGGACAAAACCAAACACGGACAAACGGACGAGGGTAAAAGCGCGCAGTATTCAGGCGTCGGAGTCTAGCTTTAGACGGGTCATAAACGCTTTTGAAATGTGGTCTTTTAGCGCAAAATACGCCGCGTCTTCGTCGCGATTTTCTATAGCAGTTACAATGGCATCATGTTCAATAAGCGCGTCATGCCCCCGTCCCTCTGCGGCCAAAGACGTTGTCGCCATAAGCGCCATAGAGCGGTGCACAAGATCAAGCTGTTGAACAAGATAGCGGTTGTGCGAAGCGAGGTGAATTTGTTTGTGAAACCGCCGATTTGCCCGTGCAAGGGCAGAAGGATCGTCAACCAAGGCCTGATCGTCGGACACCATATCGCGCAGAACCTTTACCTCTTCGGGGGCGGCGTGACGGGCTGCCAAACGCGCGGCCAAACCCTCAAGCTCAGTTCGCACGACATATAGCTCCGACATCTGATTGTGATCTAGCGAGGACACGATCAGGCTGCGCCCATCACGTGCCAACAGCGACTGTGTTTCAAGCCGTTGCAATGCCTCGCGAATTGGCGTGCGCGAGACCCCGAATTGCTCTGCAAGGTCGCTTTCTACCAAACGATCACCGGGTTTATAGACCCCGACATCAATCGCCTCTAGAATCAGAGTATATGCATCTTTGTTCGGCGATTTACTCTGTACCATTTCAGACTCCAGTTTCGATGACGCCGTGACTATGCACGCTCACCCTTTTCTTGCAACCCCAGCATTGCGCACAACACGCGTCTCCCCTAGGGTCGGGGCATGCCTAAATCTTCATTTAATCACATCGATAGCTGGGTTTTTGACCTCGATAATACACTTTATCCGCCCCATATGCGGTTATTTGACCAAATTGAGGTCAAGATGACCAATTATGTCATGGCGACATTGGGCGTGGAAAAGGCCAAAGCAGACCAACTGCGGCGCGACTATTGGCAGAAATACGGCACTACCTTGGCGGGACTTATGCGCGAGCACGATCTTGATCCTGCCCCCTATCTTATTGAAGTGCATGACATTTCCATGGAGCATTTGGAAAAGGATCATACATTGGCAGCATATATTTCCGATCTTCCTGGCAGGCGCGTTGTCTATACCAACGGCAGCGCCCCCTATGCAGAACGCGTGCTAGAGGCGCGGGGTTTGGGCGGAATTTTTGATGCGATTTACGGCGTCGAAAATGCGAATTTTCAGCCAAAGCCAGAGCAAGGCGCGTTTGAAACCATTTTTGACCTGGATGGGCTGACCCCCAAAACCGCTGTCATGTTTGAGGATGATATTCGCAATTTGCGCGCGCCATACGCCATGGGCATGCGGACGGTTCACGTCGCTCCAGAGCAGCATGAGGCAGACTATATCCACCATCACACCAGTGATTTAACCGCTTTCCTAGGGCAGCTGCAATAATCTGCCTATCGCGCATCCCGCCCCTTGGAAGCCCTTGCCACCTAGCCTATATTGCTATCGGATAGGAGTTTTATCGTGACAAATCAACGCTTTGATGTTGTGATTTCAGGAGGCGGGATTGCTGGTCTGGCTGCAACTGCGGCCTTTGCAAATGCTGGTTTCAAGGTACAGTGCATCGACCCAACGCCGCCGGTTACCATTCGCGATGGTGAGGGGTCTGATTTACGCACCACTGCATTTTTACAGCCTGCACGTGAATTTCTTGACGAGATCGGCCTTTGGCCCCGGTTTGCGCCACATGCGGCACCCTTGCAAATCATGCGTATTGTCGATGCGGGCGGGGAGCAGATAGAACCAAGAATAGTCAAAGATTTCAACGCACAAGACATTTCCACAGCCCCTTTTGGATGGAACTTACCCAACTGGCTTTTGCGCCGTGAAATGCTGGATGTGCTAAAGAACAACAGCAATGTTGATTTACGGTTGGGGGTTGCCACAACCACGTTATTCACTCGTGAAAACGAGGCGCGCGTAGGGTTGACCGATGGGTCAGTGTCGCGATGCAAGCTGGTTATCGCGGCTGACGGGCGTGATTCACCGATGCGGAATGCAGCGCAAATTAGCGTTAAAACAACCACTTATGGGCAAAAAGCACTCGCCTTGGCGGTGAACCACCCGATACCCCATGAAAATGTCTCTACCGAAATTCACCGCTCTGGTGGCCCCTTCACTCTGGTCCCCTTGCCGGATCATAACGGGATGCCCTCTTCTGCTCTGGTTTGGATGGAACGAGGCGCTCGTGCGCAAGAGCTTTTTGCGATGCAAGAGGTTGATTTCAATAATGAAATGACTGAGCGAAGCTGCGGCCTTCTTGGCCCGTTGACCCAAGCATCCCGTCGTACCATATGGCCCATTATCAATCAAACGGCGGATCACCTGTATGGTGAACGGATCGCCTTGATCGCTGAGGCTGCGCATGTTGTTCCCCCCATTGGCGCGCAGGGCCTGAACATGTCGCTGGGAGATATGCGCATACTGCTCGATCTTGCGACGAATGATCCAGAAAATATAGGTAATATCAATATGTTAGAAACCTATCAGCGCAAGCGTCATACAGAGATTTTGATCCGCGCGAAGGGCATTGATCTGCTAAATCGAGCCTCAATGGTTGAGACACCAGCACTTAGGGATGCCCGCGCAATGGGGTTGAACGCGCTATATGCGCTGCCTGCTGTTCGTAAAACGCTGATGCAGATGGGGCTTGGCGTACACTGAGGATAGCCAAAGTTTTGTACGTTTTGTACGAAACACCCCCCTGTTTTGTACAAAACCCTGCCTCACCCACTTTATGGTACAGAAACACGCAAACTTTGGTCCGAAGGGATGCCCGGTTAGGGCATCCCTGAGAAGGAGAGCGCGCCGCAGGCGCTCCGTTAGGTCAAACTTCGGTCGCCCAAAACGCCCGCTTATAGAACGGTATCAAGAGCGGTTTTCAAGCGCGCCAATGTAGCGTCGACGTCATATAGTTTATCCAGCCCAAACAATCCCAAACGGAAGGTCATGAAGCCCTCTGGCTCATCACAGGCCAAAGGCACACCAGCCGCGATTTGCATGCCAAGGGCTGCAAACTTGCTGCCATTCTGAACGGCGGGATCAGATGTGTAACTGACAACAACACCCGGTGCGCCAAATCCATCGGCCGCGACGGATTTCACCCCTTTGGCAGCCAGCATCGCCCGTACCCCATCACCAAGCGCCCATTGCGCATCGCGCAGCTTGTCAAAACCGTATTCTTTAGTTTCCAACATGGTATCGCGGAAGGCACGCAGCGCGTCTGTTGGCATAGTCGCATGATAGGCATGGCCACCATTTTCATAGGCCAGCATGATCGAGTGCCATTTTTTCAAATCCAGCGCAAAGCTGTCAGAGGTTGTCCCCTCCATGCGCGTAAGGGCACGTTCGGACATCATCACCAACCCAGCAGAGGGGGAGGCAGACCAGCCTTTTTGCGGGGCAGAGATCAACACATCAACGCCCGTATCTTTCATGTCGATCCATGCACAACCTGAGGCGATGCAATCCAGAACCATCAGAGCGCCAACCTCATGGGCCGCCGCGGCCATTGCTTTGACATAGGCATCAGGCAGAATCACTCCAGCGGAGGTTTCGACATGGGGGGCGAAAACGATGTCTGGTTTTACCTCATGGATTTTCGCCACGACTTCTTCAATAGGGGCCGGGGCAAAAGCGGCGGTGACGTCATTGCCCGCTTGGCGCGCTTTCATCACGGTTGAATCCGCGGCAAAGGCCCCTGCTTCGAAAATCTGACTCCAGCGGTAGGAGAACCAACCGTTGCGCACGACCAAGGTGTTTGCGCCTTTGGCAAACTGGCGGGCGACAGCCTCCATGCCGTAGGTGCCGCCACCGGGGACCAAAGCCACGGCATCTGCGTTATAGACATCTTTAAGCATGCCAGAAACATCGCGCATGACCTGTTGGAAGGCCTGGCTCATGTGATTCAGAGAGCGGTCGGTGAAGACTACGGAAAACTCATCCAAACCTGTGGGGTCGATATCCTGCAAAAGTGCCATTGTGGCCTCCTTAAAATTCTATTTGTGTAACCGCTATCCAACGGTTTCAGGAATGGCAAAGTCTACTTTGGCATACTGTCCCGAAGAGCCGCGCCGTGATCCTTGCCAAACTAGGCAGTTGATGGCCCTGAACATAGGGCATTGGCGTCGTGCAGGGGGGCATTTTCGTCATGTCATCTTTGGGCATAGGCGTGTCGCGAGGGGGGAAGCCTCCGGCGGGGATATTTTTGCCCAAGAGAAGAGCGGGTGTTTGGGTCAAATTGATAGGTCAGAGCGGGCCGGGGCGGCGTTCTTCAGAGAGGAGCACGTTGGCCTCTACATCGCCGACACCGGGGAGAGTCATGATGCGGCGGCGCAATACGCGCTCAAAATCAGAGATGTCGCGCGCGGTGACGCGCAGGCGGTAGTCATACATGCCAAGGACGTGCTCAACGGTTTGCACCTCGGGGATGGCGGTGACGGCGCGTTCGAAATCCTCTAGGCTAACGCGGCCCTTGGTGGCAAGTTTGACGCCGAGAAAGACCGTAACGCCAAAGCCGAGTTTTTCCTTGTCCAGGTCAAGGCGGCGGCCGGTGATGATGCCCAGATCGGTGAGACGGCGAATGCGGCGCCATGTGGCCGGTTGTGAGAGGCCAAAGCGGCGCCCCAATGCGCCCGCAGACTGCGTGGCATCCACCGACAGAGCGCGCAACAGGTTATGGTCGATATCATCCAGATCGGGCGTCATAGGGGTAATCCTTGGTCCGATTTGATCCGCGCGACATGCATCAAGGCCTCGATGTCATTGATGTGCGGCAGGATGAGGATGTGGCTGCGATAGATTTTCTGGTAATGCGCCATGTCGCGCGCAATGACTGACAGGCGCACATCGACGCGGCCAAGGAAGGTTTGGATCTCTAAGACCTCCGGGATATCGCGTGCGGCCTCGATAAAATCATCAAAGGCGCGGGTTTGGGTTTTATCCAGCGTCACGCGCAGGCTGACCTCAACCGAATAGCCAAGCGCGCGCCAGTCGATCACCGCGTGTTGAGCGCGCAAGGTCCCGTTGTCACGCAGCCGGTCAAGCCGTCGCGACAGACGTGAAACTGTTAGGCCCGCATGATCTGCCAGATCGGGAATCGACAGGTCAGGGTCGCCTTGGAGGGTGCGCAATATGCGTCTATCGAGATCATCAAGCATGAATAATTGCTCATTCGTTTATTTTGCGCATGATTACTGCATATTTTGCGCAATAGTCTAGAAATATGTGATCGAAACTGCGGAAAATATCCCTATGATCACCGCAAACAACCAACAAAAGGACCGCTGACATGCGCGTTTATTATGATCGTGATTGCGACGTTAACCTCATCAAAGACAAAAAAGTCGCCATTCTTGGCTATGGCTCGCAAGGCCACGCGCATGCGCTGAACCTGCGCGATTCTGGTGCGAAGAACCTTGTTGTTGCGTTGCGCGACGGTTCTGCCTCTACGAAAAAAGCCGAGGGCGAAGGCCTGAAAGTTATGGGCATCGCGGAAGCGGCTGCTTGGGCTGACGTCATCATGTTCACAATGCCCGACGAACTTCAGGCAGAAACATACAAGAAATACGTCCACGACAACATCAAACCCGGCGCAGCAATTGCATTTGCTCACGGTTTGAACGTACACTTGGGTCTGATTGAACCCAAAGAAGGCATCGACGTGATCATGATGGCGCCTAAAGGCCCTGGTCACACAGTGCGCGGCGAATACACCAAAGGCGGCGGCGTGCCTTGCCTTGTTGCTGTAAACAAAGACGCATCCGGCAAAGCGCTGGAAATCGGCCTGTCTTATTGCTCAGCCATCGGTGGCGGTCGTTCCGGCATTATCGAAACTGATTTCCGCGAAGAATGCGAAACTGACCTATTTGGTGAGCAAGCTGTTCTGTGTGGCGGTATCGTTGAATTGATCCGCATGGGTTTCGAGACACTGGTCGAAGCGGGTTACGAGCCTGAAATGGCCTATTTCGAGTGCCTGCACGAAACCAAACTGATCGTTGACCTGATCTATGAAGGCGGCATCGCTAACATGGATTACTCAATCT